>NZ_JBFAZJ010000002.1:0-525068 GCF_040681715.1 Streptomyces sp. NPDC051582
GCTTTCGTTCTTCGTTCTTGCGTTTCCGACTCTATCAGAGTCAGTTCCGCTTGCTTTCCAGGTTCTTCGCTTTCGCGTTTTCCCTTTCCGGCGATGCCGACTCTATCAGAAGTTTTCCACCGGATTTCCCGGCTTCGGATTCCTGGATGAGGAGTCGACTGTGCCCCATTGGAATTCAATTCCTGTTGGGGGCGAGAGAGATTTTAAACCATCGCTGCCGAACTTGTCCAGTTCGAGGCAACCGTTCGAATCTACCTCCCCACGGCGACGGTGTCAACAGTCGCTGCGGGACGACGAGGAGACTAGCAGCTGAACGGGGTGCGACGCACATCGCACCGCTTCAGGCCGCCTCAGGACGACTCAGGCCGCCGTGGGCAGCGTGGCCGTCTGGTCTGCGGCTTCCACGTCGCCCGCCTCACCCGCGCGCGCGGCCCGGCCGCCGAGGACGTAGACGTACGTCAGGAACAGGCCCTCTGCCGCGACGCCGATCGTGATGCGGGCCCAGGTGGGAAGGCCGGACGGGGTGACGAAGCCCTCGATCAGGCCCGATACGAACAGGACCACCGCCAGGCCGATCGCCATGCCCAGCGCGGCGCGCCCCTGCTCGGCCAGGGCGGCCCTGCGGGTGCGCGGGCCCGGGTCGATGACCGTCCAGCCGAGGCGCAGGCCGGTGCCGGCCGCCACGAACACCGCGGTCAGTTCGAGCAGGCCGTGCGGGAGGATCAGGCCGAGGAAGACGTCGAGACGGCCCGCCGAGGCCATCAGGCCGATGCCCGTCCCCAGGTTGAGCATGTTCACGAACAGGATCCACAGCACGGGTATCCCCAGGAACGCACCCAGGACCAGGCAGACCGCGGCCGCCTGGGCATTGTTCGTCCAGACCTGGGCGGCGAAGGAGCCCGCCGGGTGGCTGGAGTAGTACGTCTCGTACCCGCCGCCCGGCTTCGTGAGCGCCTTCAGGTCCTCCGGGGCCGCGATGGCCCCCTGGACCTCCGGGTGCGTGGCTATCCACCAGCCGAGGAGGACGCCGACCGCCGTGGAGAGCAGCGCCGTCGGTATCCACCAGCGGCGGCTGCGGTAGACGGCGGCCGGGAAGCTCGCGGTGAAGAAGCGGGCCGCGTCTCGCCAGCCGGCGCGGCGGGCGCCCGTCACCGTGGCGCGGGCACGGGCGACGAGCTGGGTCAGGCGGCCCGTGAGCATCGGGTCCGGGGTGCTCGACTGGATCAGCGAGAGGTGGGTGGAGGCCCGCTGGTAGAGCGCGACCAGTTCGTCCGCCTCGGCTCCGGTCAGCCTGCGGCCGCGGCCGAGCAGCTGCTCCAGGCGGTCCCATTCCGCCCGGTGGGCCGTCACGAAGACGTCGAGATCCATCCGGTTACCGCTCCCCTGCCCCAGGACCTGCTCTGCTTCTGCTTACTTCTACTGTGGTCAGCTTGGCAGACTGGTGGCCGAGGGGCGGGTCCGGTCACGGGAAGGGTGTGCAGGGTGAGCGATCTGGTGACGGGGGACGCGGTCGTCCTGGGGTTGCGGCCGGCGAGGCTGCCGAGCCGGGCGCTGGCGATCTTCCTCGACCTGCTCGTGTACATCACCGGCTACCTGATCATCTCGATCGGACTGGCCCTGGCCACCGCTTCCCTCGATCCCGCCGCACAGGCCGCGGTCTCGGTGGCGTCCTTCCTGCTGGTGCTGGTCGGGGTGCCGATCGCGGTGGAGACGCTGTCCCACGGACGCTCGCTCGGCAAGCTCGCCTGCGGGCTGCGCGTGGTCCGCGACGACGGCGGGCCGATCCGGTTCCGGCACGCGCTGGTGCGCGGGGCGATGGGGGTCGTGGAGCTGCTGGGCACCTTCGGTGCCATCGCCTGCATCGCCTCGCTGATCTCGGCCCGCGGTCGGCGGCTGGGCGACGTGTTCGCGGGGGCCCTGGTCGTACGGGAGCGGGCGCCGGGGGTGCGGGTGATGCCGCTGCCCCCGCCGCCGCCGTGGCTGGCAGGGCGGTTCTCCGGGCTGGACCTGTCTGCCGTACCGGACGGGCTGTGGCTGGCGATACGCCAATACCTGACGCGGATGAACCAGCTGGACCCGCAGGTGGGCGCCGCGATGGCGGTGCGGCTCGCCGACGACCTGGTGGCGCGTACGGGGGCTCCGGCGCCGGTGGGTGTGCCGGCCGCCGCGTTCTTGATGGCGGTGGTGCACGAGCGGCAGAGCCGGGACGCGGCCCGCGCGTTCGGCGGCGGCGCGCCCGCGTACGCGCCTCCGGTCGCGCCCGCGTACGCGCCGCCCGCGGTGCCCGGCCCGATGCCGGACGCTTGGGGGCAGCAGGGCCCCGGCGCGTACGTACCGCCGGCCGTGGCCCCCGCCACTCCCCCGGTCCCGGTCCCGGGCGAGATGCCCGCGACCGGCGCGCCCCCGCGGCCCGCGACCGGGTTCGCGCCCCCGGGATGATCGCCTGACCTGCGCGACATGTCAGCGAACGTCGCATTCACCCTCCGCGTCACGGGCATCGAGGACGAGGCCCGGGCGCAAGCCGTCGTCGAGGAGCTCCGCGAGCTGATGCGGGACGAGGGCATCGGCCGCCAGGTCACGATCGGCATCCGGCGGGAGGACGGCGGGTACGCCGTCACCGGCGGGTCCGACTTCCCGGTCTCCGTCAGCCGCGCCCACCTGTGGTGCCCGGAGTTCGAGAAGTCCGTCGCCTGGTACGCGAAGGAAGCCGCGCCCGCTGCGGCCTGCGCCGTCGAGTGGAGCCACCCCGACGAACGGGGCTGATCCGGGGCCGGGAGCCGGGCGGGCGTCAGTCCTCGAACGTCGAGGGCGGGGTCTCCAGGTGTTCCAGTTCGATGCCCGGGGCCGCGAGGACGACGTCGCCCGCGATGTGGACCGTATGCACCTCGCCCGTGTCCAGGGCGGTGACCTGGTACTCGTCCACCACGAGCGCTCCGCCGTCCGTCGCGTGCTCGGCGCGCCCCCGCAGGGCCCAGGCCTGGTCGACCGTACGGGGCGCCAGCACCGGGTCGGTCAGCGCCACGAGCCGGACCCGGGTCGCGGCGGCGCCGGGGGCGAGCCGGAGCAGGCGGGCGGTGGCGACGAGGAAGGCGGGTGAGGTGCCGGTGAAGCCCGCGGCGGGGACGTTGCCCTCGGTGGCCTCGGATCCCGTGGGGTCGGAGCGCACCCAGGTGACCCCGTCGATGGCCGCGCCGCGCACCTGCCAGCTCGCGGCGTTCGCTTCGAGGCGGATGGGGCGGCCTAGTTCGTCGATCGCGAGGTCGACCGAGCCGCGGTGGTCGCCGTCCGGGCCGGTGAGCTGGGAGACGTAGCGCCAGCCGGAGGGGCCGGGCGCGCAGTGGAAGTGCTCCTCGCCGAGGGGCGTGTGGTCGTGCGGGTCGTGGAGCGAGTAGCGGCCGCGGGGCATGGGTGCCGTCCTTGCGTGCGTCGTACGGGGTCGTACGGGTCGTACCGGTCCTGCTCACGGGGCAGGCCCCCGGCGTACGTGCCGGGGGCCTGCTCGGTGCCGTGCATCCGCGGGGATCCGCGCGTCCGCGCGGATCCGGCCGGGATCAGTAGCGGTAGTGGTCCGGCTTGTACGGGCCCTCGACCTTGACGCCGATGTAGGAGGCCTGCTCCGGGCGGAGCGTCGTGAGCCTGACGCCGAGGGCGTCGAGGTGGAGGCGGGCGACCTTCTCGTCGAGGTGCTTGGGCAGCACGTAGACGTCGGTCGGGTACTCGGCGGGCTTGGTGAAGAGCTCGATCTGGGCCAGGGTCTGGTCCGCGAAGGAGTTCGACATGACGAACGACGGGTGGCCGGTCGCGTTGCCGAGGTTCAGCAGGCGGCCCTCGGAGAGGACGATCAGGACCTTGCCGTCGGGGAACGTCCAGGTGTGGACCTGCGGCTTGACCTCGTCCTTGACGATGCCGTCGACCTTGGCCAGGCCGGCCATGTCGATCTCGTTGTCGAAGTGCCCGATGTTGCCCACGATCGCCTGGTGCTTCATCTTGGCCATGTCGGCGGCCATGATGATGTCCTTGTTGCCCGTGGTCGTGATGAAGATGTCGGCCGTCTCGACGACGTCGTCCAGCGTCGCGACCTGGTAGCCGTCCATGGCCGCCTGGAGCGCGCAGATCGGGTCGATCTCGGTGACGATGACGCGGGCGCCCTGGCCGCGCAGCGACTCGGCGCAGCCCTTGCCGACGTCGCCGTAGCCGCAGACGACCGCGACCTTGCCGCCGATGAGGACGTCGGTGGCACGGTTGATGCCGTCGATGAGGGAGTGGCGGCAGCCGTACTTGTTGTCGAACTTCGACTTGGTGACGGCGTCGTTGACGTTGATCGCCGGGAAGAGCAGGGTGCCCTCGTCCATCATCTCGTAGAGGCGGTGGACACCGGTGGTGGTCTCCTCGGTGACGCCGCGGATCTCGGACGCGAGCTGCGTCCACTTCTGCGGGCTCTCGCCGAGGGTGCGGTTCAGCAGGGTGAGGATGTGGGCGTACTCCTCGGAGTCCGCCGTCGACGGGTCCGGGGCGGAGCCGACCTTCTCGAACTCGACGCCCTTGTGGACGAGGAGGGTGGCGTCACCACCGTCGTCGAGGATCATGTTCGGGCCGCCGGTGGGGGTGTTCGGCCAGGTCAGCGCCTTCTCCGTGCACCACCAGTACTCCTCCAGCGTCTCGCCCTTCCAGGCGAAGACGGGGATGCCCTGCGGGTTCTCCGGGGTGCCGTTCGGGCCGACCGCGATGGCGGCGGCCGCGTGGTCCTGGGTGGAGAAGATGTTGCAGGAGGCCCAGCGGACGTCGGCGCCGAGGGCGACCAGGGTCTCGATCAGGACGGCGGTCTGCACGGTCATGTGCAGGGAGCCGGTGATGCGGGCGCCGGCCAGGGGCTGGGCGTCGGCGTACTCGCGGCGGATCGACATCAGACCGGGCATCTCGTGCTCGGCGAGGGTGATCTCCTTGCGGCCGAAGGCGGCGAGGGAAAGGTCGGCGACCTTGAAGTCCATGGGTGCTGCTCCTCATGGGTGGAGAGGGTGGGTACGGCTGAGCCGCGCATCGCCTGGTGAAGACGGTGCACCGGTCGCTCAGTCCGTCGGGGGCCCTCTCTCCCCTCGGCCGGTCGCGAGGACCGCCCGACCGCCATCAGCAGCGACGCCTGACACTGATGACGAATCTACACCGATGGGCCGGGCGCGCCCCAGTGGGCCGGGGAAGCCGGGCCGGAAGCCGGCGGCTGAACGGGGCCGTCCGGCGGCCTGATTCAGGCCTTTCGGACTTTCGGTCCGGCCCTTGTGTGTTGGACGATGCCGGAGGATCGTTCGTACGCGCGAGAAGGAGATTGCAGTGACCACTCCGGCCGACTCTCCCGGTGGCGGGACCACGAGCGGGGGCGCGCGCCTGAAGCTCCTCGCCGTCACCGCGTGCCCCACCGGGATCGCGCACACGTACATGGCCGCGGAGAAGCTCCAGCAGGCCGCCGCCCGCCTCGGCGTCGACATGAAGGTGGAGACGCAGGGCTCCATCGGGGCCGAGAACGTGCTCGCTGACAACGATGTCAGAGAGGCGGACGGGATCATCATCGCCGCCGACAAGGAGGTGGACCGCGAGCGGTTCGCCGGCAAGCGGGTGCTGTCCACCGGGGTCGCCGACGGCATCCACCGGCCGGAGGAGCTCATCGAGCGCGTGCGGAGCGCGCCGGTGCAGCCGGGGACCGCGGCGGGCCCGGTCGGCGGGGGCGGCGGGGGCGGCAAGGAGCGCAGCCTCGCGTACAAGGCGCTGATGAACGGCGTCTCGTACATGATCCCGTTCGTGGTCGTCGGCGGTCTGCTGATCGCCGTCTCGCTCGCCCTCGGCGGGCACGCGACCGCCGAAGGATACGTGATCCCCGAGGGCACGTTCTGGGCTCACGTGAACGCCATCGGCGGCATCGGCTTCCAGCTGATGATCCCGATCCTGTCCGGCTACATCGCGTACGCCATCGGCGACCGTCCGGCGCTCGTGCCCGGCATGATCGGCGGATTCATCGCGAACACCGGGGCGCTCTACGGCTCCAAGGCGGGCGCGGGCTTCATCGGCGCCATCGTGACCGGCTTCCTGGCCGGTTACCTGGTCCTGTGGATCAGGAAGGTCAAGGTCCCCAAGCCCGTCCGGCCGATCATGCCGATCATCGTGATCCCGATCGTCGCGACGACGACGCTGGGCCTGTTCTTCGTCTACGTCATCGGCAAGCCGATCTCGTGGGTGTTCGAGAACCTGACGAGCTGGCTGTCCGGGATGACCGGGAGCAGCGCGGTCCTGCTCGGCGCGATCCTCGGCCTGATGATCGCCTTCGACATGGGCGGCCCGGTCAACAAGACGGCGTTCCTCTTCGGTACGGGGCTCATCGCCTCCGGCAACCACGCGGTCATGGGCATGTGCGCGGCGGCCATCCCGGTCATGCCGCTGGGCCAGGGCCTGGCGACGCTGCTGCGCCGCAGGCTGTACTCCGACCAGGAGCGCGAGACCGGCATGGCCGCGCTGTTCATGGGGATGTTCGGCATCTCGGAGGGCGCGATCCCGTTCGCGGCGGCGCGGCCGGCGGTCGTGATACCGGCGAACATGCTCGGTGGTGCGGTGGCCGGGGCGATCGCCGGTGCGGCGGGCGTGGGCGACCACGTGCCGCACGGCGGTCCGGTCGTGGCCGCGCTGGGCGCGATCAGCGGCTGGGCCTGGTTCCTGATCGCCATCGCGGCGGGCACGGTGGTCACCGCCCTGACGACCAACGCCCTCATCGACCTCAAGGCGCGCCGGGGGGCGATCGCCGCCGTGGCACCGGTCGCCGCCGGTGCCGGTGCGGGTACGGGTACGGGTACCGGTGCCCCCGGGCCGGCGGTGCTCGCGGGCGTCGGCGCGGGTACGGGCACTGCCGCGGCCGTGGCCATGGCCGCGGCCGCCCCCGCCGCCGCGGCCGCCCCCGCTGCCTCCGTGGCCGCGCCCGCGACGCCCGACGTGCTCTCCGGGTACCTGACCGCGCAGACCGTGAAGACCGAGCTGGCCTCCGGCTCCAAGGAGGCGGCCATCCGCGAGATGGCCGAGATGCTGGCCGCGACCGGCAACGTACGGGACGTGGACGAGCTCGTACGGGTCGCCCTCGCCCGCGAGGCGCAGGGCACGACGGGTCTCGGCGAGTCCATCGCGATCCCGCACGCCAAGACGGACGCGGTGTCCCGGCCGACGGTGGGCTTCGCCCGGTCCGGGGCGGGCATCGAGTGGGGATCGCTGGACGGGACGAGGGCCCGGCTGGTCTTCATGATCTCCGTTCCGGAGGCCGCCGCCGGCGACGAGCACCTGAGGATCCTCGCGCTGCTGTCCCGCAAGCTGATGGACGAGGACTTCCGCGAGCGCCTCGGATCGGCGCCGGACACCCCGGCGGTCCTGGAGGTGCTCCGCGAGATCGGGTGACCGGGCGGCCGGCCGGAAGACGCGAAGGCCCCCGCGGCGCGTCCTGCGCGGCGGGGGCCTTCGTGCGTCCCGAAGGCTGGTCAGCCCTTGGCGGCGGCTTCCGCCCTGTAGATGTCCGGCTCCAGGTAGATCACGCGGGCGATCGGGACCGCCGCGCGGATCCGGGCCTCGGCGGCGTTGATGGCGTCCGCCACCTGCGTCGCGGTGTCGTCGCCCTCGACGGCGATCTTCGCGGCGACCAGCAGCTCCTCCGGGCCGAGGTGGAGGGTGCGCATGTGGATGACGCGGGTGACGACGTCGCCGTCGACGAGCGCCGCCTTGATCTTCTCGACGTCCTCCGTGCCCGCGGCCTCGCCGAGCAGCAGGGACTTGGTCTCGGCGGCCAGGACGATGGCGATGAGGATCAGCAGGGTGCCGATGCACAGGGTGCCGATGCCGTCCCAGACGCCGTCGCCGGTCGCGAGCGCGAGGCCGACGCCGCCGAGGGCGAGGACCAGGCCGACGAGCGCGCCGAAGTCCTCCAGCAGGACCACCGGCAGCTCGGGGGCCTTGGCGCGCTTGATGAACTGGCCCCACGACAGGGAGCCGCGGATCTCGTTCGACTCCTTGATCGCCGTCTTGAAGGAGAACCCTTCGGCGACGATCGCGAAGAGGAGCACGCCGATCGGCCAGTACCAGTCCTCGATGGGGTGCGGGTGCTGGACCTTCTCGACGCCCTCGTAGATGGCGAACATGCCACCGACGGTGAAGAGCACGATGGAGACGAGGAAGGCGTAGATGTAGCGCTCGCGCCCGTACCCGAAGGGGTGTTGCGGGGTCGCCTCGCGCTGGGCCTTCTTGCCGCCGAGGAGCAGCAGCCCCTGGTTCCCGGAGTCGGCCAGCGAGTGGACGCTTTCCGCGAGCATCGACGACGAGCCGCTGAAGACGAAGGCCACGAACTTGGCTACAGCGATGGCGAGGTTGGCGGCGAGTGCCGCCACGATCGCCCTGGTACCGCCCGACGCGCTCATGGGTTTCCGGAGTCCCTTCCTCGGTACGGCGCCCCTGCCCGGGGCGCCGCGCTACGGCGGCACATTGTTGCAGTCGCAGCGGCGGACGCCACGTTCACACCGGCACGGTGGCCCGGAAAATGGTGCCGATACCGGACAGTTCGACCTTTTCGTCGGCCGGGACGAAGACCGACTCCCCGGGGGACAGCGTCACTTCGCCCGCCTTCGGGCGGCCCGCCGTGCAGAGCAGGATCTGCGGGGCCCCGGCCGGGAGGGGGTGGGGGGCGGCGCCGGGGGCCAGTGCGAAGCGGGAGAGCCGGAATTCGTCGGCGGGGGACTCGTAGACCTCCTCGCCGTTGCCCTCGGGGCGCTGTACGGCCGGGTCGGCGGGCTCGAAGCGCACGATCTTCAGGAGCTCGGGCACGTCCACGTGCTTGGGGGTGAGCCCGGCGCGCAGCACGTTGTCGGAGTTGGCCAGCAGTTCCACCCCGAGGCCGTCGAGGTAGGCGTGCGGGACGCCGGCGCCGAGGAACATCGCCTCGCCGGGCTGGAGTCGTACGTGGTTGAGGAGCATCGCCGCGATCACGCCCGGGTCGCCCGGGTAGTGGTGGACGAGGGAGGCGTACGGGGCGTACGGGTCCCCGAGGCGCTCGATCGCGGCGCCGGCCTCGGCGACCGTACGGGCCATCTCGGCGCGGTCCGCGGTCAGTACGGCGGTGAGCATCTCGCGCAGGGCCGCTTCCTCCGGGTGGGCCCGCAGGAGGTCGGCGTACGGCTTGAGCGAGTCCACCCCGAGGCCTTCGAGGAGTTCGGCGGCCTCCAGCGGCGGGCGGAACCCGCACAGGCCGTCGAAGGGGGTGAGCGCGCAGATCATCTCGGGCTTGTGATGGGGGTCCTTGTAGTTGCGGTGCCCCGCGTCGGCCGGGATCCCGCGGCGCTCCTCGTCGGCGTAGCCGGCTTCGGCCTGTTCGAGGTCGGGGTGGACCTGGAGGGAGAGCGGGGCGCCGGCCGCGAGGAGTTTGAGGAGGAAGGGCAGCCGGGGGCCGAACTTGGTGACGGCGGCCGCGCCGAGCTCGCGCTCGGGGTCGGCGGCGATGACGTCCGCGAGGGTGGTCTCGCCGGCGCCGCGGTCGAGGCGGGAGGGGGCGCCGGGGTGGGCGCCCATCCACATCTCGGCCTGGGGCTCCCCGGTGGGTTCTACGCCGAGGAGCCCGGGGATCGCGGTGGTCGATCCCCAGGCGTAGGGGCGGATCGTATTCGTCAGGCGGTCCATCTTCGTCCGTCTTCCTGGATGAAGGGCCGGCACGGTGGTGTGCTCAGCCGTGTCCCCTGGTCGCCAGCGCCAGGTAGGCGGTGGCGAAGTCCGTGACGGCGAGGAGTTCGGCGATCTGTTCCAGTTCGCCGCCCTCCTCCGGTTCGAGCTCGCTGATGGCCGTGTCGTGGCTGAGGGCGAGCTCGCGCGCGGCCGGGGCGGCGGTGAGGCCGCCCGTGGGCCGGTCGCGCAGCAGGACGATGCGGGCGCGGAGCGCTTGGGGCTCCTCCACCCGGTCACGGAAGAAGTCTTCGGGATCGGCCCCGGCGGCGAAGGAGCCGGCGAGCAGGACCCCGTGGGCCGGCAGGGCTTCGGGCAGGTCTGCGGCCAGGGCGGGGCGGCCTGCGAGTTCGGCGAGGGTGGCGGCGAAGCGGCGCCCGGCCGGTCCGGCGCCGGCGCCCTCGCTCCAGATGAGCGGGAGGGTGTCGGCGAGCTCGGCGGCGAGGGTCTTGGCCGGGTTGGAGTACGTGGCGATGGCCGGTCCGCAGCGCTCCGCGGTGCGGTCGAGCCGGTCGGCGACGCGCTGCAGGGTCTCGGGGGCGGCCGCGATCAGACCGACCTTGTCGAGGAGCACGAGCAGCGGGGTGAGCAGGGCCCACAGGGCGCCGGGGCCGGCCGCCGCGGATTCGTCGTACTCCTGGTACGGGGCCTTGGCCATCGGTACCAGGAGCCCGTGCGCGCCGTCGACGGCCTCGCTCAGCGGGGACCTCTCGGGGGCGACGGCCACGACGGTGCAGCCGCGCCGGTAGGCCTGCTCGGCGAGGACGGCGAGCCCGGGCTCGGTGCCGTCGGTGGTGGCCAGGAGCAGCAGGTCGACGGAGCCGGCCCAGCCGGGCAGCGCCCAGCGCAGGGCGCCGGCGGCGTGGGCGACGCCGGTGGGGTGCAGCCGGGTGACGGGTGCGCAGGCTCCGGCGAGGGCGCCGAGCAGGTCGGCGACGCCGGTGGCGGCGGTGCCGGGCCCGGCGATGAGCACGGCGCGGGGCCGGCCGTCGGGGCGCAGGTCGGCGAGGCCCGCCTCGGTCGCGTGCCGGGCAGCGGTGCGGACTCTGGCCCCGGCCTCGGCGGCGCCGCGGAGCAGGCCGCGGCGGTCGGCGCGGGCGAGCTCGTCCGGTGCGTCGAGGAGCGACTCGTCGAGCATTGCGGCCTCCGGCTGATTCAGAAGGGCGGGCGACTCGGTTGCTCGGGCGCCCGGTGCTGCGACGGGCGCCCCTTGATGCCTGTTCGGTGCCTGTGCGGCCCGTGCGTTGCCCGGGCGGTCCCGGGCCCGGGGCCCGGGGCGCGGCCTCAGGCGGGGCGGCGGGCCTCGTCGACGAGGAGGACCGGGATGCCGTCGCGGACCGGGTAGGCGAGGCCGCAGTCCCGACCGGTGCAGATCAGCTCGGGAGCCGCTTCGTCCGCCGACTTGTCCTCAAGGGGCGAGTGGCAGGCGGGGCAGGCGAGGATCTCCAGAAGGCCGGCTTCGAGCGGCATGGGGCGGTTCCCTTCGAACATGCGGATTGGGCGAGGTCAGCGTACCGCCGGGCCGCACCTGGCGCGGCCCGGCGGTGACACGGGCTCTAGGCCCGGACGAGGGCGAGGACCTCGTCGCGGACCTTGGCGAGGGTCTGGGGGTCGCGGGCCTCGACGTTGAGGCGCAGCAGCGGCTCGGTGTTGGAGGCGCGCAGGTTGAACCACCAGTCGGCGGAGACGGCGGTCAGGCCGTCGAGCTCGTCGAGGGTGATGCCCTCGGCACCGCCGTACACGGCCTTGACGGCGGCGAGCCGGTCGGCCTGGTCGGCGACGGTGGAGTTGATCTCGCCGGAGCCCGCGTAGCGGTCGTACGAGGAGACCAGCTCGGAGAGCGGGCCCTCCTGGCCGCCGAGGGCGGCGAGGACGTGGAGCGCGGCGAGCATGCCGGTGTCCGCGTTCCAGAAGTCCTTGAAGTAGTAGTGCGCCGAGTGCTCGCCGCCGAAGATGGCGCCGGACCTCGCCATCTCCTCCTTGATGAAGGAGTGGCCGACGCGGGTGCGCACGGGGGTGCCGCCGTGCTCGCGGACGACCTCGGGGACCGACCAGGAGGTGATCAGGTTGTGGATCACGGTGCCGGTGCCGCCGTTGCGGGCCAGTTCGCGGGCCGCGACCAGGGCGGTGACGGCGGACGGGGAGACGCCCTCGCCGCGCTCGTCGACGACGAAGCAGCGGTCGGCGTCGCCGTCGAAGGCGAGGCCGAGGTCGGCGCCCTCGGCCTTCACGCGGGCCCGGAGGTCGACGATGTTCTTCGGGTCGAGGGGGTTGGCCTCGTGGTTCGGGAAGGTGCCGTCGAGCTCGAAGTACATCGGGACGAGCTCCAGCGGCAGGCCCTTGAACACGGTCGGGACGGTGTGGCCGCCCATGCCGTTGCCCGCGTCGACGACGACCTTGAGCGGGCGGATGGCGCGCAGGTCGACCAGGGCCTTGAGGTGCTCGGCGTAGCCGGCGAGGGTGTCCTGCCCGGTGATCGTGCCGGGAGCGGTGCCTTCGGCGACGGCCGGGGCGCCCTGCTCGGACCACTGCTCGACGAGCTCGCGGACGGTGGAGAGGCCGCTGTCCTGCCCGACGGGGGCGGCGCCGGCCCGGCAGAGCTTGATGCCGTTGTAGCGGGCCGGGTTGTGCGAGGCGGTGAACATCGCGCCGGGCAGGTCCAGCGTGCCGGAGGCGTAGTACAGCTGGTCGGTGGAGCACAGCCCGATCAGGGTGACGTCCACGCCGCGGGCGGCTGCGCCGCGGGCGAAGGCGCCCGACAGGGCGGGCGAGGAGGGGCGCATGTCGTGGCCGACGACGATGGCCGTCGCGCCGGTGACCTCGACGAAGGCGGCCCCGAACAGCTCGGCCAGCGACTCGTCCCACTCGTCGGGTACGACACCACGTACGTCGTACGCCTTGACGATGTTCGAAAGATCTGCGGCCACTGCCTGCCCTCCTGGTGCTGTGCGGTGGAGCAAACCTACCTGCACGGCGAGGGGCTTTTCAGACCATGTGATGTCAGGAGTCGGGCGAACGCAGGACCCGCAGGTGTCCGCGACGCGTCTCCCCGGTGCCGCTGCCCCCGCTGCCCGGACCGGTGCCGCCGGCCTGGGCGGCGCGGTCGTGCGGACGGGCCGCTTCGCGCACGGCGTTGGCGAGGGCTTCGAGGTCGTCGCCGCTCGGGCGGGAGGGGGCGGATCCGTCCGTCAGGCGCACGACGTCCCAGCCGCGCGGGGCGGTCAGGCGCTCGGAGTGCTCGGCGCACAGGTCGTAGCAGTGGGGTTCCGCGTAGGTGGCGAGCGGGCCGAGGACTGCGGTCGAATCGGCGTAGACGTACGTCAGTGTCGCGACGGCAGGGCGGCCGCACGCAGTGCGCGAACAGCGACGTACAAGGCTCACGACGTTGGACGGTACCGCACTCTTGACCGGGCCGCGACGACTCTCCCCCGGCCCACTCCCCCGTGTCGTGCCTGCGGAGGGGCGCGGCGGGTCCGGAAACGCCCGGGTGGCAGGGGCCGCGAGGGCTACGCTGCGGGGGTGACCGACAGCCCCCTGACCCCCGGCCCGCCCCGCTCCGCCGAACCTCCCGCCGAGCCGCGGCCGCGCCGCCGCGACCGGCACGGGCGGGGGATGCGGGGGCCGCTGGCACCGCCGCAGGTTCCCTTGTCGGCGAGCCGGGCGGAGCTGTTCGGGGACCTCGTACGGGATTCGGTCGAACGGCTGGAGCGGCGGTTCCCGCAGTTGGCCGAGGTGGAGTTCGTGGTCGCGGACGTCCCGGGGCCGCCGGGCGGTCCGGCCACCGGCTGGAACGACGAGGCGGTGCCGCTCGGGGCGCTGTCGGATCCGGACGGGGCGGGGCGGCCCGCGCGGGTCGTGGTGTTCCGGCGGCCGGTGGAGATCCGGACGAAGAGCCGGGACGAGCGGGCGCTGCTGGTGCACGAGATCGTGGTGGAGCAGGTGGCGGAGCTGCTGGGGCTGTCCCCGGAGACGGTGGACCCGAGGTACGGCCAGGACTGACGGCCGGCCGTCGGTCCCGGCCCTCGTACGGGCCGCTAGTCGATCAGGACCGTGAGGTCCTGGGTGGCCTTGGGGACCGAGACCATCGCGTGGTCGTCCGACAGCGTCTGCACCGTGAACATCGGGATGCCCTCGTGCGGCAGGGTCAGCGTCCGCGCCGCGTACACCGGACCGCCGGAGACCGTCTCGACCGTCAGCGCGTAGGCGCCCTTGGCGCCCGCCGGGGCCAGCGACACGGTCTGCGTCGTGCCCGCCTTGACCGTGACCTCCTTCGAGGCCGCTTCACCGGCCTCCGTGCCCGCCGAGGCCGTCACCTTGACCTTCGCGTCCGCGCCGCCCGCCGCCGTCAGCGAGAGCACCGTCGCGTTCTCGTCGGCGCGGTTGTCGGCGACCGTGGCCCGCGCGCCGACCGGCCCGGTCGCCTGGACGAAGCCCAGCTCCTGCTTGGCTCCGCTGCCGCGGACCACGCGAACGGCCGCCACCACCGGTACGGCCTTCTTGCCGTTCGCCGGGGCCAGCACCAGCGAGCCGGCCTCGCCCCGGGTCACGTCCTTGAGGTCGAGGCTCGCCGTCATGCCGCCCTTGAGGTGCAGCTGCTCGTTGCCCGCCGGGCTGATCGAGCCGTTCGGCCCGGCCAGCTTGACCGTGAGGTCCGCGTCCTCCTCGCCCGGCGCGAAGGCCACCAGCCGTACGGAGGTGGCGTCCGCGGGGATCCCGGGCAGCACCAGCGAGCCCGCCGGGTCGGCGGAGGCGGCCAGCCAGTCGGCGCCCACCCCCTCCTCGCCGACCTGCACGGAGGCCCCCACGCGGCCCGCACGGGTCGTCACATGGGCGGTGACGTCCGGGAGCTGGGCGGCGGGCGCCAGGGAGGCCAGCGAGACGGCCTTGGTGGACTTGGGGTCGATGCGGATGTTCTCGCCGGTGCCGCCTTCGGACTTGACCGCACCGTCCGGGCCGAACATCTTGATGTCGATCACGGCCGCGGTGTCGTCGGGGTTGGTGAGGTGCACGTAGTCCTCGCGCCCCTTGGCCGTGCTCGCGCCGGGGAACCAGAAGTCGGTGCCGGGCGTGGTGCAGGCGACGCCGAGGACGCCGCGCGCCCGGCCGACCGTGACCTTCGTGGTCTGCTGCGCGGTCCAGCCGGGGGCCAGGATCCCGTCGGCGACGCCCGTGAGCGCCGGGGCGCCCGCACCGGAGGCGGTGGCCCCGGCCGGCTTGCCGCGCTCCTTGAGCTCCAGCACCGGCTTGGCCTCCTTGGTCGCGCCGAGGAGCCGGGCCGTCCCCTTGCCCGCGGCGCCGGCCGCACCGGGGGTGATCGCCGTGTACGTGGTCTCCGCGATGTCCGAGGAGCTGGGCGCCGGGCAGACCAGCGCGGAACGCTCCACCGGCATCCGGGCGGCGGCCGCGGGCTTGGCCTCGGCGGCAGGGGCCGCGGGGGCGGTGAGGTACCCGACGCCGGTGACGGCCGCCAGGGCCGCTGCCACCGCCGCCAGCGTCAGGGGTGCGCGCTGCTTCACTGCTGGGGGCTCCCGTCGGGACGCGGCTCGTGCTGTCCGTAGGTGTCGTACGGCTGCTCGTAGGGCGGGTAGGGGTACGGCTCCTGCTGGTGCTGCTGCTGCTGGTGCTGCTGCTGCGGGTACGCCTGCTGGGCCTCGTAGCCCTGCTGGGGGTACGGGTACTGCTCGTACCCGGGGGCCTGCGCGGGCGCGGGCACGTACGGCTGCTGCGGGTGCTGGGGCTGCTGCGGTTGCGGCTGCGGTTGCTCGTACGCGTAGCCCTGGTCGCCGTACGCCTGGTACGCGTACGCGTCCTCCCCGTACACCGGCTGCGCCGGGATCTGCGCGTACGGGTCGGCGACCGCGCCCGAGGGCTCCTCGGCGGCGGCAGTGGCGGCGCCGGCGGACTCGGCCCCGGCGCGCAGCCGGCGGGCCCGGCGGCCCTCTCCGGCCTCGCCCGCGGCGGACCGCTCGGCGGCCTCCGCCTCCTCCTCGGGCAGGTCGTCGTCGAGGCGGGCCTTGCGGCCCGGCAGGGCCATCACGAGCAGCACGAGCGCGAGCAGGCCCTGCGCCCAGTGCCAGGCGGTCCGGGTCAGCGCGTCCTCGTGGACGAGGTCGAGGCGGCCGCCCGCGGCGGGCAGTTCGAAGCCCTGGGCCCAGCCGTCGAGGGTCTTGGGCTTGAGGGGCTTTCCGTCGAGGGTGGCCGCCCAGCCGGGGGCCGCCCGGTCGGCGATGCGCAGGACGCGCCCCGCCTCGCCCGGACCGATCTTGGTGTGGACCTCGACGGGGCCCGAGGCGACCGGGATCGGCGCCTCGCCGGGCTTGCCCGGGACGATGGCGGCGCGGGCGACCTGGCGGTCCACCCGCCACAGGGCGCTGCCGTCGAGCTGGCTGAGGCGGCTGAGGCCCGGGGTGGCGTCGAGGACCTTGCGCATCTGCTGCGGGGCGCCGTCGCGGACCAGGATGTAGCGGATCGCGAACCCGCTGAGCTGGTCGCTCTGGTCGGCGCCGGAACCGGCGACGAGGCTGGAGACGACCTTGTCGAGCTGGGAGCTGCTGCCGGCCGCGGCGGCGAGTTCGGCGTCGCCGAGGCGGCCGCCGGAGCCGCGGGCCAGGGTGTACGAGACGGTGGCGGGCGAGGTGCCGCCGAGGACGAGGGTGCGGGCCTGGTCTCGGGTGCCGCTCTCCTCGGCGACGAACGCGGGGACCTGGACCGGGTCGCGCCGCTCCAGCGGGCCGTCGGCGCCGCTGATCATCCAGCCGGCGGCGCCGAGCAGGGGGCCCGCGGCGGCGGCGAGCGCGATCAGCGCGGCGAGCGGCTGGCGCCAGCCGAAGCTGCTGGCGGCGACCCGCTCCTTGGCGCCGTCGGCGCCGACGGCGGCCGCGGCGAGCAGGGCCAGTCCGTAGACGAGGGTGGCGGGTCCGGCCCAGCCGGTGCGGTTGACGACGACGGCCAGCAGCAGCGAGGCGAGGGCGGCGGCCCAGGCGGTGCGCACCGCGAACTGCCGCTCGGCGCGCAGCAGGGCGGCCAGGGCGGCCAGGACGATGCCGATGAGCAGCAGGCCGCCGGCGGTGCGGGGGCCGCCGGGGCTGATGCCGAGCAGGTCCAGGGCGGTGGCCGAGCCGGATCCGTAGGGCAGGCCGGCCTCGTGCAGGAGCCGGCCGGGGTGCGTGAGCAGGCTCAGCGACCAGGGGGCGAGCACGAGCAGCGGGACGGCGAGGGTGGCCAGCAGCCGCAGGCCGTACGTCTTCCAGCCCGTGCGGAGCCGGGGGGCGAGGGCGGCGGTGCCGAGGACGGCGGCGAGCGGCCAGACGACGGGGGTGAAGGCGGTGGCCAGGGTCAGCAGGAGGGTGTACGTCCACACCGGACGCCAGCCGGCCCGCTCGCCCTCGGCTCCGCCGAAGTGGAAGGCGGCGACGGCGGAGCGGGCGATGAGCGGGAGCAGGACCGCGAGGACGGCGGTGCCGAGGCGGCCGCCGGCGAGGGCTCCGGTGACGGCGGGCAGGAAGGCGTAGGCGACGGCGGCCCAGGCGCGCAGCAGCCGGGACTCGACGAGCGGCCGGGAGGCGAAGTAGGCGGTGAGTCCGGCGAGCGGGACCGAGCAGACGAGCAGCAGGGTCAGCGCGGCGCTGGTGGAGCCGAACAGCACGGTGGCGAAGGCGCCGAGGACGGCGAGGTAGGGGGGCGCTCCGGCGGTGGAGCCGGTGGCCACGGGCTGCCAGTCGTCGGTGTAGGCGCGCCAGAGGGCGAGCCCGCCGTCGGGGGCGGGCAGCAGGGCGCCGCCCATGAGCGAGCCGCCGCCGAGCAGGGCGCGGCAGGCGATCACGGAGACGAGCAGGAGGAGCGCGAAGAGGACGGGCGCGGGGTTGCGGGCGATCCGCTTGAGGCGCGCGAACTGTTCGATCTCCAGGTAGTCGGCGTCGTCGCCGCCCGGGCCGGATTCCACGGCTCCGCCGTGCCTGCCGATGGCGGCCGCGTCGGTGTCGCGGTCGGCGCCGAAGTACCCGGCGAGCTGTTCGGCGTTGGCCCGCACGCTCGCGCCCGGGGGCGGGAACAGGGGGCGCAGTTCCTTGGCGGGGACGGCGGGGCGGCCGCGTCTGCGGCGGGCGCCGAGGATGCGGCCGGGGCGCAGCAGGGTGGCGAGGAGGCCGGTGATCTCGTCGACGGCCTGGCCGGGGGCCTTGCCGACGAGGTAGGCGAGGGCGCGGAGCACGGTGCCGACGAGCAGGCGGAGCAGGACGTACGGCAGGGCGCGGCCGGAGCTGTTGGCGAGGACCGTGTAGACGGCGCCGGCCTTGTCGACGCGGTGCGGGCTGGAGCTCGTACGTCCGGCGCAGTCGACGGTGCGGCGCTCGCGGGCGGCGGCCTCGGCGTGGCGCAGGACGGCGTCGGGGGCGACGAGGACTTCGTGGCCGGCGCTCTGGGCGCGCCAGCACAGGTCGACGTCGTCGCGCATCAGCGGCAGGCGGCGGTCGAAGCCGCCGAGGGCTTCGTACACGTCGCGGCGTACGAGCATGCCGGCGGTGGACACGGACAGCACGGGGCGGACCTGGTCGTGCTGGCCCTGGTCCTGTTCGCGGCGGTCGAGGCCGGTCCAGCGGCGGCCGCTGCGGGCGATGGTGACGCCGGCTTCGAGGAGCTGCTTCTTGTCGTACCAGCCGCGCAGTTTGGGGCCGATGACGGCGGCGTCGGGGTTCTCCTCGGCGACGCGGAGCAGTTCGGTGAGGGCGTCGGGTTCGGGTGCGCTGTCGTCGTGGAGCAGCCAGAGCCACTGGACGGGTTCGCCGTGGGGGAGTTCGGGGAGGTCGTACGCGTCGTCGCGCCAGGTGCGGCTGACGGGGTCCCAGCCGCTGGGGCGCTTGAGGTACGGGAGGTCCTCGGGGGTCAGGGTGCCGGCGGAGCGGGCGGCCTCGTCGACGGCGGCGCCGAAGCCGGTGCGGCGGGCGAGGTGCAGGACGCGGTCCTCGCCGAGGGCTTCGCCGAGCAGCCGCGCGGAGTCGTCGGCGCTGCCGGTGTCGGCGGCGACGTGGTTCTGGGCGGCGCGTTCCTGGCCGAGGAGGCCGGCGAGGGTTTTGGGCAGCCAGCGGGCGCCGTCGTGGGCGACGAGGACCGCGGTGACGACGTGCCGGGGGAACTCGGGTGTGGCGGCAGCCTGGTGGGAGGCCGTCGACTGGCTGTGCAGGGACATCGCTCTACTGGCCCTCCGGCCTGGGGGTCCCCCCGGACGCGGTCCGGGGAGTGGATCCGGGGGTGGTGTGCTCCCGGAGGCTGCTGGACAGCGCCCCACACTAACGGCTGGAAACACAGCGGTCCGCCTCCTGCGGGGAAGGTGCAGGAGGCGGACCGTTTGCTCTGCTCGTTGCGCTGTCGCGCGCGATGTTCTGCGTGACGTTGTGCGTGATGTGCCGTGCGGTGTTCCGCGTACCGCCGCGTACCGCCGCGTGCCGCCGCGCGTTGCCGTGCGTTGCGCGGTGTTGCGCTGCGTGCTCAGACCGCGGCTTTTTTCAGCCGTCGGCGTTCGCGCTCGGAGAGACCGCCCCAGATGCCGAACCGCTCGTCGTTGGCGAGTGCGTACTCAAGGCATTCGGAGCGGACTTCGCAGGCGAGGCAGACCTTCTTGGCCTCGCGGGTGGAGCCGCCCTTCTCGGGAAAGAAGGACTCGGGGTCGGTCTGGGCGCACAGAGCGCGCTCCTGCCATCCGAGCTCTTCGTCCGCCTCCTCGACCAGCAGTTCCTGAAACAGCTCGGTCATGTGCGCCCCTCGCTCTGTCTGTGCGTCCCCGTGGTGTTGTCGTCACTCATCGCTACGTAACGACACGAGTGAAATTACAAGTGGGCCGCTCCCGGGCAGTCAAGCCGAGATCTGCTATTGGGCCCCTTATTCACTCTGCGGAACCAAGCGTATGCAGAAAGTGTTCATATCGCCAAAAATCGTGACACATGCATCGAGTGCCCCACGGGGCCGTGTTCATCCGCAATCGACGTACCGCTCCGGGGTGCGGTTGCGATCAAGCCAAAGAAGCGGCGCAGATCACATTTCGATCACGGGGCGGCGCGTCAGGTTTGGGCACGGCCTGTAGGGATGACGCGATGTGCAGCGCCACCTCCCCTGCATCGGTTTGCACAAACCTTTCTCCCAGCACGGCAACCGGATCAGATGAAACTTTTGCGGCCATTCGAGGCATTGGGTTGACAGTCGGGCCCGCGACCCGGTCTCCTTGTCCCCATGTCAGTGACCTCGACCGCCACCCGGACCCCCATTCGTGGGTTCCTGAGTGCTGTCCAGGTTCTCTGTCGCTGTTGCAGCTGTTGATGCCCGCGGAGCTTCGGCTCCCCCTGAGCTCCGGCCACCCCCACAGCGACCGCCAGCACGACTGACATCCGTCGAGGACTCCCCACGATGAACAGCACCTCCGTGAGCGCCCCCGCCACCACCGCCGCCCTCGCCCCCCTCGCCGTCGAGAGCGACCTCCAGATCGCCGGCGACATCCTCTCCGTCCAGCACCTGCTCCAGCCCGCCCGCGAACACCCGGCCACCGTCGCCGAATTCGTCGGCCTCGCCCGCTCCATCGCCGCGAACCGCGCCGAATGGGAGCACCTGGTCCGGTACGACGCCACCGCCCGCTGGTACCACCGGCTGCGCACGGGCCCGGGCTACGAGGTCTGGCTGCTCAGCTGGGTCCCCGGCCAGGGCAGCGGCCGCCACGACCACGGCGCCTCCTCCGGCGTCCTGACCGTCCTCGACGGCGAGCTCACCGAGCACGGCCCGCGCGGACCCCTCGCCCTCGGCTCCGGCGCCCAGCGCGTCTTCGCCCCCGGCTACGCCCACGAGGTCGTCAACGACACCCTCGAAGGGGCCGTCAGCCTGCACGTGTACTTCCCCGGCCTGACCGAGATGCCGATGCACGGCTGCTCCCCGGCCCACCGGGAACACGTACCCGCCTGACACTCCCGCCCGCCCGGCCGGCCGACCGCCACCCCCGGGCGGCGGCCCGCGGCCTGCTGACAGACTGTCCGCATGCGCATTGTTGTTCTGGCCGGCGGCATCGGCGGCGCCCGTTTCCTGCGCGGCCTCAAGGCCGCCGCTCCCGACGCGGACATCACGGTCATCGGCAACACCGGTGACGACATCCACCTGTTCGGGCTGAAGGTGTGCCCCGATCTGGACACGGTGATGTACACCCTCGGCGGTGGCATCAACGAGGACCAGGGCTGGGGCCGCACCGACGAGTCCTTCACCGTCAAGGAGGAGCTCGCGGCGTACGGGGTCGGACCGTCCTGGTTCGGCCTCGGCGACCGCGACTTCGCCACCCACATCGTCCGTACGCAGATGCTCGGCGCGGGCTACCCGCTGAGCGCCGTCACCGAGGCGCTCTGCGACCGCTGGGAGCCCGGGGTCCGGCTGCTGCCCATGTCCGACGACCGCGTCGAGACGCACGTCGCCGTCACCGACCCGGAGACCGGCGAGCGCCGCGTCATCCACTTCCAGGAGTACTGGGTCCGGCTGCGGGCCTCGCTCGACGCCGAGGCCGTCGTACCCGTGGGCGCCGACCAGGCCAAGCCCGCCCCCGGCGTGCTGGAAGCCGTCGCGGCCGCCGACCTGATCGTCTTCCCGCCGTCCAACCCGGTCGTCTCGGTCGGCACCATCCTCGCCGTGCCCGGCATCCGCGAGGCCGTCGCCGCCGCCCGGGCGCCCGTCGTCGGCCTCTCCCCCATCGTCGGGGGCGCGCCCGTGCGCGGGATGGCCGACAAGGTGCTGGCCGCCGTCGGCGTCGAAGCGACCGCCGCGGCCGTCGCCCTGCACTACGGCGGGGAACTCCTCGACGGCTGGCTCGTGGACACGGCCGACGCGGACGCCGTCGCCGAGGTGGAGGCCGCCGGGATCGCCTGCCGCGCCGTGCCGCTGATGATGACCGACCTGGCCGCCACGGCCGAGATGGCCCGCGCCGCGCTGGCCCTCGCGGAGGCCTCCCGGTGAGCGTGTCCCCCGCCCCCGACGTCCCCGCCGTCGCCGCCGTCCCCTCGTACGAGGTGCGCGCCCTCGCCGGGATCCCGGAGGTCCGCCCCGGCGACGACCTGGCCGCGCTGATCGCGGCCGCGGAGCCCGGGCTGCGGGACGGGGACGTCCTGCTGGTCACCTCGAAGATCGTCTCCAAGGCGGAGGGCCGGATCGTCCGCGCCGACTCCCGCGAGGACGCCATCGACGCCGAGACCGTACGGGTGGTCGCGCGCCGGGGCCCCCTGCGGATCGTCGAGAACCGGCAGGGGCTGGTCATGGCCGCGGCCGGCGTCGACGCCTCGAACACCGAGCCGGGCACCGTCCTGCTGCTGCCCGAGGACCCCGACGCCTCCGCCGCCCGGATCCGCTCCGCTCTGCGCGGGCTGCTCAGCGTCGACGTCGGCGTCATCGTGACCGACACCTTCGGGCGGCCCTGGCGCGCCGGGCTGACCGACGTGGCGATCGGCTCGGCCGGAGTGCGGGTCCTGGACGACCTGCGCGGCGGTACGGACGACCGGGGCAACCCGCTGAGCGCGACGATAGTGGCCACGGCGGACGAGCTGGCCGCGGCCGGGGACCTGGTCAAGGGCAAGGCGGCCGGGCTGCCGGTGGCCGTCGTACGCGGGCTCGGCCACGTACTCGGCGAGGGATCGGCGGCCGCCGACCTCGTGCGGGCGCCCGCCGACGACATGTTCCGGCTCGGTACCTCGGAGGCGGTGCGGGAGGCCGTGACGCAGCGGCGCACCGTACGGGCCTTCACCGACGAGCCGGTGGACCCGGGCGCGGTCCGCCGCGCGGTGGCGGCGGCGGTGACCGCCCCGGCCCCGCACCACACGACGCCGTGGCGGTTCGTCCTGCTGGAGTCCGCCGGGGCCCGGCTGGAGCTGCTGGACGCGATGCGCGACGCCTGGGTCGAGGACCTGCGGCGCGACGGCAAGTCCGAGGAGTCCATCGCCAAGCGGGTCCGGCGGGGCGACGTGCTGCGCCATGCCCCGTACCTGGTCGTGCCGTGCATGGTGACGGACGGCGCGCACGATTACGGGCACGCCCGGCGCGATGCGGCGGAACGGGAGATGTTCGTCGTCGCGACGGGCGCGGGCGTGCAGAACTTCCTGGTCGCGCTGGCCGGGGAGCGGCTCGGCTCGGCGTGGGTGTCCTCGACGATGTTCTGCCGGGACGTGGTGCGCAAGGTGCTCGGGCTGCCGCAGGAGTGGGAGCCGATGGGCGCCGTGGCGGTCGGCCATGCCGCGGCGGCCCCGGCACAGCGGCCCGCGCGGTCGGCCGAGGCGTTCATCGAGGTCCGGTGACCGCCTAGAAACGGGCGATGTCGCTGCGGTACATGCGCGGGGCGCGGCGGGGCGGGGTGCGGCCCGCGAGGAGGATCAGGCGGGCGGCGCGGTGGCGCTGGCCCGCGTACGGGGCCAGCAGCTCCAGCATCCGTTCGTCGTCGGCGTCCCGCTCGCCCGTGAGGGCGTAGCCGACGATGCCGGGCAGGTGCAGGTCGCCGGTGGTGACGGCGTCTGCGGCGCCGTTGCTGCGCTGGAGGGTCTCGGCGGAGGTCCACGGGCCGATCCCGGGAACGGCCTCCAGCCGGGCCGCGGCCCGGGCCGGCTCCATCGCGGCGGCCTCCTCCAGCCGGGCCGCGACGCGGGCGGCGCGCACGATGGTCGACGACCGCTTCATGTCCACCCCGGCCTCGTGCCAGCCCCAGGAGGGGATCAGCGCCCAGGTGCGGGCGTCGGGCATCACGTACAGGTCCTGGGGGCCGGGGGCGGGCTCCCCGTAGCGGCGCACCAGCCGGCGCCAGGAGCGGTAGGCCTCGTCGGAGGTGACCTTCTGCTCCAGGACGACCGGGATCAGCGATTCGAGGACCAGTCCGGTACGGGTCAGGCGCAGTCCGGGGCGGCTGCGGTGGCTGGCGTGCACGAGCCGGTGGCGCGGGACGAAGGCGGCGGGGTCGTCGTCGGCGCCGAGCAGCGCGGGGAGCGCGGTCAGCACCCAGTCGGCACCGGGGCCCCAGGCCTCCGCCTCGATCGCGCCGTCCGCGGCGCGGGACACGCGCAGGGTGGCGGGGCCCCCGGGGGTGCGGGTGGCCCGCCAGACGGAGCCGTCGGGTGTGGTGCGGAAGGTGGGGTCGGCGGGGCCGCGGCGCAGGGGGCCGAGGGTGAGGCCCAGGTCGACGGGGGCGCCGGGGCTCCGGTGCCGCCGGCGGGCGCCGGCGGCGCCCGCGGCGGGGCCGGGCCCCGTGCCCGGGGGCACCTGGGTGCGGCCGCCGCGGACGGCGGTGCGGTCGAGGGGGTCGAAGCGGCCGGCCATGCATCGAGCGTAGCCCGGCCGGCCGGCGCCCGGGGGCGGCCCCTAAGGGCGGCCCTGGAGCTTGGCGGACGAGGTGCGGGTGGGCGGGAGCTGCGCGTAGAGGAGCTTGCCGGGGCATTCCGTGGCGAAGCCGTCGCGGTGGCCCGAGATCACGTTCAGCTTGACGTTGGTGCCCTTCTTGAAGCGGTTGCCGCCGCCCGACTTCAGGGTGGTCTTCGCCCGCGGGTCCCGGTTGAACAGCCCCAGTTTCCACGCCGTGAGCTGCGCCACCGCCTTCACCGCGGCCGCCGGCGGGTTGGTGCCCGTGTACGTGCCGAGCACCGCGACGCCCATGCTGTCCGTGTTGAACCCCATGGTGTGCGCGCCGAGCACCGCCTTGGCGACGCCTCCCGCGCGGCCCTCGTACACCGTCCCGCACTTGTCGACGGCGAAGTTGTAGCCGAGGTCGCGCCAGCCGCTGCTGACCACGTGGTAGCGGTACAGGCTGCGCAGCACGGCCGGGGCGTCCTTGCAGGCGTAGTTGTTGCCGGAGGCGCTGTGGTGGACGAAGGCCGCCTTGACCGTGCTCGTGTAGACGAAGCCCGACTCGCGCAGGGTTTCGTCCGCGCCCCAGCCCAGCCGCGTGACGATCCGCGGCCGCGGGCCGATGTACGGGCGGGCCGCCGCGGTGAGGCCGCTGTCGGCGACGGCGTCGGCGGTGGTGTCCGCCTTGTCGAGGGCGGTGATCTCCTTCGCGCCGAGCGCGGCCAGCGGGACGTTGGCGGAGGAGGACTCCGCCGTCTCCATGGTCATGCCCGGCAGGGCCACCACGTCGCCCTTGTCGTCGCCTTCGGGTTCGTCGGAGGGGCCGGCGGGGCCGGCGGGGCCGGAGGGGCCGGAGGGGCCGGAGGGGCCGGAGGCGCCGTTCTTGGCGTCGACCACCGTCACCGGGTCCGAGGCCCCCGGGTCGACGAGTTCGATCCGCATGCCCGACGGGAGCCGGGCCCCGGCGCGGGTGGCCGGGGCCCCGGGCTGCGCCTGGACGCGGACCTCGACGCCGTCGGAGTCGCCGACCCAGAGCGGGGCGGTGCTGCCGCGGAGGCGGCCGGAGCCGCTCTCGCGGGTGCCGAGGTCGGGGGCGTGTTCGCCGTTGTGGGTCTCGACGTCCTGCCAGCCGGACCAGGTCCCGGTCGCCACCGCGCGGGTGCGGACCTGGACCCGGCCGAACAGCTCGGTGCCCGCGTCGTCCCAGACGACGCCGACCAGCGAGAACCTCTTGACCTCGCGCGGGGCCAGCCCCCGGGTCTCGGGCAGCCGCGGCGAGGTGTTCATGCCGGGGACGCCGGGCGACCGGCCGGCCGCGGGGGGACCCACTGGGGCGAGCGGCAGCGACTGGGTGGACCCGGCGGGGGCCACGGGGGCGGCCGCGCCCTGCGAAGGCGCGGCCAGGGCCGGAGTGGAGAGCGCGAGCGGCAGGGCCAGGGCGGCAGCCGTCGCGACACCGATCGAGGAAGCAAGGAATCCACGCATGAAAGCGATGCTGAGCACAGCCACCACGAAGCGCCATCGGAGAACTGACGGCCCGTCCGATCGCTCCCGCGTGTCCCTCGCCCGTACGGAGGAGCCGCAGCCCTCCGTACGGGCGAGGGGCCCGCGTAGGGTGTGCCGGGTGAACGCCACTGACCGCACCCCTGCCGACCTGCTGCGATCCGCGCTCGCCGCCGATCCGGGCCGCCCGCTCGTCACGTTCTACGACGACGCCACGGGCGAGCGCGTCGAATTGTCCGTCGCCACCTTCGCCAATTGGGTGGCCAAGACCGCCAATCTGCTCCAGGGCGACCTGAACGCCGAACCCGGCGACCGGCTCGCGCTGCTGCTCCCCGCGCACTGGCAGAGCGCCGTGTGGCTGCTCGCCTGCGCCTCGGTCGGCGTCGTCGCCGAGGTGGGCGGGGACCCGGCCGGCGCCGATCTCGTCGTCAGCGGGCCGGACACCCTGGAGGAGGCCGCGGCCTGCTCCGGCGAGCGCGTCGCGCTCGCGCTGCGGCCGCTGGGCGGGCGGTTCCCGCAGCCGCCCGCCGGGTTCGCGGACTACGCGGTGGAGGTACCGGGCCAGGGCGACCGCTTCGCCCCCTTCGTCCCGGTGGACGCGGACGGGCCGGGCCTGGTGGTCGGCGGCGAGGAGCTCTCGTACGCACAGCTCGTCGGCCGCGCCCGCGAGGACGCCGCGAAGCTCGGCCTCACGGCGGGCTCCCGAACGCTGTCGGGACTCGGCTACGACACCTGGGACGGCCTCTCGGCCGGCCTGTTCGCCGCCCTGGCGACGGACGGCTCGGTGGTCCTGTGCCGCAACCTGGACCGCCTCTCCCCGGAAGCCCTGACGGCCCGCACCGAAACCGAACGCGTGACCCGTACCGTCGCGTAGCGCGGGCGTCCGGGAGGCGCCGAGTGGTGTGGGTCTCGTCTCGTTCGGGGGCCGGGCAGGTGCTGACGCGGATGGGCTAACTTGGGACCCTCATAGGGCCCGAACCGGGTGGGGAGAAACAATTTTGGAAGCCATCCTGCTGGTCGGGGGGCAGGGGACGCGTCTGCGCCCCGTAACGATCAACACCCCCAAGCCGATGGTGCGCGCGGCCGGTGTTCCGTTCCTCGCCCACCAGATAGCCAGGGCCGCCGCCGCAGGTGTCACGCACATCGTGATGGCCACGTGCTACCTCGCCGAGGTCTTCGAGCCGTACTTCGGCGACGGCTCCGCCTTCGGCGTCTCGCTGGAGTACGTCGTCGAGGACGAGCCGCTCGGCACCGGCGGAGCCATCCGCAACGCCGCGCAGCGCCTGACCGGCGGGCCGGACGAGCCCGTCCTCGTCTTCAACGGGGACATCCTCACGGGCCTGGACATCGCCGGGCTGGTCGACTCCCACCGGGCCGCCGCCGCCGACGTCTCGCTGCACCTGGTGCGGGTCGAGGACCCGCGCGCGTTCGGCCTGGTCCCCACCGACTCCGAGGGGCGGGTGCTGGCCTTCACCGAGAAGCCGCAGACCGCCGAGGAGATCATCACCGACCAGATCAACGCCGGCTGCTACGTCTTCCGCCGCAGCGTGATCGACTCCATCCCGGCCGGGCGCCCCGTCTCCGTCGAACGCGAGACCTTCCCCGGCCTGCTGGCCTCCGGGGCCCGGCTCCACGGGGTCACCGAGAACACCTACTGGCTGGACCTCGGCAAGCCCGAGTCCTTCGTCCAGGCCTCCGCCGACCTCGTACGCGGAGTCGTCTCCTCCCCGGCCGTCCCGGGCCCGCGCGGCGAGTCCCTGGTGCTCCCGGGCGCCGAGGTGGCCGCCGGAGCGAAGGTGTCCGGGGGCACCGTCGTGGGCGCCGGCGCCCGGATCGGGGCGGGCGCGGTGGTCGAGGGCTCGATCGTGCTCGACGGCGCGGTCATCGCCGCGGACACCCGGGTGCGCGCCAGCCTGATCGGCGTCGGCGCCACCGTGGGAAAGCGGACCGTCCTGGACGGCGCGGTCCTCGGCGACGGGGCCGTCGTCGGCTCGGACAACGAGCTGCGCGCGGGCGCGCGGGTGTGGTGCGGGGCCGAACTGCCCGCCGCCGCCGTCCGGTTCTCCTCCGACCGCTGACAGAACGCGAGATGCCGCCGGCCGGTGAGGTCGGCGGCATCGTCGTGTCCGGGACGCGTCCGGGTCACGTCCGGGGCACGTCCGGTCCGGGCCCGGCTAGTTGGCCGTGACCGTGACCTTCTCGTCGTGCTGGATCTGCTTGACGAGCTGCTGCACCTTCGCCTTGTCCCAGAGCAGGTTGCCGCCGCGCTCGCCCGCGATCGGCATGTTCATCGACACGCCCTCGCCGCCGCTGATGCCCTTCATCGCGAAGAACATGTCGGCCAGGTCCCACAGGGACATGTCCTTGTCCACGATCAGCGTGTCCAGGCCCGCACCCAGCACCGGGTACAGCTTGAACGGGTTGAGGATCGTGCCCGGCGTCGCCGCCTGGTTGGCCAGCGTCGACAGGAACTTCTGCTGGTTCTTCGTACGGGCCAGGTCCGACTCGGCGAACGCGTACCGGGTCCGGACGAAGGCCAGCGCCTGGCTGCCGTTGAGGGTCTGCTCGCCGGCCTTGAAGTCGGCGCCCGACTTCTCGTCCTTGAAGCCCTTCTCGATGTTCATGTCGACACCGCCGAGCGCGTCCACGATGTTCGCGAACCCGGCGAAACCGATCTCCGCGTAGTGGTCGATGCGCAGGCCCGTGTTGTGCTCCACGGTGCGCACGAGCAGTTCGGGACCGTCGTCCGCGTACGCCGCGTTGAGCTTGGTGTGCTTGCCCGTGCCCGGGTACTTCTTCCCGGACTCGGAGCCGACGAAGGAGGGGATCTCCACGTCCGAGTCGCGCGGCAGCGAGATCATCGTGTTCCCGCTGGAGCAGGCCGCCAGGATCATCATCGAGTCGGTGCGCTTGCCCTCGGCCGAACCCGTGTGGAGCTTCTTCTTGTCCTCGTCGGACAGGCCCTCGCGGCTGTCGGAGCCCACGACCAGGTACGTCGTGCAGTCGCCCTCCTTCGGGCGCTCGATGACCTTGGAGAGGTCGACCTCGCGGCGCACCTTTGAGTCGGCCCAGAAGTAGGTGCCGATGGTGGTCGCGAGCAGCGCCGTGACGAGCACGATCGAGCCGATCTTGATCCGCTTGCGCCAGTCCGGGGCCGGTCCCGCGGGCCTGCGCCCCGGCCCGCCGGGACCCCCGGGGCCGCCCGGACCGGTGGGCGCGCCCGGGCCGCCCGGACCCGACGGGGTGCTCTGCGGCCGCCCGTAGACCTGGCCGCTGTTGTAGCCGCTGTCGTAGCCGCCGTACGTGTCGTGGCTCGGGGCCTGCTGCGGCGGCACCCCGTACGCGGGCGGCTGCCCGGGCCGGGCCGGCGGCTGCGCCGGTCGCTGCGGTTGCTGCTGCGGCGGCACCGGCCGCTGCTGCCGGCGCTGGACATGCGGCATACGCCGGGCACCCTCAGGCTGCGCCTGCGCGCTGCCGCGTCCGTACCGGTCGTCGCCGCTGTCGTTGCGCCCCTCGGGCCACTCACTCATGCCGCCTAGGATGCCTGGCCGGACGGGGTGCCCGACAGTCCGGGCCGAGCTTCGTTCCGGTGCTGTTGCAGAGCTGATGCCCCGGCGTCGGCTTTAAGGTGGGCGCATGACAGAGATACCGGGCGTGACGGCCGGCGAACCACAGGGCAAGCCGATCTCGGCCTCGCGGACCACGCTCAGCCACATCATGACGGCCAACGACACCAACCTCCTCGGCACGGTGCACGGCGGCGTGATCATGAAGCTGGTCGACGACGCGGCCGGCGCCGTCGCCGGGCGGCACTCCGGCGGCCCCGCCGTCACCGCGTCCATGGACGAGATGGCCTTCCTCGCCCCCGTCCGGGTGGGCGACCTCGTCCACGTGAAGGCGCAAGTCAACTGGACCGGCCGCTCCTCCATGGAGATCGGCGTACGGGTCCTGGCCGAGCGGTGGAACGAATCCACCCCCGCCACCCAGGTCGGCAGCGCCTACCTCGTCTTCACCGCCGTCGACGCCGACGGCAAGCCCCGCACGGTCCCGCCGGTGCTCCCCGAGACCGACCAGGACCGGCGCCGCAACCAGGAGGCCCAGATCCGCCGCACGCACCGGCTCGCCCGGCGCCGCGCGATCATGGCGCTGCGCGAGGAGCGCGCCGCCCAGGGATTCGACGACGCCTGAGCCGGGGCCCGGGCCCGCCCCGGACCCCGGAGCTACTTCCCGCAGATCACCTGGTCGCCCGTGACCGCCCCGTACCGGCCCTGGGGCGGGTCCTCGGGCCGGACCGGCACCACCTTCCGGTAGTCCGCCCCGGCGATCACCAGCACCGTCCGGCCCTGGCCCGCCACCGCCCGCAGCTCGCTGCCGGGCAGCGCGGTCGACACCGTACGGGCCGAGCGGTCCCAGCGCGGGTCGTACGCGATCACCGTGCGCTTGACGTCGCGGCTCGCGCCGTTGCCCGGGGCCCGGGTGGTGTCGAAGCCGGTGGCGCGCAGGGCCGTGTCCACGCGCCCGCCGAGCCCGTCGATCCGGGTGCCGTTCTCCACCCGTACCCGGATCTGCTCCGGCGGGACGTCCACCGGCACCGCGGGCTGCTGCCGCGAGCTGCCGGCCGGCCGCTGTCCCGGCGCGGCGGGGGCCAGCAGCGGCCGGTCCAGGCGCAGCGCCTCGAACAGCTTCGCGGCCTTCGGCTCGTCCCATTTCACCGTCGAGCCGATGCCCTTGACGGGGAACGAGGGGTTCCCGATCGGGACCGAGGCGAACTCCGAGGACGAGGGGGTGAAATCGCGCAGGGCCTGGCCCAGGGCCAGCATCTGTTCCGAGCCGAAGCCCCGGTCGGCCCGGACCGAACCCAGGAGGGTGGAGCTGACCTCCTTGAACTTGACCGGGTTCAGCAGGACCCCGCCGCCGGTGGCCTGCTTGATCAGGGCCGCCACGAACTTCTGCTGGCGCTGCATCCGGCCGAGGTCGGCGGCCCCGTCCACGTGGCGCGAGCGCACGTACTGCAGGGCCTGGCCGCCGCTGAGCCGGTGGCTGCCCGGCAGCAGGTCGAGGCCGGTGTTCTGGTCGTGCAGGGCCTTGACGGTGCAGATCTCCACGCCGCCCATGGCGTCGACCGTCTTCATGAAGCTGGTGAAGTCGACCTCCAGGTAGTGGTCGATCTTCACCCGGGTCATGTTCTCGACGGTCCGCACGGTCAGCTGCGGCCCGCCCTCCGCGTACGCGGCGTTCAGCTTCACCGGGTGCGGCCCGTGCTGTTTCCCGCTGGACTCGTCGCGGTGCGCGGGCAGCTCGGCGTAGCTGTCGCGGGGCAGGCTGACCACACTGGCCCGCTCCCGGTCGGCGGAGAGGTGCACGAGCATGACGGTGTCTGTGCAGTGGCAGGGGGCGCCGCCGAGGCGGTACTCGCGCTTGTCCGCGGGGGTGATCTTGTCCCGTCCGTCGGTGCCCACCAGGAGGAAGTTCAGACCGTGTCCGGCCTGCGGCCGGTTCTTCATGTCCTTGAACGGGTCCACCCGCTCGATCCCGGTGTCCAGGCCGGTCATCACCGCGTGCCCGATCGCCCCGGAGCCCAGTACCGCCACCGCCAGCCCGGCCGCCAGCCGGACTCCCCACCGGGGCCGGGCGTCCCTGCGGCGCCGGTCCGGAGCACCTCCGCGCCGTGCGCGCTGCGGCTGCGGGGGCCGGGCGGGTCGGGTGGGACGGTGCGGCTGGGGCACGGGGGACACCTCCGCGGGGGCAGCAGGACCTACAGGGACGAACCAGACACATAGGAGCCGGACCCATCGGACCGGACACATCGGGCAGATCGTCAGAACAGTAGGCCCATACGATCAGCCTCTGTCCCTACCGATCATGCGGCGCGCACCCGTTTCCCCCGTACGCGGTAACGTGACACCGATACCCGACCTTGAAGGACCACATGCCCGCCCAGCAGCCCGCAGTCTCGGTGATCATGCCGGTGCTCAACGAGGAGCGCCATCTGCGTGACTCCGTCCGCCACATCCTCGGACAGGAGTACGCCGGTGAGATGGAGGTGGTGATCGCGCTGGGTCCGTCCACGGACCGCACCGACGAGATCGCCGCCGAGCTCGTACGCGAGACCGCATCCAGTGAACGAGTCCGCGTCGTCACCGTTCCGAACCCGTCCGGCCGCACCCCGGCCGCCCTCAACGCCGCCATCAAGGCCTCGCGTCATCCGATCGTGGTGCGCGTCGACGGCCACGGCATGTTGTCGCCGAACTACATCGCCACCGCGGTCCGCCTCCTGGAGGAGACCGGCGCGCAGAACGTCGGCGGCATCATGCACGCCGAGGGCGAGAACGCCTGGGAAGACGCGGTCGCCGCCGCGATGACCTCCCGGATCGGCGTCGGCAACGCGGCCTTCCACACCGGAGGCAAGGCAGGCCCGGCCGACACCGTCTACCTGGGTGTCTTCCGCCGCGAGGCGCTGGATCTGGCGGGCGGCTACAACGAGGAGTTCATCCGCGCCCAGGACTGGGAGCTGAACTTCCGCATCCGCGAGGCCGGCGGGCTGATCTGGTTCTCGCCCGAGCTGAAGGTCCAGTACCGCCCGCGGCCCTCCGTACGGGCGCTCGCCAAGCAGTACAAGGACTACGGCCGCTGGCGGCACGTCGTGGCCCGCTACCACTCGGGCTCGATCAACCTGCGCTACCTCGCCTCGCCGACCGCGCTGTGCGCGATCGCCGCCGGTGTCGTGGTCGGCGCGGCCGTCAGCCCGTGGGGCTTCGTGGTCCCGGCCGGCTACCTCGCGGCGATCACCGCGGGCTCGGTCCCGGCCGGCAAGGGCCTCTCGCTGAAGGCCCGGGCGCAGATCCCGGTGGCCATGGCCACCATGCACATGTCCTGGGGCTTCGGCTTCCTGACCAGCCCGCGCTCGCTCGCGGCCAAGGTCATCGCGAGCCGCCGCCCGGCGGTGCGCCGGGACCTGGCCGGCGGGGTCTGAGCAGGCCGCGCACGCACGTACGGAAAGGGGCCCGGTGGCGCTGTCGCCACCGGGCCCCTTCGTGCGTGAAGGGTCCTACCAGGTGAAGCCCGGCTGGACCGCCATGCACTCCTTGTCGTCGTCGCCGTTGAGCGGGCGGGCGGAGTCCGGCGCCTTGGTCGGGGCGGGCGCCGGCGGGGTCGGCGCGTTGCCGGTCCGCCAGTCCTTGCCGACGAACAGCACGATCCCGGTGACGTCGTCGGACTTCTCCACGGCGGTGGCCGGCAGGCCGAGGGCGGTGGCCACGGCCGCCGCGTCACCGGCCTGATCGGGGCTGGAGAAGCGGACCACGGTGGTGTCCTCGGCGCCGGTCTGCTGGGTGGACTGGGCCTTGGCGAAGCCCTTACCGACGAGGAGCGTGGCGACTTCGTCGGCCCGGCCCTTGACCCGGACCTGCGCGCCGTCCTTGCCGCCGGTCGCGTTGCGCACGCTGACCGCGATCTTCGCCGGGGGCGCTGCCGGGTCGGCCGCGGGCTGGGAGGGCGCCGTGGAGGGAGCGGTCGAGGGGGAGGCGCCCGGCGACGGCGTGGAGCCGTCCGGGTTCCCGGAGCCCTTGCCGTCGAGCGCGATGTCCTCGCGGACCATCCGGAACAGGGCCTCGGCCTCGACCGGCTTGGGCTCGACCCGGCCCTCCTCGCGGGTGCTGTACACCCACGGCATGGTGGTCATGGTGATCCGCCCGGTGGGGACCTTCTTGAGCTCCATGCTGAGGTCGTACAGCTTGTCGATCTTGTCCAGGCCGGGGTCCACGACCATGGCCTTGATGGCCGCCTGCGCCAGGCTGTTGAGCTTCACCGGGTTGCTGAGCTTGGCGTTCTTGCGGAACTCACGGGCCATCGAGTTCATGTACATGTGCTGGGCGTGGGTGCGGCCGAGGTCGGTGCCGTCCTCGAACCCGTAGCGGGTGCGCAGCCACTGCAGGGCCTGCTCGCCCTGGATGGTGCTCGTACCGGCGGGCAGCTTCAGGCCGGAGCCCTTGCCGTCGCGGGTGCGCGACTCCACGTTCTGCTGGACGCAGACCGGGACGCCGCCGATGGCGTCCGCCATCGTCACCACGCCCTTGAAGTCGATCATCATGAAGTGGTCGATCGGGATGCGGGTGAGCTCGGTCCAGGCGGCGACCGTGCAGCCCGGCCCGCCCCGGCCGAGGGACTCGTTGGTCTGCACGAGGCCCTTGCTGGCCTGGTGGACCTTGCCCCCCGGCTCGGTGCACTTCGGCATCATCAGCATCGTGTCGCGGGGCATGGACACCACCGACATGTTGCTGCGGTCCGCCGACAGGTGCAGCAGCATCTGCACGTCCGCGAGGGGCGGTCCGCCGAAGGTGTCCTTGGCGCCGCCGAGGGCCTGGTTGGCCGCGTCGTCACGGGCGTCGGAGCCGATGAGGAGGATGTTCAGCGGGGTCTGGCCGAAGGCGTTGGGCTTGGAGCCGCCCAGCTTGTTCTCGCCGAGGTTCAGGACGTCCGTCTTGATGCTGCCGTTGAGGTGGCGGTAGTAGAGGTAGCCGCCCGCCGCCGTCGCGAGTATGAGGAGCGACAGGATGGAGGACACCCAGCGCAGCACCCGCCGCCGGCCGCGCCGCTTGGGGGCGCCGCCGGACCCGCCTCTCGGTGGGGGGACGGCGCCGGACGCGCCGGATCCGCCACCGGATATCTCACCGGGCTGGGCGGGCGCCCCCTCCCCTCGCACGCTGCTGTGCCTCACACGTCCCCCTCAAGATTCACTTTGTGTCGTGGTGTGCCGGTCGCACCGGCACGGGCCGGCCCGCTCGCCTTGCTCGGTCTTGCTCGGCGGGCCGGCCCGGCCTTCCCCAGTCGGCCTACTTCGCGCAGATCGCCTTGTCCGCCTCGACCCGCTGGATGTCCTCCGGCGCCTTCTGCGGCGCCGTCAGCGAGACCCCCGCCCCCTTGAAGTCGGCGCCGAGCGTCAGCTTCATCGGGGTCTTGGGCGCGGCGTCCGCCGTGCCCATCTTCAGTGCCGTGGCCGGCAGCCCCATCAGGTCGGCCAGCGCCCGGGCCTGGTCGGCCTGGTTGGGCGCGTACTCCAGCTGCGTCGCGTCGACCTTCGCGGGCGCGTTGCCGCGGTTGCTGGACTTGCCCACGCCCTTGCTGTTCTGCAGCCAGCTCACGGTGGTCGAGGCCGCGCCGCCGGGACCGCCGCCGTTGTAGACGTCCACCCGTACGTCGCCGGCGGGCGCCCGGTTGCCCTGGAGCAGGGCGTCCGACTTGCTCTTGGCCTCCGCGTCGGCCGCGTCCTTCGCCGCCTGCTCCTTCTTCTCGACCTCCGTCAGCGAGACGTCCCCCTGGATCATCTTCAGCAGCGGATCGGCCGACCCGTGCTCGATGACCACGGTCGCCTTCTGGCCCTCGGGCTCGGCCGGGTTGTCGAGCACCGGGAGCGTGGCGAAGGTGATGTTCTTCAGGTCCATGTCCTTCAACTCACCGGCGAGGTCGGTGAGTTTGTCGATGGAGCCTATGCCCGAGTCCACGTTCAGCGACTTGGTCGCCGCCTCCGCGAGGGAGAAGAACTTCTTCGGACTGGTCAGCGTCTCCTTCGACTTCATCTCGCGCATCATCGAGCCCAGGAACTGCTGCTGGGTCTTGATCCGGTCGAGGTCGCCGTGGTTGCCGAACGAGTGCCGGGTGCGTACGAAGGCCAGCGCCTGCTCGCCCTGGAGCCGGTGCTCGCCGGCGTCCAGCTTCAGCTTGGAGTCCTTGTCGTCCACCGGCTTCGCGAGGCAGACCGGAACGCCGCCGACCGCCGTGCTCAGCACCTTCACCGCGTTGAAGTCGACCATCATGAAGTGGTCGACGGTGACCCCGGTGATCTCCTTGACCGTGCGCATCGTGCAGCCCGGGTCGCGGCCCTCCTGGCCGAGGCTGATGTTGAACCGGGTCCCCTTCTCGCCGGGGATGGTCTTCGTCGAACCGTCGGGCTGCTTCGTCGGGCAGGGCGGGATGTTCGTGATCAGGTCTCGCGGGATGGACAGCGCGGTGGCGTTGCTGCGGTCCTTGGCGACGTGGAAGAGGATCGTGGTGTCGGCGTGACCGACGCTCTCCGCGTCCCCGTAGCCCTCGTTGCCCGCGCCGCTGCGCTTGTCGGTGCCGATGACCAGGATGTTGATGGGCTGGTCCTTCTTGAACCCGCCCGTACCCGCGTCACCGACGTCGGTGACCTTGAGGTTGTTGTTCAGATGGTCGTAGTAGAGGTACGCGCCCACCGAACCGGCGACCAGCAGGAAGGCCAGGGTGCCGCCGGTGACGACCAGGATCCTCTTGCGCCGGCCGCCGCCACCGCCGCCCTTGCGCGGCCGGCCGCCGCGCCGCCCGGGCGGACCGTCGCCGCGCCGCGGCCCGGGCACCGCCGGAGACGGGGCCTTGGGAGCCTTGGGGGCGCCGGGCGCACCTGTGCGGGCCGAGGACGTCGGTCTGCGGGGGGCGGCGACGGAGGGCTGCTGCTGCGCAGCGGAACGGTCCAGTTGCAGTTCGTAGTTGCCAGTGCGGGGGTTGAGCACCCACTGGTCTGCGGGGTCGATTTCTTCCGCCCGCCCACGGCTTTGCGCATCCACGGTTGCTCGAATCCTCCGTCGGTGCCTCGCGACGCGTCTCCCCCAAGACGCTCGGTCAACGATCCGGCTGCTGGTGCACGGCCTCTTGGTCTGGTCGGGGCACCGGATCGCTCACCTTATCCGCCCCAGTTGACCGCAAACCATGGTGGTGACAAATTCCACTCCCCTTATAACGGCCCAAACCACCCAAGGCCTTCGCTTCGGGCACCGCCTTTTGGGATTGCTTTACCGGCAATCGGCCGTGCCCGCCGTGGTTCCCGTGAAGGTGGGGACGGGCGCGGGGGTGGATCCGGTTCCCTTCGAGGGCTCCGGGCTCTCGCCGTCGGCGGCGCGGGCGCTGCGCGGGGCCTGTTCGGTTTCGGCCGCCGCCGGGCTCGGCGGGGTCACCGCGAGCGGCTTGTCCGTCCGCAGGTGCTCGAACAGTTGGGCCGCCTCCGGCTGCACCAGCTCGTCCCGGTTCGGGTCGGCGGCGTACGGGCGGCGGGGCACGGTCAGGAACTTGACCTGCTCGGCCGGTATGTCCCGGACGCCGCGTACCAGTTCGTACAGGCCTCGCAGCGAGGCCAGCCCGGGGTCCGTGGTCACCGAGGAGGTCGCCGCGTCCAGCAGCGGGTAGAGCCGCCCCGGGTTCAGCAGCACCCCGGTGCTCTGCACCTTCTTGACCAGCGAGCCGAGGAACTGCTGCTGGCGCTCCATCCGTTCGGTGTCGCTGCCGTTGCCCAGGCCGTAGCGGGCGCGGACGAAGCCGAGGGCCTGTTCGCCGTGCAGGGTCTGCCGGCCGGCCGGGAGCTTCAGCTTCGCCTCGGAGTCCTTCATCGGCTGGTTGAGGCAGATCTCCACCCCGCCGACCGCGTCGACCATCTTCTTGAACCCGCCGAAATCCACCACCATGTGGTGGTCGATCCGGATTCCGGAGAGCTTCTCCACGGTACGGATCGTGCAGGCGGCCCCGCCCCACTCGTACGCCCAGTTGAACTGGGCGAGCCGCTCGGCGGTGCGGCTGCCGTCCGCCGTCAGGCACGCGGGGATCTGCGTCATCAGGTCGCGGGGTATCGAGACCGCGGTCGCGCTCCCGCGGTCCGCGGGCAGGTGCAGCAGGATCGTGGTGTCCGAGCGTTCGGTGCCGCGGTCCTGGCCGTAGCGGGCGTTCTCCTTGCCGGAGCGCGAGTCCGAGCCGATGAGCAGGATGTTCTGCGAACCGCCCACGGCGTGGGTGGGGCGCTCGCGCTCGTAGCGCTCCAGCTCGGCGGCGGCGGAGGTGTCCTCGGTGATGTTCCCGTCGAGCTTGCGGTAGATCCACCAGCCGACCGCCGCCCCGCACAGGACGAGCAGGGCCAGCCCGAGCGCGATCCAGCGCAGCAGACGGCGCCGGCGGCCGCGCGGAGGCTTCGAGGAGCCTCCGGCCGCTTCGGTGCCGCCCGGTATGCCTGCGCTGTCCGTCACTGGCGCTCCGTCCCCTCACCTCGCGCGTGCGGGCCGTACGACCGAAACCACGACCCCAGCCGATCGTGCCCCCGCCCCACGCCGGCGGCCCGGGGGCAGGGGCCTGTCTAGAGCCGTCCGGGTGACAAATGGCAGTTCGTCGCCCCCTGCGAGCCGATCGAACGCGAAACGGCCCCCGGCGGGTGCCGGGGGCCGTTCTCGGGACTGCGGGGCGGGCCGGACTACGGCAGGTTGCGCGCCATGACGATGCGCTGGACCTGGTTCGTGCCTTCATAGATCTGCGTGATCTTGGCGTCGCGCATCATGCGCTCGACCGGGTAGTCACGGGTGTAGCCGTAGCCGCCGAGGAGCTGGACGGCGTCCGTCGTGACCTCCATGGCCGCGTCCGAGGCGAAGCACTTCGCCGCCGCGCCGAGGAAGGTGAGGTCGGCGTCGCCGCGCTCGGAGGCGGCGGCCGCCTGGTAGGTCAGCGCGCGGGCGGCGGCGATCTTCATGGCCATGTCCGCGAGCATGAACTGCACGCCCTGGAAGTCGCCGATCGGCTTGCCGAACTGCTTTCGCTCCTGGACGTAGCCCTTGGCGTAGTCCAGGGCGCCCTGGGCGATGCCGAGCGCCTGGGCCGCGATGGTGATGCGGGTGTGGTCGAGGGTCTTCATCGCCGTGGCGAAGCCGGTGCCCTCGGCGCCGATCATGCGGTCGGCCGGGATCCGCACGTTGTCGAGGTAGACCTCGCGGGTCGGGGAGCCCTTGATGCCGAGCTTCTTCTCCGGGGCGCCGAAGGAGACGCCCTCGTCGGACTTCTCGACGACGAACGCGCTGATGCCCTTGGAGCGCTTCTCCGGGTCCGTCACGGCCATGACCGTGTAGTACTCGGAGACGCCCGCGTTGGTGATCCAGCGCTTGACGCCGTTGAGCACCCAGAAGTCCCCGTCGCGCACGGCGCGGGTCTTCATGCCCGCCGCGTCCGAGCCCGCGTCGGGCTCGGAGAGGCAGTACGAGAACATGCCGTCGCCCTTGGCCAGCGGGCCGAGGTACTTCTTCTTCAGGTCCTCGGAGCCGGAGAGGATCACCGGGAGCGAGCCGAGCTTGTTCACGGCCGGGATCAGGGAGGAGGACGCGCACACGCGGGCCACCTCCTCGATCACGATCACGGTGGCCAGCGCGTCCGCGCCCGCGCCGCCGTAGACCTCGGGGACGTGGACGGCGTGCAGGTCGTTGGCGACGAGCGCGTCGTGCGCCTCCTGCGGGAAGCGGGCCTCCTCGTCGACCGCGGCGGCGAACGGCAGGATCTTCGCCTCGGCGAGCGAGCGGACGGACTCGCGGAGCATGTCGTGCTCCTCGGCCGGGCGGTACAGGTCGAAGTCGGCAGAACCCGCCAAGACTCTCACTCCCCAAGTGTGATGCGTGATGCTAACTACCGTTAAGTAACCCAAATCTTAGTGTCCGGCGTCCCGGCAGCGATATGTACGGAGTACGTGAGCTGCGTGACAGCCGGGTCTCCTGGGGAACGTCCCCCCGGACCGGCCCGACTATGCTCAGTGGCCGCAAACGGCCCCGCACCTCTGGAGCATCCATGGCCCCCCTCAGGATCACTGTGATCGGCACCGGCTACCTCGGCGCCACCCACGCCGCGGCGATGGCGGAGCTGGGCTTCGAGGTGCTCGGGCTGGACGTGGTGCCGGAGAAGATCGAGATGCTGTCCGCGGGCCGGGTGCCGATGTACGAGCCCGGGCTGGAGGAGCTCCTCGCCGCGCACGTCGAGGGCCTGCCGGGCTCCACCGGGCGGCTGCGCTTCACCCAGTCCTGGGAGGAGGTCGGCGCCTTCGGCGACGTCCACTTCGTCTGTGTGAACACCCCGCAGAAGCACGGCGAGTACGCCTGCGACATGAGTTACGTCGACTCCGCGATCGAGTCCCTCGCCCCGCACCTGACCCGTCCCGTCCTGGTCGTCGGCAAGTCCACCGTGCCCGTGGGCTCGGCGGAGCGGCTCGCCGCGAAGCTGGCCGAGCTGGCTCCGGCGGGCGAGGAGGTCGAGCTGGCGTGGAACCCGGAGTTCCTGCGCGAGGGCTTCGCCGTCCAGGACACCCTGCACCCCGACCGGATCGTGATCGGCGTCCACGGCGAGCGCGCCGAGAAGGTGCTGCGCGAGGTGTACGGGACCCCGATGGCGGAGGGCAGCCCGCTGGTGGTGACCGACTTCCCCACCGCCGAGCTCGTCAAGACCGCCGCCAACTCCTTCCTCGCCACCAAGATCTCCTTCATCAACGCGATGGCGGAGGTCTGCGAGGCGGCCGGCGGCGACGTGGTCAAGCTGGCCGAGGCCATCGGGCACGACGACCGCATCGGCAGGAAGTTCCTGCGCGCCGGCATCGGCTTCGGCGGCGGCTGCCTGCCCAAGGACATCCGGGCCTTCATGGCGCGCGCCGGCGAGCTCGGCGCGGACCAGGCGCTGACCTTCCTGCGCGAGGTCGACTCGATCAACATGCGCCGCCGCGGCCACATGGTCGAGCTGGCCCGCGAAGCCGTGGGCGGATCCTTCCTCGGCAAGCGGGTCGCGGTGCTCGGCGCCACCTTCAAGCCGGACTCCGACGACGTCCGCGACTCCCCCGCGCTGAACGTGGCCGGGCAGATCCACCTCCAGGGCGGCCAGGTCACCGTCTACGACCCCAAGGGCATGGACAACGCCCGCCGCGTCTTCCCCACCCTCGGGTACGCGGACTCGGCGCTGGAGGCCGCCCGCGGCGCGGAGGTCGTCCTGCACCTCACCGAGTGGCGCGAGTTCCGCGACCTCGACCCGGTCGCGCTGGGCGCGGTCGTCACCGACCGCCTGATCCTCGACGGCCGCAACGCCCTGGACACCGACCGCTGGCGCGCGGCCGGCTGGACGTACCGCGCGATGGGCCGCCCGCGCGCGTGACGTCCGCCGGCCGGCCTACGCCGGTCTGCGGTGCTGGGCGGCGCGGGCCGTGAACTCCGCGTCGCGCAGCACCCGCTGGGCGTTGCCCCAGGTCAGCAGCGCCAGATCGGTCTCCGACCAGCCCCGCTCCAGCAGCTCCGCGACCAGCCGCGGATAGCCCGAGGGGTCGGTCAGGCCCGTCGGGCGGGGGACCCCCGGCTCGGTGCCGAAGGTGGCGCCGAGGGCGACGCAGTCCGGGCCGGCCACGGCCCGTACGTGCTCCAGGTGGTCGGCGACCGCATGGAGGGAGTCGCCGGTCTGGGCCGCGTCGAAGGTGACCATCGCCAGCCCCTCCGCGGCCCGCAGGGCCAGCAGCACCTCGTCGGTCACGTTCCCCGGATGCGGCTTCAGCGCCGCCGCCGCGGTGTGCGAGACGATCACCGGGGCCTTGGAGGCCCCCGCCAGCTGGCAGGCCACCTCCGGCGTGCAGCCGGTCAGGTCCACCAGCATCGCCAGCCGGTTCATCTCCTTGACCACCTCGTGGCCGAAGGGGGTCAGCTCGTCGCGGGCCCAGGGCGCTCCCGCGGGCGCGAGGATCCGTACGCCCAGCGCGTGGAAGGCGCGCAGGGCGCCCAGCGAATCGGTCAGCGTACGGCCCGGCACGGGGCCCAGGAACGAGGCGATCCGGCCCCGGTTGCGGGCGTCGGCCATGTCGTCCGCGGTCAGCGCGAGGCACAGGCCGTCCGGGTAGCGGCGCATCAGGGCCAGCGCCGTGTCGATCTGGTCGAGGGTGTCGGACAGCACCTGGTCCGCGGTCTCGTCCTCGTGCGGCGGCAGCAGCGACCAGAACTGGGCGCCGACCCCTCCGGCGCGCAGCCGCGGGATGTCGGTGTCGACACCGCTGTCGGGGGTGTCGATGTCGTGGTACGGGCTCTGGCGCAGCGTCCAGACGAGGGTGTTGTGCCCGTCGGCGACGGGATGCACGGACAGCAGCGCGACGGCCCGTTCCAGGGCGCTGCCCGCCACCGGGGCGGGTGGGTCCTCGGCTCCCGCGGATCCGGGGCCCGCGGGGACCGTGTCGGCGGCGTACGCGGTGTGCGCCGCATAGTCGGTGTGCGGTTCATCCTGCAGGTCGGCCATGGCGTTCGGCTCCGGTCTCGGCGGCAGCAGGGAGAGAGATGCTGCCACGGTGACACGCGGGGCGGCCGGGCCGCCCGGCGGATGTGGCGTTCGGGTGTAACCCGCAGGTCACACCCCTGGCCGCAGCCGCCGGGAGGTCCGGCGCCAAGGACCGCCGGCGGCTACAGCACCGCGTTGGAGGGGCCGTGCGAGGCCGAGAGCTCGCGCGCCACCGCCTCCGCGTCGCGCAGTGCCCGTACGGCGTTGGACCAGGTCAGCTTGGCCAGGTCGGCCCGCGACCAGCCGCGCGTGAGCAGCTCCGCGATCAGGTTCGGGTAGCCCGCCACGTCGTCCAGCCCGGCCGGGGTGAAGGCCGTGCCGTCGTAGTCCCCGCCGATGCCGATGTGGTCGACGCCGGCCACCTCGCGCATGTGGTCCAGGTGGTCGGCGACCGTGGCGGCGGTGGCCACCGGGCGCGGCCGCTCCGCCTCGAAGGCGCGGTGCAGGGCCATCGCCTCGGGCGAGGTGTCGAGGTGGTGGAAGCCGTGCGCGCGCAGGTTCGCGTCCGCGGCCAGGGTCCATTCGACGGCCGCCGGGAGGATGAACTTCGGTACGAACGTGGCCATCGCGACGCCGCCGTTGGCCGGCAGCCGCTCCAGCACGTCGTCCGGGATGTTGCGCGGGTGGTCGCACATCGTCAGCGAGGACGAGTGGGAGAAGATCACCGGCGCGGTCGAGACGGCGAGCGCGTCGCGCATCGTCGTCGCGGCGACGTGCGAGAGGTCGACGAGCATGCCGATGCGGTTCATCTCGCGGACGACCTCGCGGCCGAAGTCGCTCAGGCCTCCGTGGCGCGGTTCGTCGGTCGCCGAGTCGGCCCAGTCGATGGTGTCGTTGTGCGTGAGCGTCATGTAGCGCACGCCCAGCTGGTGCAGGGCGCGCAGCGTGGCCAGCGAGTTGTTGATGGAGTGGCCGCCCTCGGCGCCCATCAGCGAGGCGATCCGGCCGTCGGCGCGGGCCGCCTCCATGTCGTCGGCCGTCAGCGCCCGTACGAGGTCCGCCGGGTAACGGTCGATCAGCTGGGCGACGGCGTCGATCTGCTCCAGGGTGGCGCTGACCGCGGTGTCGCCCGCGTAGTCGGAGCGTACGTACACCGACCAGAACTGCGCGCCGACCCCGCCGGCCCGCAGCCGGGGGATGTCCGTGTGCAGGCGGCCGCGCTGGTCGTCGGCGATGTCGCGCCGGGCCAGGTCGTAGCGCACCTGCTCGCGCAGCGCCCACGGCAGGTCGTTGTGCCCGTCGACGACCGGGTGCTCGGCGAGCAGTTCCCGCGCCTCGCCCAGCCGCTGCGCGGCGCTCACTTGCCGAATCCGAAGGAGTCGGCGCCCGCGACCTTCGTCCGCAGCCGCTTGCCCTTCTCGGTGGCCTGGTCGTTCAGCTCCTGCTGGAACTCCTTCATGCGGGCGAGCAGCTCGGGGTCGTGGGCGGCCAGCATCCGTACGGCCAGCAGCCCGGCGTTGCGCGCCCCGGCGACGGAGACGGTGGCGACGGGGACACCGGCGGGCATCTGGACGATCGAGAGCAGGGAGTCCATGCCGTCGAGGTACTTCAGGGGCACGGGTACGCCGATGACCGGCAGCGGGGTCACCGAGGCGAGCATGCCGGGCAGGTGGGCGGCGCCGCCGGCCCCGGCGATGATCGCCTTGAGGCCGCGTCCGGCGGCCTGCTCCCCGTACGAGACCATCTCGCGCGGCATCCGGTGGGCCGAGACCACGTCGACCTCGTAGGGGATCTCGAACTCGTCGAGGGCCTGGGCGGCGGCCTCCATGACGGGCCAGTCGGAGTCCGAGCCCATGACGATGCCGATGACGGGACCTGTGGTGGAGCTGCTCATGCGGTGATCGTTCCCCTGAGGTAGCCGGCTGCGTGGCGTGCGCGTTCCAGCACATCGTCCAGGTCGTCGCCGTAGGTGTTGACGTGTCCGACCTTGCGGCCGTGCTTCACGTCCTTGCCGTACATGTGGATCTTGAGCTGCGGGTCGTGGGCCATGCAGTGCAGGTACGCCGCGTACATGTCGGGGTAGTCCCCGCCGAGCACGTTCGCCATGACCGTCCAGCGGGCCCGCGGGCGGGGGTCGCCCAGGGGGAGGTCCAGGACCGCCCGTACGTGGTTGGCGAACTGGGAGGTGATCGCGCCGTCCTGGGTCCAGTGGCCGCTGTTGTGCGGGCGCATCGCCAGCTCGTTGACGAGGATCCGGCCGTCGGCGGTCTCGAACAGCTCCACGGCCAGGTGGCCGGTCACGCCCAGCTCCTTGGCGATGCGCAGGGCGAGTGCCTGGGCCTCGCCCGCGAGGGCCTCGGAGAGGTTCGGGGCGGGGGCGATCACCGTGTCGCACACGCCGTCGACCTGGATGGACTCGACCACCGGGTAGGCGACGGCCTGGCCGTGCGGGGAGCGGACGATGTTGGCCGCGAGCTCGCGGACGAAGTCGACCTTCTCCTCCGCGAGGACCGGCACGCCCGCCTTGAAGGGGGCCTCGGCGTCCTCGGGGGTGCGGACGAACCACACGCCCTTGCCGTCGTAGCCGCCGCGCACGGTCTTGAGGATGACCGGGAAGCCGCCCACTTCGGCCGCGAAGGCCGCCGCGTCCGCCGGATCGCTCACGATCCGGTGGCGGGGACTCGGGGCGCCGATCTCGTCGAGCTTCGCGCGCATCACCCCCTTGTCGGCGGCGTGCATCAACGCGTCGGGCCCCGGGCGGACGGGGATGCCGTCCGCTTCCAGGGCTCTCAGGTGCTCGATGGGCACGTGCTCGTGGTCGAAAGTGATCACGTCACAGCCGCGCGCGAAGGCGCGCAACGTCTCCAGATCGCGATGGTCGCCGATGACGACATCGTTCACGACCTGGGCCGCCGAGTCCTGTGGGGTGTCACTGAGGAGCTTGAATCTGATGCCGAGGGGGATGCCCGCCTCGTGGGTCATGCGGGCGAGCTGACCGCCGCCGACCATGCCGACTACCGGGAACGTCACCTCTCCAGGGTATCCGCCGGTATTCCGCCATCCGGACGTGACCCTGGCCCGTTCTGGTCGACGCGCGTAGCGTCGGCGCCCCCGTGTGCCGTGCGTCGCACGGTGTGCGAAGGCACAGACGGGCCCCTCGGGCGACACTTAGCATGGGCGCCTTGACCGAAGCGGCAGACGCCTCCACGGACGCCCCCGACCGGGGCGGTGACGACAGGACTGATCCATCACATGAGCACGCCGCAGCAGGGTTCCGCGCTCGAACGCGTACGCGGCCTCGCCCGCGAAGTCGCGAAGTTCGGGGCCGTCGGCGGCGTGGGTGTGCTCGTCAACCTGGGCGTCTTCAACCTGATCCGCCACACCACCGACCTCCAGGTCGTCCGGGCGAGCGTCATAGCCACCGTCGTGGCGATCACCACCAACTACCTGGGCTTCCGGTACTTCACCTACCGCGACCGCGCCCGCACCGGCGGCTCCCGCGAGCTGCCGCTGTTCGTGGCCTTCAGCGTGATCGGCCTGGTGATCGAGAACGGCGTGCTGTACGCCGCCACCTACGGGTTCGGCTGGGACGGCCCGGTCGCGACGAACGTGTTCAAGTTCATCGGCATCGGCACCGCCACCGTGTTCCGCTTCTGGTCGTACCGGACCTGGGTCTTCAAGGCCCTGCCGGAGCCCCGGCCGGATACCACCGAGGTCGCGGCCGTGGTTTCCTCCCCGCGCGGCAAGGCCGCCGGCGCCACCCGCGCCCCCGAGCACGCCGCGAAGTAGCGCGTCGCCCCGGCGTCGCCCTGCACGGTCCCGGCGTCAGCCGTTCAGCGCACCGTCTGCTCCGGCGCCGGCCGCTCCGGGGCCGTCCGGCTCAGGAACAGTGCGAACACCGGCGGCTGCGTCTGCAGCAGCTCCAGGCGCCCCCCGTCGGCCTCCGCGAGGTCCCGCGCCACCGCCAGCCCGATCCCGGTGGAATTGCGCCCGCTGATCGCCCGCTCGAAGATCCTGTTGCCGAGGTCCGGCGGCACCCCCGGCCCCTCGTCCGTGACCTCCAGCACCGCCTGGTTCCCGATCACCCGGGTACGCAGCGCGACGGTGCCGCCACCGTGCATCAGCGCGTTCTCCACGAGGGTCGCCAGCACCTGCGAGACGGCGCCGGGGGTGCCGACCGCCCGCATGCCCGTCTTCCCGGAGCGCACGATGGCCCGCCCTGCGCTGCGGTAGGCCGGCCGCCACTCCTCCACCTGCTGCTTGACGACCTCGTCCAGGTCGAAGGGGACCGCCGAGCCCGTCCGCGGGTCCCGCGAGTTCGTCAGCAGCCGCTCGACCACGTCCGTGAGCCGCTCCACCTGGGTCAGGGCGATCGTCGCCTCTTCCCGTACGGTCTCCAGGTCGTCGGTGACCGTGATCTCCTCCAGCCGCATCGACAGGGCCGTGAGCGGGGTGCGCAGCTGGTGCGAGGCGTCCGCGGCCAGCCTCCGCTCGGCGGTCAGCATCCGGGCGATCCGCTCCGCGCTGGAGTCCAGTACGTCCGCGACCCGGTCCAGCTCGGGGACCCCGTACCGCTTGTGCCGCGGCCGCGGGTCGCCCGAGCCCAGCCGCTCGGCGGTCTCGGCGAGGTCGGTGAGCGGCGAGGCCAGCCGGTTGGCCTGCCGTACCGCGAGCAGTACGGCCGCCACGACGGCGAGCAGCGCCACCGCTCCGACCACGGCCAGGGTCCGCCCGACCTCCCGGGTCACGGTGGAGCGGGACTCCTCGACGACGACGGTTTCCCCCTGCTCACCCTTGGCGGTGCCGCGGATGACGCTGTCGGGGATCCGGTCGCCGACCTCCACGGGCGGCTGACCGGGGACGGTGATCCTGGCGTAGCCGCCCATGTCGAGCTGCTCGGCGAGGGCGTGGGCGTCGATGGGCTTGCGCTCCAGGACGCTCGCTTCGACCATGCCGACCAGGCGCAGCGCCTCGGACTCGATGCGGTCCTGGGCGCTGCTGGTGATCGTCCGGGTCTCCACGATCACCAGGGAGACCCCGAAGACGGCGATGACGACGAGCACCACGGCGAGCGTGGAGTTGATCAGGCGGCGGCGCATGGTCCGGGAGGCCGCTCAGCTCTTCTCGAAGCGGAAGCCGACCCCGCGGACGGTGGCGATGTAGCGCGGGTTGGCGGCGTCGTCGCCGAGCTTCTTGCGCAGCCAGGAGATGTGCATGTCGAGGGTCTTGGTGGAGGACCACCAGGTGGTGTCCCAGACCTCGCGCATCAGCTGGTCGCGGGTGACGACCCGGCCGGCGTCGCGGACGAGGACCCGGAGCAGGTCGAACTCCTTGGCCGTGAGCTGGAGCTCCTCCTCCCCCATCCACGCGCGGTGCGATTCGACGTCGATCCGCACGCCGTGGGTGGCGGGGGCCTGGGTGGCGTCGCCCGCGCCGCGCCGCAGCAGGGCCCGGACCCGGGCCAGCAGCTCGGCCAGGCGGAAGGGCTTGGTCACGTAGTCGTCGGCGCCGGCGTCCAGGCCGACGACCGTGTCGACCTCGTCCGCCCGGGCGGTGAGTACGAGAATGGGGAAGCCGTGGCCCTCGGCGCGCAGCCGGCGGGCGACTTCGAGGCCGTCCATGCCCGGCAGGCCCAGATCCAGGACGACGAGGTCGACGCCGCCCTGAAGTCCCGCGTCCAGGGCGGTGGGGCCGTCCTCCCGGACCTCGACCTCGTACCCCTCCCTGCGCAGGGCGCGGGCCAGGGGCTCCGAGATGGATGCGTCGTCCTCGGCGAGCAGTACACGCGTCATGTGGGTGATGGTAGTGCGCGGCGGGTGTGATGAGGGGCGTGCCCGAAGACCCCTTTCGATCTGGGCTTATGAACTACTAACGGCCTTCGAATACGATCAAACGGTTCCCCGGAATCCTGTGATCCATATCTCAAGTCCTTCCATATGCCGCAGTGTCCTGTCGTATGGTGGCGAGACGCCTGATGCACTACCCAGGGGATCTTTGTGCCGAAAAGCGAGCCAAAGACCTCAAATTCTGCTCTGGTCGGTTTCAACCGGCCCAGATGACAGTGAATGACCTGTAGGCCGGGCCCCGAGCGCCAAAGGTGCGCGCCGGGGCGTGGATCCCGGTTACGGATGTCCCCTGCCCCCCTCCTTCGAGGACGGGGGCAGACCCCTGGGCGTGGGGTGGGACACCCGTCGCCGGTGCCGGCCACCCCCCACCGGGCGCTGTTCCGCTCACGAAGCGAAGCGTCCCGAGCAAGCAAGGATCGACCATGGCTTCCAGCCTGACGAGGGACTCGGCGGACCCGTCCACCGAGAAGACCTTCTTCGGCCACCCCCGTGGCCTGGCCACTCTGTTCATGACCGAGATGTGGGAGCGTTTCTCCTACTACGGCATGCGTGCACTCCTGGTGTACTACCTGGTCTCGGGCGGCGCCGACGCCGCCACGGGCAGCCAGGGTGGCGGTCTGGCCATGACCGCGGCCACCACCACGGCCATCTACTCCGTGTACGTCTCGATGGTCTACCTGATGGCCATGCCGGGCGGCTGGTTCGGTGACCGTGTCTGGGGCGCCCGCAAGACGGTCGCCATCGCAGGCTTCGTGATCATGGCCGGTCACCTCTCGCTGGCCGTCCCCGGTCAGGCGATGTTCTTCGTCGGTCTGATCCTCGTCGCGGCGGGCTCCGGTCTGCTGAAGGCCAACATCTCCACGATGGTCGGCCACCTGTACAACGGCCCAGAGGACCCGCGCCGTGACGGTGGCTTCACGCTCTTCTACATCGGCATCAACCTCGGCGCCTTCGTCGCGCCGCTGGTCGTCGGTACGGTCGGCAAGGAGCACAACTGGCACCTGGGCTTCGCCCTCGCCGCGGTCGGCATGGGCCTGGGTCTGACCCAGTTCCTGCTCGGCACCAAGCACCTGAGCCCGAAGAGCAGCATCGTTCCGAACCCGCTGTCGGCGGAGGAGCGCAAGGCCGTCCTGACCAAGGTCGTCCTCGTGGTCGTGGCCATCGCCGTCTTCTACGGCGCCGTCATCGGCCTCGGCGCGTACACGCTGAACTGGGCCCTGGTCCCGCTGACGCTGGCCGGTCTGTTCATCCCGATCGCCGTCCTGACCCGCATCAAGCGCGACAAGGACCTGTCGGGCGCCGAGCAGTCGAAGATGACCGCGTACATCTGGTTCTTCATCGCCGCCGCCGTCTTCTGGATGATCTACGACCAGGGTGGCTCGACGCTGTCCCTGTTCGCGGACGACAAGACCGCCGACACCGTCTTCGGCCTCGGCTTCTCGGCCACCTGGTACCAGTCGCTGAACCCGCTGTTCGTGATGGCGCTGGCCCCGGTCTTCGCCTGGCTGTGGGTGTGGCTGGCGCGCAAGAACCAGGAGCCGAACACCATCGTGAAGTTCGCGATGGGCCTGGTCCTGATCGGTGCCTCGTTCTTCGTCTTCATCGTCCCGATGGGCATGGCCGGCGACGGCACCAAGGTCTCCCCGATGTGGCTGGTCTCGATCTATATGATCCAGACCATCGGTGAGCTGTGCGTCTCCCCGGTCGGCCTCTCCGTCACCACGAAGATGGCCCCGCAGAAGTACGCCTCCCAGATGATGGGCGTCTGGTTCCTCGCGGTCACCGCCGGTGACTGCATCACCAGCCTCCTGTCCATCGGCGGCGTCGACCTCAACGGCACCTGGGTGATCGCCTTCCAGGCGCTCGCCGCGGCCCTGGCCGGCTTCGCGGTCTACGCGTACCGCAAGAAGGTCCAGGTACTGATGGGCGACGTGCACTGACGCACCTCCTCTGACGCGCGCGGCGGCCCGGCACACCTCCTGGTGTGCCGGGCCGCCGTGTTTTCGCCCGTACGGGTTACCTCGTGCCGCGCAGGCGACGCCACGGGGTGAACGTGAAGACCGCGCCGCCGAGCAGGATCACCGTGCCGGCGACCAGGGCCAGGGCCTTGATGCCGCCCTCGTCCTCGGCGCCCGTCTCCGCGAGGCCGCCCGAGGCGGAGGTGGAGCCGGTGGTGGCCGGCGAGCCGGAGCCGCCCTCCTGGGCGGTGGTGTCGAGCTCCAGCGAGACGCCGCTGCTGGCCGCCTTGCAGGGCACGTTGATCGGCGTGGCTCCCGGGGCCATCGTGACGTCGATCGTCAACTGGTCCGGGCTCAGCGTGACCTTGCCGGTCTTGCCGGGCTTGTAGGTGCCGGTCATGTCGCTGAGGCTGACCGGCGCCTTGTCCGGGATCGGTTCGGCGTTGGCCGGGCCGGAGACCTTGACCGTGCCGCTGTCGGCGCCGCCGAGCTTGATGTTCATCGAGGGCTTGAGGGCGCCCGCCGGCAGGGCCATCGGGCTGGCCATCGCGCCCTTGGCGGTCTTGACGGTCAGGTCGTAACCGCCGCCGTTCTTCTTGGCGTTGATGGTGACCGGGGTCTTGATGCCGCCGGGGACGACCGGACCGCAGTCGAAGGCGACCTCGACGGGCTTGCCGGGGAAGTCGGTCTGGCCGCCGCCGCCACCGGCGGTGGACCCGGCGGTCGATCCGGCGGTCGAACCGGCGGTGGACCCGCTGGTCGAGCCGCTCGACGTGCCGCTCGTCGTACCGGCGGTGGTCCCGCTGGTCGTACCGGACGTGGTGCCGCTCGTCGTACCGGACGTGGTGCCGCTCGTCGTACCGGCGGTCGTGCCGCCGCTGGTGCCGGCCGACACGTCGATGGTCGCGCCCACGCCCACGGCTCCCGTGGGCGCGCACTTGGTGACGAACGTGCCGAAGGAGAAGGTGACCGCGACGTCGTACTTGCCGGGGGTCAGCGTGATCTTGCCCGCCTTGGTGAGCTTCAGCTTCCCCTTCATCGTCGACATCTGCATGGGGGCCTTCTTGGGGATCGGCGGGTTCTTCTTCTCCCCGACGACCTTCAGCTCGCCGCCCCCGCCGCCCACCGTGATCCAGCCGGTGGGCTGGACCGCGTCCTGCGGGATGTCCATCAGGTCCGTGTTGTTCGAGGCCGGCTTCACGGTCTCCCAGGACACGTCGATCTCGTCACCGACCTTCGCCGACGCCGGGGCGGTGACCTTGGCGGTGGTCTCGCCCTCCACCGGGTCGCCGCCGCCCGCCGGCGGCACGCACTTGACGTTGAACTTGGTCTCGGCCGCCTGGGCGGGACCGGCCCCGATGGCGATGCCGGCGCCGCCGAGCAGCAGCGCGATCACGGCCGCGCTCACCCTCCGTTGGGTCTTCACAAAGGTCCTTTCGTCGTCGGACTGTTCTCAGACGGTGCGGACGCCTGTGGTACGTGTGGGTTCCTCGGCCCCGGCGCGCTGTCCGGGGTGAACCACGGCAGTACCGCCGTGGTGGTCTGGGGGGAGTCCGGCGCGGGCGCCGGCCCGGCCCCGGAGGGGCCGCCCGGCTCCGGGGCGCCCGCGCCCCGGTGGCGGCCGCCGCCCGTCGCCGCCGTGCGCGGCCGGACCTTGTCGACGACGGCCATGCCGATGCGGAAGACCGCGGCCGGGATCACCAGCAGGAGCAGGCCCCAGAACAGCACCACCCCGTACGGACGGTCCACGCCCCAGGGCTGCGTGGCCACGACCGTGTCCCCGTACTTGAGGGAGACGGTGTAGTCCCCGTGCGCCCCCGCCGCCAGGCTGACGTTCAGCCGGACCTCCGCCTTGCCGCCCGGCGGGATCGTCCCCTTCCACCGGACCTCGTCCCACAGCGGCGCGAACACCCCGTGGGCGGTGCCGAGCTGGAAGACGGGGTCCTTGACCGGGGCCGAGCCGAGGTTGCCGACGGTGACCGTGAACTTCCGGGCGGGCGGGGCCCCGAACCAGGTCAGCACCCCGTCCCCGCCCTCCAGCCGGACCCCGCTGAGCATGGCCAGGCGCGCCGAACCGGACTCGGCGGGCAGCTCGGCCACCGGGTGGCCGGTGATCTTCAGGGGGGCGGCGACGGTGGCCTGGTCCCCGCCCACGGAGGTGACGTTGACGACGCAGGGGCAGGGCTTGGGCGGCGCCGCCACGGCCAGCCGGGCGGCGAACCGGCCGTCGTCGCCGACCGAGACCGCGGCCCCGTCGGCGTTGGCGCAGCTGTTGGTGCCGCCGATCATGTTCTGTCCGCAGACCAGCAGCATCACCAGGGTCTTGGCGCGCCAGCCGGTGCCGGTGACGGTGATCTCGGCGCCCTTGGCGGCCTCCTGGAGCGAGAGCGCCACGGCGGGTTCGCCCTCGGCGGCGAGCGCCGCCGGGGCCGGGAACAGGATCAGGGCGCACAGTGCCAACCCCGTCGCGAGGCACGCCACGACCTTTCCGCAGAGCCCTCGGACGCCCGTCCCGCCGGCCGTCCCGCCGACCCTTGCGCTCACCTGGGTGCTCCCGTCAGCTCGTGTTCCGGTGCCCGCTTCCCCGCGGGTACGGGCTCCTCGCCCGCCGGCGGCCCGCCGCGGGCCCGCCGCTTGCGTACGAGGAGCAGTGCGGCCAGGCCGACCCCGCCGAGGCCGAGCAGCCCCGCGCCGATCCGGGCCGCGATCCCCCAGGGCACGAACCGCGCCGAGGCGCCGGCGGTGGCCGGGGCCGCGCCGGGGGCGGTGACGGTGAGGGTGAGGTCGACGTCGTCCAGGACCGGCGCCCCGGGCCAGGGCTCGGTCAGCGACACCCGCTGACCGGGGAGCAGTTCCACGGGCAGGGGGCGGGCGGTCCGGCCGGGGACCTCGCCGAAGAGGCCCTCGGCGCGCAGGGCCAGTTCCGGGACGAGGGCCACGTTGCCCCGGTTGACCAGGGTGTACGCGACGACCGCGCGGGCCCCCTTGCCGCGCACGGAGACGTCCTCGACCGTGAGGGCGGCCAGCGTCGGGCCGCCGACGCGCAGGTGGACCCGTACGCCCGCCTCGCGGCCGTCCTCGGCGGCGATCACGGCGGCCGGGTGGTCGCCGGGCAGGGAGGCGGGCGGGAGGGTGACGGTGAAGGGGACCACCGCGCGGGTGCGGGGCGGGATCTTCACGGTGGCGGCGGACCCGAAGCTGATCCAGGAGCCGGCGCCGGGGGCGGTGCCGCTGCGGCCGTCTGCGGCCGGGGGCACCGCCGGGCGCACGGCGAGGGCGCCGTCCGCCGTGTTGTAGGCGTCGGCCCCGCGCAGGGTGACGGTGTGCTCCCGGTCGGAGGTGTTGGTCAGGGCCAGCCGGTCCTCCAGGACGGTGCCGGCCGGGCCCGCGAGGTAGAAGTACGGGCGCGCCGGCCCGGCGCCGCCCGCGGCGGGCTCGGCGGTCCAGCCGGGCTCGTCGGCGTGGGCGGCGGTCGCGGTGACGGCGGCGCCGCCCGCGGCCCCGAGCAGCAGGGCCGCGGCGAGCAGCGCGGCGCTCGGGCGCCGGCCGGCGGTGGGCGCGGGGGTGTGGAGCACGGGCATGGCCGGGGGCGCTCCGTTCAGGACCGGGCCCGCTGGCCGCGCCGGGTCAGCCAGAGCACGCCGGCCGCGCCGGTGAGGAGCACGGTGGCGCCGAGGGTGCCGAGGGCGAGGGCGGAGTCGGTGGGTCCGGTCTGCGGGAGGGTGTCCTCCGCGGTGCCCTCGGACTCCCCGGATCCTCCGGACCCGCCGGACGATCCCGCGCCCGTCACGTCCATCTCCAGGGAGGGCTTGGGGCTGTTGCCGGGGGTGCAGGTGGTCGTGGTCCCCAGCGCCTTGATGGTGAGCACGCCCGCCGTGAAGGTGACCTTGCCGCTCTTCTTGGGGGTGTAGGTGCCCGAGAGATCGGTGATCTTGATGGGGGTGTTGGCGGGCACGGCCTCGGGATTGGACGCTCCCGAGACCGGCACGGACGCCTTCTCCGCCCCGCCGACGAGGATGACGGCGCTGGGGCTCATGGCGCCCTTGCCGAGTTCGACGGGGCTGGACGAGACGCCCTTCTGGAAGGACATCGTCAGCTTGTACCCGCCGCCCTCCTTGACGGCCTTGATGTCGATGGGCGAGACCGCCGACTTGTCCCCGATGGGGGTCTTGCAGTCGTACGCGACGTCGACGACGTCCGCGTGGGCTGCGGGGGCGGCCAGCAGGACCGCCGCCGCGGCCAGCGCGGAGGCCAGCGCGAGCGCGGTGGAGCGTTTCCGGTCGGACACCTTCGTCTTCCCCTCGGGCCACGGGTTCCCGATGGCCGATTCCTGACGGCGCATCAGATTGGTGGCTCAAGGTACGCCCGGGGCCTTACGGAGGGAAGACAAAGGACAGGCCGGGATTGACCGTTCGTCAGTGTGCGCGGACGCCCTTCCGCCAGACCGCCGAAACCAGCGGAACGCCCGGCCGGTAGGCCAGGTGGACATGGCTCGGCGCCTCCAGGAGGGCCAGGTCGGCGCGGGCCCCGGGGGCGATCCGGCCGATGTCGGTGCGGCGCAGGGCGCGGGCGCCGCCGGCGGTGGCGGACCAGAGCGCCTCGTCCGGGGTCATCCGCATGTCGCGTACGGCGAGGGCGATGCAGAAGGGCATGGAGCTCGTGTACGAGGAGCCGGGGTTGCAGTCCGTGGACAGCGCGACGGTGGCGCCCGCGTCGATCAGGCGGCGGGCGTCGGGCCACTGGGCGCGGGTGGAGAACTCGGCGCCGGGCAGCAGCGTGGCGACGGTGGTGTCCGCGGCCTGGACGAGGGCGTCGACGTCGGCGTCGGTGAGGTGGGTGCAGTGGTCGGCGGAGGCGGCCTCCAGCTCCACCGCGAGCTGCACGCCGGGTCCGTGGGAGAGCTGGTTGGCGTGGACGCGCGGGATCAGCCCGGCGGCGGCGCCGGCGGTGAGGATCGCGCGGGCCTGGTCGCCGTCGAAGGCGCCCTTCTCGCAGAACACGTCGACCCAGCGGGCGTACGGGGCGCAGGCCGCGAGCATCTCGCCGGTGACGAGGCCGACGTAGCCGGCCGGGTCCTCGGCGTAGTCGGGGGAGACGATGTGCGCGCCGAGGTAGGTGACCTCCTCGGTGTGCGCGGCGGCGATGCGCAGGGCGCGGGCCTCGTCCTCGACGGTGAGGCCGTAGCCGGACTTGGTCTCGAAGGTGGTGGTGCCCTGGCGGCGGGCCTCGTCGAGGTGCCGGACCAGATTGGCTTCGAGCTCGGCGTCCGTGGCGGCGCGGGTGGCGGCGACGGTGGTGCGGATGCCGCCTGCGGAGTAGCTGCGCCCGGACATGCGGGCGTTGAACTCCGCGGTGCGGTCGCCGGCGAAGACGAGGTGGGAGTGGGAGTCGACGAAGCCGGGGATCAGCGCCCGGCCGCTCGCGTCGAACGCGGAGTCGGCGGCCGGGGCCCGGTCGGCGGGGCCGACCCAGGCGATGGTCTCGCCGTCGATGACGACGGCCGCGTCCCGGACGAGCCCGAGGGGGCTGCCGTCCCCCAGCGCGGGGTCGTTGGTGACGAGACTGCCGATGTTGGTGACGAGGGTGGTGGACATGGTTCCCTTCGGGAACGAGAACGTCAGCCGCGGACGGCTGCGATGGACTCGGACAGGGCGGACGGGACGTCCGGGACCAGGGTGTGCGACCCGTCGCGGACGATGTGGCGGCCGCCCACCACCGTGTGGCGGACATCGGCGGCCGTGGCCGCGAAGACGGCCGTCTCGGCGCCGAGGCGGGGCAGCGGACCCGCCGTACGGACGGAGTCCAGCGCGATCGTGGTGAAGTCCGCGAGCGCGCCAGCCTCCAGGCGGCCCGCGTCGGCCAGGCCCAGCGCCGCATGGCCGTCCGCCGTCGCCGCCGCCAGCAGCGCGTTCGCCGTCCAGTGCCCCCGGGTCCGGCTCCGCAGCCGCTCGTTGAGCTCCATCGCGCGGGCCTCCTCCAGGAGGTCGATCACCGCATGGCTGTCGCTGCCGAGCGAGAGCGGGCTGCCCGCGTGCTGGAGCCGGACGGCCGGGCCGATGCCGTCGGCCAGGTCCCGCTCCGTGGTGGGACACATGCACGTGCCGGTGGTCGTACCGCCGAGCAGCGCGATGTCCCCGTCCGTCAGGTGCGTGTTGTGGACGCCGACGGTCCGCGGACCGAGCACCCCGTGGTCGGCCAGCAGCTGCGTCGGGGTGCGCCCGTGCGCGGCCTTGCAGGCCTCGTTCTCGGCGGTCTGCTCCGAGAGGTGGACGTGCAGCGGGGCCCGCCGCTCCTCGGCCCAGCGGGCGACGGTGCCCAGCTGGTCCGCCGGTACGGCGCGTACGGAGTGGATCGCCGCCCCGATCAGCGCGTGCTCGCGCGGCTTCAGGGCCGAGACCCGCTCCGCCCACGCCTCGGCCGTCCCGTCCGAGAACCGCAGCTGGTGGTGGTCGGGGGCCTTGCCGAAGCCCGAGGACAGGTACGCCGTGTCCAGCAGCGTGATCCGGATGCCCGCCGCCGCGGCCGCCTCGATCAGCGCCTCGCCCATCGCGTTGGGGTCGGTGTACGGGGCGCCGCCCGGGGCGTGGTGCACGTAGTGGAACTCGCCGACGTTGGTGATGCCGGCCAGCGCCATCTCCGCGTACACCGCCCGCGCGAGCGCGAAGTACGTGTCGGGGGTGAGGTTCTGGGCGACCTGGTACATGAACTCGCGCCAGGTCCAGAAGGTCCCGGACCCCACCTGGACGCGGGAGCGCAGTGCCCGGTGGAAGGCGTGCGAGTGCGCGTTGGCCAGCCCCGGAACGGTCAGGCCGCGCAGTACCTCCGCTCCCGGCGGCGGGGTCTCGACCCCGGTCCGCAGGGAGGCGATCCGCCCCTCGGAGCCGCCCGCCACGCCGCCCGCGGCGCCGTCGCCGCCGGAGACGGTGAGGGCCACTCCCGGCTCCACGTGCGTGCCGAGCCAGGCGTGTTCCAACCAGTACGTCTTCACCGGCAGGCCAGTCCTTCCAGTACGTCGGCCAGCGCGAGGACTCCGGCCACGCAGTCGTCCTCGGCGGCGAACTCCCGCGGGGAGTGGGAGACCCCGGTCGGGTTCCGTACGAACAGCATCGCGGTCGGGACGGCGGCGGAGAGGATTCCGGCGTCGTGTCCCGCCCCCGTGCCGAGGACCGGTACGGAGCCGCCGAGGATCCGGTTCATCTCGTCGCGCAGCGCGTGCTCGAACTCGACGACCGGGGTGAAGGACTCCCGTACGACGGCCAGGTCGATGCCGTCCTGGTCGGCGCGCTCGCGCGCTGCCTTCTCGATGGCGGTGACCACGGTGTCCAGCGTCGCCTGGTCGGCGGCGCGGGAGTCGAGCCAGCCGCGCACCAGCGAGGGGATGGCGTTGACGCCGTTCGGCTCGACGGAGATCTTGCCGAAGGTGGCGACCGCCCCGGCGAGGGCCGCCTCGGTCCGGGCGGCCAGGACGGTCGAGGCGTACGTGAGCATCGGGTCGCGGCGGTCCACGAGACGGGTGGTGCCGGCGTGGTTGGCCTCGCCGCGGAAGTCGAACCGCCAGCGGCCGTGCGGCCAGATCGCGGACGCGATGCCGACGCGGTCGCCGGAGAGGTCCAGGGCCCGGCCCTGCTCGACGTGGAGCTCGACGAACGCGCCGATGCGGGCGAGGCGTTCGGGGTCGGCGCCGATGGCCGAGGGGTCGTACCCGGCGGCCTCCATGGCCTCGGGCAGGCTGATCCCGTCGGCGTCGCGGAGCTCGTACGCCTTCTCCTTGGTCAGCTGTCCGGCGGCCAGCCGGGAGCCGACGCAGGCGAGGCCGAAGCGGGCCCCTTCCTCGTCGCCGAAGTTGGTGATGGCCAGCGGCCTGGCGAACTCCGCGCCCCTCCTGCGGAGTTCGTCCAGGGCCGCGAAGGAGGACACCACTCCCAGGGGGCCGTCGAAGGCGCCCCCGTCGGGCACGGAGTCCAGGTGGGAGCCGGTGACGACGGCGTCACCGGCGAGGGGGTCGCCGAGCCAGGCCCACTGGTTGCCGTTGCGGTCGGTCTCGTACGCGAGGCCGCGGGCCTGGGCCTGGGCCTGGAACCAGGTCCGGCAGTCGGCGTCGGCCCCGGTCCACGCGTGGCGCCGGTAGCCGCCGGACTCGGCGTGGCGGCCGATGGGGGCGAGCTCGTCCCACATGGTGTGGAACGAGGCCGCCCCGGCGGGGTTGTCGCTCACGCGTCGTCGCCCTCGCGCATGGGGACGCGGACGCCGCGCTCGTCGGCGACCGTCTCGGCGATGTCGTAGCCCGCGTCGACGTGGCGGATGACGCCCATGCCGGGGTCGTTGGTGAGCACGCGGCGGATCTTCTCGCCCGCCAGCTTGGTGCCGTCGGCGACGGTGACCTGGCCGGCGTGGATGGAGCGGCCCATGCCGACGCCGCCGCCGTGGTGGATCGAGACCCAGGAGGCGCCGGAGGCCACGTTGACCATGGCGTTGAGCAGCGGCCAGTCGGCGATCGCGTCGGAGCCGTCGAGCATGGCCTCGGTCTCGCGGTACGGGGAGGCGACGGAACCGCAGTCGAGGTGGTCGCGGCCGATGGCCAGCGGGGCGGCGAGGGTGCCGTCGGCCACCATCTCGTTGAAGCGCTCACCGGCCTTGTCGCGCTCGCCGTAGCCGAGCCAGCAGATGCGCGCCGGCAGGCCCTGGAAGTGGACGCGCTCGCCGGCCATCTTGATCCACCGGTGCAGGGACTCGTTCTCGGGGAAGAGCTCCAGCATCGCCTTGTCGGTCTTGTGGATGTCCGAGGCCTCGCCGGACAGGGCAGCCCAGCGGAAGGGGCCCTTGCCCTCGCAGAAGAGGGGGCGGATGTAGGCCGGGACGAAGCCGGGGAAGGCGAACGCGCGGTCGTAGCCGGCCAGCTGGGCCTCGCCGCGGATGGAGTTGCCGTAGTCGAAGACCTCGGCTCCGGCGTCCATGAAGCCGACCATGGCCTCGACGTGCTTGGCCATGGACTCGCGGGCGCGGGTGGTGAAGCCGGCCGGGTCCTTGGCCGCGTACGCCGCCATGTCGTCGAAGTCGACGCCGACGGGCAGGTACGCGAGCGGGTCGTGGGCGGAGGTCTGGTCCGTCACGATGTCGATCGGGGCGCCCTCGGCGAGCATCTGCGGGAGCAGCTCGGCGGCGTTGCCGAGGAGGCCGATGGAGAGCGGCTTGCGGGCGTCGCGGGCTTCGACGGCCAGCTGGAGGGCGTGGCGCAGGTTGTCGGCCTTGACGTCCAGGTAGCGGTGCTCGATGCGGCGCTCGATGGCGCGCGGGTCGACGTCGATGCAGATCGCGACGCCGTCGTTCATCGTCACGGCCAGCGGCTGGGCGCCGCCCATGCCGCCGAGGCCGGCGGTCAGGGTGATGGTGCCGGCGAGGGTCCCGTCGAACTTCTTCGCGGCGACGGCCGCGAAGGTCTCGTAGGTGCCCTGGAGGATGCCCTGGGTGCCGATGTAGATCCAGGAACCGGCGGTCATCTGGCCGTACATGGTCAGGCCGAGGGACTCCAGACGGCGGAACTCCTCCCAGTTGGCCCAGTCGCCGACCAGGTTGGAGTTGGCGAGCAGCACGCGCGGCGCCCACTCGTGGGTCTGCATCACGCCGACGGGACGGCCGGACTGGACGAGCATCGTCTCGTCCTGCTTGAGGGTGCGCAGGGTGCGGACCATCGCGTCGTACGAGCGCCAGTCGCGGGCGGCCTTGCCGGTGCCGCCGTAGACGACGAGCTTGTCGGGGTGCTCGGCGACCTCGGGGTCGAGGTTGTTCTGGAGCATCCGGAGGGCGGCTTCCTGCTGCCATCCCAGGGTGCTGAGCTCGGTGCCTCGCGCAGCACGTACGGGGCGGGGTCCTGACATGGCGGTGCCTCCTCCGGTGTTGGTCAATCCATTCACATCCTGGCTGCCTGAATAGATTCAGTCAACAGCTGCGGGCCGACCCGCCGGGTGATTGGCTGGCGGGCATGGCTGCCGAGATGCACGCGATGGACGCTCCGGACGCGGCGAAGCGCCGGGACCTGGCCGTACGGGCCGCCGTCGAGCAGGGTCTGGTGGGCGGGGCGGAAGGCTCGCAGCCCCTGGTCTGCCTGCTGGACGTGGCCGGGATCCGCTCCTCCGCCGCCGCCCTGACCGGCGCTTTCGCCGCCGTCCTGGCTCCCGGTACCCCCGTCCTGCACGCCTTCGCGGTGAAGGCCTGCCCGCTGGTGCCGGTGCTGCGGCTGCTGGCGGAGCACGGCCTGGGCTGCGAGGTGGCCGGTCCGGGCGAGCTGGAGCTGGCCCGGGCGGCGGGGGTGGAGCCGCGGCGGACGGTCCTGGACTCCCCCGCCAAGACGGTGGCCGAGCTGCGCGAGGCACTGGCCCTGGGGATCGCGGTGAACGCGGACAACCGCCAGGAGCTGGACCGCCTGGACGCGCTGATCGCGGGCGCCCCCACCCGGTCCCCGGTCGGGATCCGGATCAATCCGCAGACGGGCGCGGGCACGATCGACGCCCTCTCCACCGCCACCACGACGTCGAAGTTCGGCGTCGCGCTCCGGGATCCGGGCGCCCGCGCGTGGCTGGTCAGCGCGTACCTCGACCGCCCGTGGCTGACCCGGCTGCACATCCACTCGGGTTCGCAGGGCGTCCCCCTGTCCCTGATCGCGCAGGGGGTGCGCGACCTCCACGCCCTGGCCGAGGAGATCAACGCGGCGGCCGGACGCCGCCAGGTCGACACCCTCGACATCGGCGGCGGCCTGCCGGTGAACTTCGACTCGGACGAGGAGACCCCGACGTACGCGCAGTACGTGGCGGCCCTGCGCGAGGCCGTGCCGGCCCTGTTCCGCGGCCGCTACGGCCTGGTGACGGAGTTCGGCAGGTCGCTGCTGGCCAAGCACGGGCTGGTGGTCTCCCGGGTCGAGTACACGAAGACCACCGGGGGCCGCCGGATCGCGCTCACGCACGCGGGGGTCCAGCTGGCCACCCGTACGGTGTACGCCCCGGCGGCGTGGCCGCTGCGGATCCTGCCGTACGACGCCAAGGGCGCCCCGAAGACCGGCCCGCCCGTCGCCCACGACATCGCGGGACCGGCCTGCTTCGCGGGCGATCTGCTGGCCACGGGCCGGGACCTCCCGGAACTGGACCCGGGCGACCTGGTCGCGGTCCCGGACACGGGCGCGTACTTCTTCACGGCCCACTACGGCTACAACAGCCTCCCCCGCCCCGCGGTCCACGGCTTCACCACCACGCCCTCCGGCGGGACCCGCTTCACCCTGGCCCGCCCCGGGCAGTCCCCGGCGTCCCTGGTCACGGAGGCGGGCGGCGAGTTCCGCGACGCCCTCCTGTGACGCCGGCCGCGCCCCGGCTACTCCACGAACAGGCCCCGCGCCGCCGCGCGGGCGTCGAAGGCCTCCAGGCGGGCCTGGGCGTCGGGGAGGGCGTCGGCCATCGCCTCCAGCAGCACCCGGCCCAGCAGCATCGGCGCGCAGGCCGTGTCGAAGGCCAGGCCCGTGCCGACCGGCGCCGGAATCAGCAGGTCCGAGGAGCGGGCCACCGGCGCGAAGGCCGAGTCGGCGACCGTCACCACCTTCAGCCCCGCCCCCCGCGCGTGGTCCAGCGCCTCCGCCACCTCCCGCGGATGCCGCGGCAGCGCGAAGCACAGCAGCGCCGAAGCCCCCGCCCCCGCCGCCGCGTCGATCCGGTCGGCGAGCATCGAGCCGCCCTCGTCGAGCAGCCGTACGTCCGGATGCACCTTGGCGGCGAAGTAGGCGAACCCGCGCGCCTGCGAGGACGCCGCGCGCAGCCCCAGTACCGGCAGCGGACGGGACCCGGCCAGCACCCGCCCCGCCTCCTCGACCGACGAGGGGTCGGCGAGCATCGCCGACAGCTGCCGCAGGTTCTCGATCTCGCCCTGGACGGCCTGCTGGTACTCGTTGTACGCGTCCTCGTGCGCGGCGGCCGCGGCCCGCTCGGCGGGAGCCACCTCCCGCAGGTGCCGGCGCAGCGCCGGATAGCCGTCGAAGCCGAGCGCCACCGCGAACCGGGTCACCGACGGCTGGCTCACCCCGGCCAGATCGGCGAGCTCCACGCTCGACAGGAACGGCACGTCGGCCGCCCCGCGCACCATGCAGTGGGCGATCCGGCGCTGGGTGGGCGTCAGCCGGTGCCCCTCGAACAGCTTCTGCAGCCGCGCTGCCGGGCTGTCGCTCATCCCGACCCCTCCGTCCCCGTGAATATTCAGTCACCGAGCACTCTGCATGCGGTTATGCAGCACGGCAAGCCGCGGACCGCTCCGCGAGACGTCCCGGGCCGGGACGGCGGCGAAAACGGGGGAATTGCGGGGGTGGGGGGCGGGGCGGGACGGGCGCGGGTGGGGCGGGGCGCGGCGCGGCGCGGCGGGGAATACGGGGGCTAACCCCAGTGTCCCGGCCGCCGGCCGTTCCTACGCTGGGCGCATGGAGTCCCAGGAGCTGAAGAAGGAACTCGACGCGACGTTGGACGCCCGGCGCGAGCTGGGGCCGGACTACGAGGCCGCGCTCGTGGACTCCTTCGTGGAGAAGGTCGACACGCAGGTCCGGCGCAGGCTGGCCGAGGAGCGGCTGGCCGCCGCCCGCGGCGGCCCCGCCGGCAGGCCGTCCCCGCTGGAGGGCGGCTTCGGCGAACGCTTCGGCTTCGCCATCGTCACGCTGGTCCTGGCGATCCCGCTGTCGGCCATCGGCGCCACGCAGGCGGGGCTCAGCGGCCTGCTGGTCGCCTGGGCGGGCGTACTCGGCGTGAACTTCGTCCACGCCACGAAGCGCCTGCGCCTGCGCGACAAGGCCGAGTGACACCGGACCGGGAGGGTGTGCGCGGGGACCGCCGCACCCTCGCGCGAGCGAGGGGCGGGACGACGGCGGTCCCCGCGAAGGACACGGGCCGGGTCAGGGCCGTCCGCGTCCGTGGCGTTCGCGCGGTCCGGGAGCCGCTCCGGACGTACGCCAACGCCGTTCGGTGGTGCCGGCCGGGAGGTTCGCCCTCCCTGCCGACAACCACCACTGTGCCGGAGCCGTGTTAAGCCGGTGCTGCCACCACATGACGGTCCCGTACCTTTTGTGCGACGGCCCGACACGGCGTCATCGCGCCACGCGCTCGCGCCACTTCGCGGCTACCGCGCGGCTACTTCGCGCCCTTGGCGAGGAACGCCAGCAGGTCCTGCCGGCTCACCACACCGGTCGGCTTGCCCTCGACCAGCACGATCGCCGCGTCCGCCTCGCCCAGTACGGACATCAGCTCCGACACCGGCTCGCCCGAACCGACCTGCGGCAGCGGCCGGCTCATGTGCTTCTCCAGCGGGTCCGACAGCGAGGCCTGCTTCGCGAACAGCGCCGCCAGCAGCTCCTTCTCCACGACCGAGCCGATGACCTCGGCGGCCATCACGTCCGGGTGGCCGGCGCCGGGCTTGACGATCGGCATCTGCGAGACGCCGTACTCGCGCAGCACCTCGATGGCCTCGCCGACGGTCTCCTCGGGGTGCATGTGGACGAGGGAGGGGATGCCGCCCTCCTTGTCGTTCAGCACGTCGCCGATGCGCGCCGCCGGGCCCGCGTCCTCCAGGAAGCCGTGTCCCGCCATCCACTCGTCGCTGAAGATCTTGCTGAGGTAGCCGCGGCCGCTGTCCGGCAGCAGGACGACGACCACGTCGTCCGGGCCGAGCCCCTCGGCGGCCTTCAGCGCCGCGACGACCGCCATGCCGCAGGAGCCGCCGACGAGCAGGCCCTCCTCCTTGGCGAGGCGACGGGTCATCTGGAAGGAGTCCTTGTCGGACACCGCGATGATCTCGTCCGTCACGTTCGGGTCGTACGCGGTCGGCCAGAAGTCCTCGCCGACGCCCTCGACCAGGTACGGCCGGCCCGATCCGCCGGAGTAGACCGAGCCCTCGGGGTCGGCGCCGATGACCTTGACCTTGCCGCCGGACACCTCCTTGAGGTAGTTGCCCGTACCCGAAATCGTGCCGCCCGTGCCGACGCCCGCGACGAAGTGGGTGATCTTCCCGTCCGTCTGCTCCCACAGCTCGGGACCGGTGGTCTCGTAGTGCGAACGGGGGTTGTTCGGGTTGCTGTACTGGTCGGGCTTCCAGGCGCCGGGCTCGCGCGCCAGGCGGTCGGAGACGTTGTAGTACGAGTCCGGGTGCTCGGGGTCGACGGCGGTCGGGCAGACCACGACCTCGGCGCCGTAGGCGCGCATCACGTTGATCTTGTCCATGGACACCTTGTCAGGGCAGACGAAGATGCACTTGTAGCCCTTCTGCTGGGCCACGATGGCGAGTCCTACACCGGTGTTGCCGCTGGTGGGCTCCACGATGGTGCCGCCGGGCTTGAGGGCACCGCTCTGCTCGGCGGCCTCGATCATCCGGACGGCGATGCGGTCCTTAACGGATCCACCGGGATTGAAGTACTCGACCTTGGCAAGGACGGTGGCCTGCAGGCCTTCGGTCACACGGTTGAGCTTCACCAGCGGGGTGTTGCCGACGAGGCTGATCATCGAGTCGTGGAATTGCACCATGTTCTCCAGGGAGGGGACTCCACGGGTTCTCCGGGAGGTCACGCCAGACTAAGCGGAAAGGGATTGGCCGACCGGCAGTACGGGGCAGGTAGGTCATCGGGACCCGGCAGGAAGGGAAGGTGGCTCAAGGGGTGTCCAGGGCGAGGACGGCCCGCCGGATCGCGGCGGGCGCGGCGTACGGCGGAGGCGGGCTCGGGCTGGTCGGAGTCGCCGCCGTGGGGCTGGTGCTGGCGGAGGTCCAGTTCGCGAAGCGGACGGTGGGCACCGGGCTCGGCGATCCGCCGCGGGCGGACGGGCTGTACGGGAGCGAGTTCGCGGCGCTGGTCGCGGCCGGTCCGGATCCGGGCGCGGGGCCGCTGCGGCTCGGCATGCTGGGCGATTCCACGGCCGCCGGGCTCGGCGTGCGCAGAGCCAGACAGACCCCGGCCGCGCTGCTCGCCTCGGGGCTGGCCGCGGTGGCCGAGCGGCCGGTGGAGCTGCGGAACGTGGCCCTCTCGGGGGCCATGTCCGACGACCTCGAACGGCAGGCGGGGCTGCTCCTGGACGGGGAGCTGCCGCCGCCGGACGTGTGCGTGATCATGATCGGCGCGAACGACGTGACGCGGCGGATGCCGCCGACGCAGTCGGTGCGCCATCTGACCTCGGCCGTACGAAGACTGCGGCTCGCGGGCTCCGAAGTGGTGGTCGGCACCTGCCCCGACCTGGGCACCATCGAGCCGGTGTACCAGCCGCTGCGCTGGCTGGCCCGGCGGGTCTCGCGCCAGCTGGCCGCCGCGCAGACGATAGGGGTCGTCGCCCTGGGGGCCCGTACGGTCTCCATGGGAGACCTGCTGGGCCCGGAGTTCGCGGCGAACCCGCGCGAAATGTTCGGCCCGGACTCGTACCACCCCTCGGCGGAGGGCTACGCGACGGCCGCCATGGCCGTCCTGCCCACGCTCTGCGCGGCGCTGTCGCTGTGGCCGGAGTCGGACCGGCTGGAGGTGGCGCGGGACGAGGACATGCTGCCGGTGGCCAAGGCGGCGTCGGCCGCCGCCGGGCAGGCGGGCACGGAGGTCACCCCGGCCCGCGGCCCGTGGGCCCTGCTGAAGCACCGCCGGCGCAGGCGGGTCCCGGCCGAGGACCTGGCGGCCGCTCCGGCCTCCCGGGCGGCGTCCCCGTCCCCGCCCCGGGCCGACACCCCGTCCCCGGGCTGAGGGCCGCCGGGCGCGGCCGGGCCGGGCCGGGCCGGGGCCCGGAACAGAAGGCCGGCCCGGCGCGTTCCACCCGCGGAGCGACCGGCATCACATGCCCAAGTCGGTGACCTCGACCGTACGGGCCGGTAACTTCGCTTGCGGTCCCGCAACGAGCCGCAACTCACCCCCCTTGGAGCCCCGATGCCCGAAGCAGTCATCGTTTCCACCGCCCGCTCCCCCATCGGGCGCGCCTTCAAGGGGTCCCTCAAGGACGTGCGTCCGGACGACCTGACCGCCACGATCATCCAGGCCGCCCTCGCCAAGGTCCCCGAGCTGGACCCGCGCCAGATCGACGACCTGATGCTCGGCTGCGGTCTCCCGGGCGGCGAGCAGGGCAACAACCTGGCCCGCATCGTGGCCGTGCAGATGGGCATGGACTTCCTGCCCGGCACCACCATCACCCGCTACTGCTCCTCCTCCCTCCAGACCTCCCGCATGGCGCTGCACGCCATCAAGGCGGGCGAGGGCGACGTCTTCATCTCGGCCGGCGTCGAGACGGTCTCGCGGTTCGCCAAGGGCAATTCCGACTCCTGGCCCGACACCCACAACCCGCTCTTCGCCGACGCGGAGGCCCGTACGGCCGCCGTCGCGCAGAGCGAGGGCTCCTCGTGGCAGGACCCGCGCGAGGGCGGCCTCGTCCCCGACGCCTACATCTCGATGGGCCAGACCGCCGAGAACCTGGCCCGGCTCAAGGGCGTGACCCGCCAGGACATGGACGAGTTCGGCGTCCGCTCGCAGAACCTCGCCGAGGCCGCCATCAAGAACGGCTTCTGGGAGCGGGAGATCACCCCGGTCACCACCCCGGACGGCACCGTCGTCTCCGCGGACGACGGCCCGCGCGCCGGCGTGAGCCTGGAGGGCGTCCAGGGCCTCAAGCCCGTCTTCCGCCCCGACGGCCTGGTCACGGCCGCCAACTGCTGCCCGCTCAACGACGGCGCCGCCGCGCTGGTCATCATGAGCGACACCAAGGCGCGGGAGCTGGGCCTGACCCCGCTGGCGCGGATCGTCTCCACCGGCGTCACCGGCCTCTCCCCCGAGATCATGGGCCTCGGCCCGGTCGAGGCGTCGAAGCAGGCCCTGAAGCGCGCCGGTCTGACCGTGGGCGACATCGACCTGTTCGAGATCAACGAGGCCTTCGCGGCCCAGGTCATCCCGTCGTACCGCGACCTGGAGATCCCGCTGGAGAAGCTGAACGTCAACGGCGGCGCCATCGCCGTCGGTCACCCGTTCGGGATGACCGGCGCCCGCATCACCGGCACGCTGATCAACAGCCTCCAGTTCCACGACAAGCAGTTCGGTCTGGAGACCATGTGCGTCGGCGGCGGCCAGGGCATGGCGATGGTGATCGAGCGGCTGAGCTGAGCCGGAGCGGAGGGTAGGGGTCGCTGCGAGGTACGAGCGGCGGCACCTGCCCGTAGCGGTGGCGAAGCTCAGCGCGACCAGAAGACCGAGCGGCTGAGCTGAGCCGGAGCGGAGGGTAGGGGTCGCTGCGAGGTACGAGCAGCGGCACCTGCCCGTAGCGGTGGCGCAGCTCAGCGCGACCAAAGGATCGAGCGGCTGAGCCGAGCCGGGTTCCGCCGTCCAGACGCCGCAAGGGATCCGCTTGATCCCTTGCGGCGTTGCTGACACCGAATCCAATCCCGTCGCGGCCGACCTGTGACCGAATCTCCCCCAGGATGTGACCTTCGTCCTGGGGGTTTGGCATTTCCGCAGGTCAGAGCAGATTTGCAAGAGCCGTGTGTGACCAAAGCCCTGTCCAATTCGTGACGTAATGCACTGCACGCCATTCCCAGGTCAGGACACTCTGATGTAGGAAGTCGGGGGATCGAATCAATCAGGAGTTAGTCAGTGAGCGCCATGTCTCTTGCCCTACTGCTGACCACGGCCGCCGCCGCGGCCGTGGGCGCTGCTGCGCTGCACGCCGTACACGGCCTGCGCAAGCAGGTGACGGCCCTCCGCGGTGAGCTGGCGACGCCCGCCCACACCCGCGGCACGACCGTCCCGCACGCCCGCAGTGCCGTGCAGTCCCCCGCCGCCGAGATACGAGCCGCCGTGGCCGAGGCCCTGGCCGAGGAGCGCGAGCGCGAGCTCGCCGAGGCGCGGGCCTTCTGGGCCGCGCAGGAGGCCCGTGACGCCGCCGACGCGCCTTCGCTGCTCGGTGGCCTGCCCGGCCTCGGTGAGGACGGCCCGGGCGTCTTCCTGCCCCGCCAGGCCGACCTGGTCGGTCTGGAGCCGCTGCTCGGCGACGAGGCCGTCGACGACTACCCCGAGGATTCGGCCGAGCTGGCCGCCGCCCGCCGGCGCCACCCCTCGCACCCCGACTTCGTACCGGTCCAGGCCTCCGCCCCCGGCGCCGACCACGAGCGCACCGTCTCGCGCCTGGAGGAGCTCGCGGAGGCCCGTACGGCCCTCGCGGACGTCCGCCCGGGCCCGCTGGGCACGCTCGACGTGTACGTCTTCACCGACGGCACCACGCTGTGCATGACCCCGGGCCACCGGGAGACGGCGGAGCGCCTCGCCGAGGCACTGCGCTCGGGCACCGCGCCGATCCTGCTGGGCGGCTCCGGCATCTCGGGCGCCTACGCGCTGACCTTCTCCTGCGGCGACACCCAGGACCCTGACGACAACGTCTACATCCTCGCGGACCGCGTCATCGCGTCGCTCTGACGACCGCGCCGCTCCGCGCGGCGCGCCGATCAGCGCGTCGCTCCGGCTTCCGCCAGCTCCACCAGCCGTACGGCCTCGTCCAGCATCACGGACGGGGCCTTCGCGGTTTCCGGGGCCCCCTCGGCGGCGGCGCGCAGGGCCTCGGCGAGGTCCAGGCCGGCGACCGCCACCTGGTCCCCGACCACGAACACCCCCGCGTCGGGCATCTCCCGCGCCGGAGCCGCCCCCGCGCCCTCACCCCGCGTCTCCAGCGCCTGGGACCGTACGGAGAGCTCCCGGGCCAGCTCCAGGGCCCGGGCCGCGGCCCCCTGCTGGAGACGGCTCTGCGGCATGGCCCGCAGCCGGTCGGCGAAACGTTCCACGGCGGCGGTCAGGGGCGAAGTATCAAGCACCCGGCCGACCTTACGCGCCGCCGCGGCGCCATTGCCAACGGGCGAACTCTCCGGCACGGTGGCGTGAAGAGAACAGCACAGCACGGCGATACCTCCGGAGGCGCCCATGTCCGTAGAGTTCTCCGAGCAGACCCACCGCAACATGATCGACAGAATCCCCCTGACGACCGGTCGTGAAGTCTCCGACTGGCTCCGGGACGTGGACGACGGCCCCTCCCTCGTCCGGTTCGAGGAGAAGGTCAGCTGGCTGCGCGGCGCGCACGAACTCTCGTACGGCCAGGCCAAGGCGATCATCCACGAGTACGACCTGCGCAGAGCGGCTCGCAAATTCGGCTGAGCCCGTCCCCGACCCGACACCCACCACTCCCTCCGTCCCCGATCCCGTGCCCCTCCGAGACGCGGGAAGGCCCCGCGAGCGGTGAGCTCGCGGGGCCTTCCCCTTGTCGTCCGTACGGGTTCGACGACCGGTACGACTAGTCGTCGCCGGAGAGGATCTGGAACAGGCGCAGCAGCTCCAGGTAGATCCACACCAGGGTCACCGTGAGGCCGAAGGCCGCCAGCCAGGCCTCGTCGCGGGGGGCGCCGTAGGTGATGCCGTCCTCGACCTGCTTGAAGTCGAGGGCGAGGAAGCAGGCGCCGAGGACGACGCCGACGATGCCGAACAGGATGCCGAGGCCGCCGCTGCGGAAGCCGAGGCCGTCACCGCCCGCGAAGACCGAGAACAGCAGGTTCGCGACCATGAGCAGCATGAAGCCCATGGCGGCCGCCATCACGAAGCCGTAGAAGCGGCGGGTGACGCGGATCCAGCGCATCTTGTACGCGAACAGCACGGAGGCGAAGACGCACATCGTGCCCAGCACGGCCTGGATGACCACGCCGGCACTGAAGTAGGTGCTCGTGGCCGAGCTGAGGACGCCGAGGAAGAAGCCCTCGAAGGCCGCGTAGCCGAGGATGACCGGCGGGGAGGCCTTGCGCTTGAAGGACTGGACGAGCCCGAGGACCAGCGCGACGAGCGCGGCGCCGACGGCGATGCCGTACGACTTGTTGACGTTCGCCGGGTCGACGGGCATGGCGATCCACGCGATCGTCGCCGTGAGGATGACGGTGCCGAGCGTCATGGCCGTACGGCTCACGACGTCGTCGATGGTCATCACGTCGGTGCGGGCGGGGGCCTGCGGCATGCCGGTGGCGGCGTCCGCGGCGTAAGGATTCGTCGCGTACGGGTTGGTCCCGGCCTGCTGGTGCTGCGCGCCGAAGCCCGCGTAGCCACCGTTGTCGCGGCTGAACCCCCGTCGCGAGAAGACCGGGTTACTGCTCCTCATCTCACTCCTCCATGGCCACCGTGCGCGGCCTTGCAACAAGAGTAATGCGTTAGCAAAAATCTGACCCTACTGCTCAGGGAGGATCTTTGCCCAGCGCCTTACCGTGCATTTACGCAGACCGCACAAGAGATTTCCCATGATGTGGGCACATGGCGGCACAGGCGGGCGCCCGACGGGCGGAAGGCGCGGAGAAGCCCCGGACAGGCCCCGGACAGGCCCCGGGGAAGGTGCGCGCAGGACCCGGAACGCAGGACGGCGGGGGCACCCCATGGGCGCCCCCGCCGGTCCGTTCTGCGGGTCTCGACAGAGCATGTCGTGCCCGGAGCCGGACTTGAACCGGCACGGCCTAGGCCAGCGAGGTTTAAGCTCGCCGTGTCTGCATTCCACCATCCGGGCAGGGCGTAGCGGCTCCCGTACAAAAAGCACTGAACGCTGCGCCGAGCCTATCCGGATCACCCTGGTCAGCAGTGGGCCGTCTATCCGATGTTGTCTGATTTTATTGGCGCTTGAGGGGCCGTCAGGGGCCAGAACACGCGGTGGGCCCGTTACTGGCGGCGATCACCCGTGACGCGGGATTGACGGGATTTCGATGGCCCCCGCCACCCCTCCCGCCACCCCGCGCGCCACCCTCCCCGCCACCCCGGGCCACCCCGGCCGCCGGAAGCCGTCCGGCCGCCCCGCGCAAGTCCTTCCCCGACACCGCCCGGAGGCGGCGTCATACCAGAGGAGGAGGCGGCCCGTCCCGTGATCAGACTCCAGTGGGCCAGCGAACGGGCACCGCGGCTGATCCCCCGCAGGGGTGCCCGCCGCGACGATGGGAGCGTCCCGCCATTCCGCAGACCGCACCCCGGTCCGCAGCCCGAGGAGCCGCTCCCGTGACCACCATGAACTACGCCCCGCACACCACCCAGGCCGTGGCCGCCCGGGCCACCGGCCTCTCCAAGGTGTACGGCCAGGGCGAGACCCAGGTGGTCGCCCTGGACAACGTCTCCGTGGACTTCGGCCAGGGCCAGTTCACCGCGATCATGGGCCCCTCGGGCTCCGGCAAGTCCACCCTGATGCACTGCGTCGCAGGTCTGGACACCTTCTCCGCGGGTTCCGTCCGCATAGGCGACACCGAGCTCGGCACCCTCAAGGACAAGCAGCTGACCCAGCTGCGCCGGGACAAGATCGGCTTCATCTTCCAGGCGTTCAACCTGCTGCCGACGCTGACGGCGCTGGAGAACATCACCCTCCCGATGGACATCGCCGGCCGCAAGCCCGACAAGCAGTGGCTGGACACCGTCATCGAGATGGTCGGCCTCTCCGGCCGCCTCTCCCACCGCCCCACCCAGCTCTCCGGCGGCCAGCAGCAGCGCGTGGCCGTGGCCCGCGCCCTGGCCTCCCGTCCCGAGATCATCTTCGGTGACGAGCCCACCGGAAACCTGGACTCGCGCTCCGGTGCCGAGGTCCTCGGCTTCCTGCGCAACTCCGTCCGCGAGCTCGGCCAGACCGTCGTCATGGTCACCCACGACCCGGTCGCCGCCTCCTACGCGGACCGCGTCATCTTCCTCGCCGACGGCCGCATCGTCGACGAGGTCCTCAGCCCCACCGCCGACGTGGTCCTGGACCGCATGAAGGCCTTCGACGCCAAGGGCCGCACCAGCTGAGGGACGTTCCCTCCCCGTCCCCGCTGACCCCTTACCACCTGGACTCCTCCACCATGTTCCGTACCGCCCTGCGCAACGTGCTCGCGCACAAGGCCAGGCTGCTGATGACGGTGCTCGCCGTCGTCCTCGGCGTCGCCTTCGTCTCCGGCACCCTCGTCTTCACCGACACCCTCAGCAAAGCCCTCTCCAGCCAGTCCGCCAAGGGCTACGAGGGCGTCGCCGTCTCCGTGACCTCGTACGGCCCGACCCGCGGCGAGAACGGCCAGAAGGAGGGCGAGGCGGGCCTCAGCCAGCAGACCCTCGACAAGGTCAAGTCCCTCGGCGGCGTCGACTCCGTCTCCGGCCGCGTCTCCGGCTTCGCCGGCGTCGGTGACGAGAAGGGCCGGCTGATCGGCTCCGGCTGGTCCAACAAGGGCTCCAACTACGCCCCCGTCAAGGACGGCAAGGACCCGCGCTACGCCTTCACCGAGGGCACCGGCCCGGTCAAGGCCGGCGAGATCGCCCTGGACAAGGCGACCGCCGACACCGGCAAGTACAAGGTCGGCGACAAGGTCCGCGTCGCCACCAACGGCCCGGTGAAGGAGTACACCCTCTCCGGCGTCTTCACGACCGAGGACGGCGCGGTCAGCGCCGGCGGCAGCCTGGTCCTCTTCGACACCGCCGTCGCCCAGGAGCTGTACCTCAAGCCCGGCTTCTACCAGGAGCTGTCGGTCGCCGCCAAGGCGGGAACCTCCCCCGACCAGCTGCTCGGCGAGATCAAGCCGCTGCTCGACGACAAGCACACCAAGGCCCAGACCGGCACCGCCCTCGCCGCCGAACAGGCGAAGGACGTCGAGCGGGGCATGTCCAACATGAACCAGATGCTGCTCGCGTTCGCCGGCATCGCGCTCTTCGTCGGCATCTTCCTGATCTACAACACCTTCACCATGCTGGTCACCCAGCGCACCAAGGAGCTGGCCCTGCTGCGCGCCGTCGGCGCCAACCGCGGCCAGGTCATGCGCTCGGTCCTGACCGAGGCGCTGGTCGTCGGCGTCTTCTCCGCCGTCGTCGGCCTCGTCGCCGGCACCGGCCTGGCCGTCGCCATGCGCTCCGCGATCGAGGCCTTCGGCGCCAAGCTCCCGGCCGGCGACCTCGTGATCGCCCCGGGCACCGTCATCGCGGCCGTCGTCATCGGCGTCCTCGTCACCACCCTCGCCGCGCTGCTGCCCGCCTGGCGCACCGGCCGGATCGCCCCGGTCGCCGCCATGGGCAGCGCCCACCTGCCGGCCACCGCGAAGTCCCTGGTCGTACGGAACGTCCTCGGCTCGCTCATCAGCCTCGCGGGCATCGGCCTGGTCCTGCTCGGGGTGAACAAGGGCGGTGACACCGGCCGCATGACCCTCGGCGCCGGCGCGTTCTTCATGCTCATCGGCCTGATCGTGGTGCTGCCGCTGCTCTCCAAGCCCGTCATCGGGGCGGTCCGCCCCGCGCTGCAGAAGGCGTTCGGCGTCCCCGGCAAGCTCGCCGCGCAGAACGCCGTGCGCAACCCGCGCCGCACCGCCGTCACCGCCGCCTCCCTGGCGATCGGCCTGACCCTGGTCACCACCCTGTCGGTGCTCGGCATCACCCTCGGCCAGGCCATCGACCGGATGAGCACGGACAAGCTGAAGGCCGACTACAAGGTCTCGATGGCCGCCGAGGGCATGAGCCTGGACAAGTCGGTCGTCGACGCCCTGGCCAAGGCCCCCGGCATCAAGGCCGTCTCCCCGCAGGCCGACGGCTACTTCAAGGTCGGCGAGAACTTCCGCGCCGCGTCCGGCGTCAACCCGGCCGCCATCGGCCAGATGCTGAACATCGAGACCCTGGGCGGCTCGCTGGACAGCCTCGCCAAGGGCGAGGTGGCCGTCGCCGAGAGCACGGCGAAGAAGCAGAACCTCTCCGTCGGCTCCACGCTCCAGGTCCAGTACGACGACGGCGAGAAGGGCACCCTCAAGGTCGGCGCCGTCTACAAGGACCTGGAGGGCCTGCTCTCCCCGTACGTCCTCGACAACAAGATCCTCGGCGCGCACAGCGAGGACCAGTACATCCGCGAGGTGTACGTCAACACCACCGGCGGCGCCTCGAAGGCCGCGCAGCAGCAGGTGGTCGACGCCCTCGGCAAGAACCCGGCGATGAAGGTCGCCACCCAGCAGGACGTGCGCAACGAGATGGGCGGCATGATCAACACGATGCTGAACATCATGTACGGACTGCTCGGCATGGCGCTGATCATCTCGGTGCTGGGCGTGGTCAACACCCTCGCGATGTCCGTCTTCGAACGGACCCAGGAGATCGGCATGCTGCGGGCGATCGGCCTCGACCGCGGCCGGGTCAAGAACATGATCCGCCTGGAGGCCGTGGTCATCTCGCTCTTCGGCGCGGTGCTCGGCGTGGGCATCGGGATCTTCCTCGCCTGGGCGGTGGGCACCACCATCGCCAAGGGGATCCCGGACTACGCCCTGGTCCTCCCCTGGGAGCGGATCGGCATCTTCCTCCTGCTGGCCGCGGTGGTCGGCGTCCTGGCGGCCATGTGGCCCGCCCGCAGCGCGGCCCGGCTGAACATGCTGACCGCCATCAAGACCGAGTAGGCGCGGGAGGTTCCACCGCGGTTCGACGGCAGGGACACGGAAGGGCCCCGGGGCACACGCCCCGGGGCCCTTCCCGTGCGTACGGGGCTACGCGCCCCAGGTGCGCAGCCTCAGCGGCAGCCCCGAGCGCCCGGCCGCCGCGGGCTTCACCGCGAGGACCTGGTTGACGCCGAGCCGGCCCCGCTCGAAGCCCAGTGCCGAAGCCGCCATGTACAGCCGCCAGACCCGGGCCCGGCCCGGCGAGGTCAGCCGTACGGCCTCGTCCCAGTGCTCCTCCAGCCGCCCCACCCACGCCCGCAGGGTCAGCGCGTAGTGCTCGCGCAGCGCCTCCACGTCGCGGACCTCGAACCCGGCCCGCTCCAGCTCGCCCACCGTCGTGCCCAGCGGGGAGAGTTCGCCGTCGGGGAAGACGTAGGCGTCGATGAACTCGTCGATGCGGTACGCCTCTTCGTCCGGCTCCGGCGGGCGGGCGATCTGGTGGTTCAGCAGCCGGCCGCCGGGAGCCAGCAGGGCGTACAGGTCGCCGGCGTACTCGCGGTAGCGCGCGGCGCCGACGTGCTCGGCCATCCCGATGGACGAAATGGCGTCGTACGGGCCGTCCTTGACGTCCCGGTAGTCCTGGATCCGGATGTCGACCCGGTCGGCCAGGCCCTCCTCCGCGGCCCGCTTGCGGGCGTACGCGGCCTGCTCGCGCGAGAGCGTGACGCCGGTGACGTGGACCCCGTACTCCCGGGCCGCGTGCAGGGCCATGGAGCCCCAGCCGCAGCCGACGTCGAGGAGCCGCCGGCCGGGCTGGAGGCCCAGCTTGCGGCAGACCAGGTCGAGCTTGTCGCGCTGGGCCTCCTCCAGGGTGGAGCCGGGGTTCCAGTAGGCGCAGGAGTACACCATCGAGGGCCCGAGGACGTGCTCGTAGAACTCGTTGCCGACGTCGTAGTGGTGACTGATCGCCTGCTTGTCGCGGCTCTTGCTGTGCGCCGGGCCGCTGCGGCGGCCCGGTGCCTCCTCGGGCGGCGGCGCCGGCGCCGGCCACGGCCGGGCCAGGGCGAGCAGCTCGCGCAGGGCGGCCCGGGCCTCGGGGTCGCGCAGCAGCGCGGCGGCCTGGGCCGCGCCCGCGGTCCGGTCCGGCAGCTGCGGCAGGTGGGAACTCAGTACGCCGAGCTTTCCGAGGCCGGAGCGGCGCAGGGCCGGCGTGGTCTCGGGGGCGGGCGCGGACCCGCGCTCCCAGAGCAGCCCGGCCACCCGGTCCAGCATCTCGAAGAGGTCGCCCTCCACGGTCAGGTCGCCGGCGACCCAGGCACGGGCCAGGCCCAGTTCACCCGGCCGCCACAGCACGCGGCGCAGGGCGCGGCGGTTGGTCAGCACCAGGACGGGTCCGGTGGGCGGTCCGGCCTCGCTGCCGTCCCAGGCACGAATCCGGACGGGCAGGGGGGCGCCCAGCAGGGTCTCGGCGAGAGCGGCCAGCCGCGGCGCGGCTTCGGTCATCGTAGGCACCTCCAGTAATGATCCGACCGAACGGCCTACCCACTTCGGGCAGCGCTCAATCGGACGACACTCCGAACAGGCCTACGACGGCGCCGGGTCGGGCGACGGGGGCACGCCGAAGGGGCCGCCCGCACCACGGATGGCGGGCGGCCCCTTCGGGGACGTACTGGAGGAGTTGCCGGTCAGGCCCGGGTCAGGAGGCCTTGGCCTTCGCGGCCGGGGCGGCGGTGGCGGCCGGAGCCGGCGCCGGCTTGGCGGCCTCGTAGAACTCCTCGCGCGGGGTCTCCAGCGCACCGAGGGAGACGACCTCGCGCTTGAGGAACATGGCGAGGGTCCAGTCGGCGAAGACGCGGATCTTGCGGTTCCAGGTCGGCATGGCCATGCCGTGGTAGCCACGGTGCATGTACCAGGCGAGCCGGCCCTTGAGCTTGATCTTCGTCTTGCCCATGACGATCATCGCGACGCCCTTGTGGAGGCCGAGGCCCGCCACCGCACCCTTGTTGGAGTGCGCGTACTCGGCCTGCGGGAAGCCCCGCATGCCCGAGATGACGTTGTCGCCGAGGACCTTGGCCTGGCGCAGCGCGTGCTGGGCGTTCGGCGGGCACCAGGCGTTCTCGACGCCGGCCTTGCGGGCGGCCATGTCCGGGACCTGGGCGTTGTCGCCCGCGGCCCAGATGTAGTCGGTGCCCTGGACCTGGAGGGTCGGGGCGGTGTCGACGTGGCCGCGCGGGCCCAGCGGGAGGCCGTAGCGGGCCAGCACCGGGTTCGGCTTGACGCCGGCGGTCCACACGAGCGTGTCGGAGTCGACCTCAAGGCCGTTCTTCAGCACCACGTGGCCGTCCACGCAGGAGTCCATCGAGGTGTTGAGGTAGATCTCGATGCCGCGGGATTCGAGGTGCTCCTTGCCCCAGGTGCCGAGCTTGGGCCCGACCTCGGGGAGGATCTTGTCGGCCGCGTCCACCAGGATGAAGCGCATGTCCTCGCGCTTGATGGTGGTGTAGTACTTCGCGGCGTCGCGGGCCATGTCCTCGACCTCGCCGATCGTCTCGGCACCGGCGAAGCCGCCGCCGACGAAGACGAAGGTGAGGGCCTTGCGGCGGACGTTCTCGTCCGTCGTGGACTCGGCCTTGTCCAGCTGCTCAAGGACGTGGTTGCGCAGGCCGATGCCCTCTTCGACGCCCTTCATACCGATGCCCTGTTCGGCGAGGCCGGGGATCGGGAAGGTGCGGGAGACGGCGCCGAGCGCGATCACCAGGTAGTCGAAAGGCAGCTCGTACGCCTCGCCGACCAGCGGCGTGACGACGGCGACCTTGCGGTCCTGGTCGATGCTGGTGACCCGGCCGGTGAGAACCTCTGCCTTGGGCAGCACGCGTCGCAGCGGGACGACGACGTGCCGAGGCGAGATGCTGCCTGCGGCCACTTCGGGGAGGAAGGGCTGGTAGGTCATGTACGACCGCGGGTCGACGACCGTGACGGTCGCCTCGCCATAGCGCATCTTCTTCATGATCCGCTTGGCCGCGTACAGGCCTACGTACCCACCTCCTACAACGAGGATCCTGGGACGCTCCGTGGTGCTCATGGAACGAGTATCCAGCACCCCAAGGGGTGACGCTCGTGAGCCCCTTCACAAGGTGATGGAGGGCCTCTGCTACACTGCGCGGCCCACGTGACGGAGGTCATGGCGCGCAACGGGAACCAGGGCGTCACAGGATTCGTTGTTCACCCGTCCTGAACTGGCCTCCAGGCCCGCAAGCGGAGTAGACCACCGGGTTGGTGGATACCTACCGACGAGGTCGGGCGGCCCCCTCATTTCGCACGAATGCTCGGACGAACGAGGCCCGATGGCCCGCGGATCGCCCCGGAGAACCCTCCCCGCGGCCCATCAGGCCTCTTTTCCTTGTGAAGAACTTCACGAAGTTTCTGTGGACGAGGGGACCAAAGACCCCCGCAAGCCCCTCCGAGGGCCCTCGACGACCTTCGAAACAGCAGAACGCGGCAGCGGCGCTCCGGTGGACCCCCCGGAGCACCGGCGGTCAGGCGATGGACCAGGCGATGCCGTCGAGGATGTCGTGCTCCGAGACGACGACCTCGCGGGCGCCGGTGCGCTCCATGATGGCGAGCAGGACCAGGGTGCCCGCGCCGATCACGTCCACCCGGCCGGGGTGCAGGACCGGGACGGCCGCCCGCTCGGCGTGGGTCGAGGTCAGCATGCGGTCGGTGATCTCGCGGACCTGCTCGTACGAGATGCGGGCGTGGTGGATCGCGGCGGAGTCGTACTCCGGCAGCCCGAGGGCGATCCCGGCGACCGTGGTCACCGAGCCGGCCAGGCCCACCAGGGTCCGCGCCCCGGTCAGCGGGACCGTCTGCCCGACCAGGTCCAGCGCCGCCTCGATGTCGGCCCGCATGGCGGCGACCTGCTCCGCGGTCGGCGGGTCGGTGACCACGCCGTCCACCACCAGGTGGCGCTCGGTCATCCGGACGCAGCCCACGTCGACCGAGCGGGCCGCCCGCACGTGCTCCTCGCCGACCACGAACTCGGTGGAGCCGCCGCCGATGTCCACCACCAGGAAGGGCTTCTCCACGTGCGTGGCGCCCGCCAGCTCCTTGGTGGCGCCGATGAAGGAGAACTCCGCCTCCTGGTCGCCGGAGATCACCTCGGGCTCGACGCCCAGGATGGCGAGGACGCCCTGGACGAACTCCTCGCGGTTCTCGGCGTCGCGCGATGCCGAGGTCGCCACGAAGCGCACGCGCTCCGCGCCGAGCTCCTTGATGACCGCCGCATAGTCGCGGCAGGCCGCGAAGGTGCGCTCCAGCGCCTCCGGGGCCAGCCGGCCCGTCTTGTCCACGCCCTGGCCCAGGCGGACGATCGTCATCCGCCGGTCCAGCTCCACCAGCTCGCCGGAGGCGCCGTCGGACACCGTGCAGTCCGCGACGAGCAGGCGGATGGAGTTCGTACCGCAGTCGACGGCGGCGACGCGGGTCACGCCTGCGGCTCCGTCTGCTCCGCCTGCTCCGCCTTCTGCGCGCACGGCGTCACGCACGCGCCCTTCGCCCACCACTGCGGCAGCATCGCCAGAGCCTCGTCGCCGAACGGGTTCACCCCGGGCCCGGCTGCCAGCGAGTGACCGACCAGCACGTGCAGGCACTTCACCCGGTCCGGCATCCCGCCGGCGCTCGGGAAGCCCTCCAGCACCTCGATGGCGTCGCGACGCCGGATGTAGTCCTCGTGCGCGGCCCGGTAGGCGGCGGCGAGTTCGGGGTCCTCGGCGAGCCGGGCCTGCATCTCCTTCATCACGCCGTTGGCCTCCAGCGTGCCGATCGCGGAGGCCGCGCGCGGGCAGGTGAGGTAGTACGTCGTCGGGAAGGGCGTGCCGTCGGGGAGGCGCGGGGCGGTCTCCACCACGTCCGGCTGGCCGCAGGGGCAGCGGTGCGCGATGGCGCGCAGTCCGCGCGGCGGGCGGCCGAGCTGCTGCTGGAACGCGTCGATGTCCGCGTCGGTCGGCTCGGTCCGGTCGGTCTGGGGCGGGGGCGTCTGCATGCCTGGAGGAAGTCTCTTCGGTTGAGTGGGTGGGTGGTGCGGGTGGTACGCGTGGGGTGCGGTACCGGTCACTCGCCGGGGCGGTCGGCCTTGTCGACCCCGTCCCAGACGTTCGAGTACCAGGGCCGGTCGGAACCGGCCGCTCCGGTGCGGTGCCGCTCGGCGGCCCCGGCCCCGGGGTCGGTCATGATGTAGCTGATCTCGCCCGGGCGGACGAAGTGCAGGTGCTTGCGCGCCTGCTGCTCCGCGTACGCGTTGTCCTGCCAGCGGGCCTTCTCGTCGCGGAGGCGTTCGAGACGCCGGCTCGCGGCCTCGGCGGCCCGCCGCTGCTCCGCGATCTCCGAGCGCTGGGAGACGTACTGACGCATCGGATACGCGAGGGCGACGACCAGCGTACAGAGGACGAGCACCAGGAGCGCGGCGCGGCCGGTGAGCCGGCTGCGGCGGACCTGACGGCGCGTCTGCGAGCGGTAGACGTGGGCGGCGGTCCGCTCACCGAGCTGCTTGAGCCTGGTCGCGGTGGAGAAGGTGGAGAACCGATCCCGGTTCCCGGCCATTGATCCCGCCTCCCCTGTGTCCCTCTGTCCCTGGGCGCGCGGTACGCGCTACGCAATACGTCCCCGCACACGGTACGGGACCGAGTGCGGGGACGTACGGAGGCCAGCCCCGGAGGGCTGCCGTGATTAGCCCTTGAAGCGCGGGAAGGCGCTGCGGCCGGCGTACACGGCGGCGTCGTCGAGGATCTCCTCGATGCGCAGCAGCTGGTTGTACTTGGCGACGCGGTCCGAGCGGGCCGGGGCGCCGGTCTTGATCTGGCCGCAGTTCACGGCGACGGCGAGGTCCGCGATGGTGACGTCCTCGGTCTCGCCGGAGCGGTGCGACATCATGCACTTGAAGCCGTTGCGCTGGGCCATCTCGACGGCGTCGAGGGTCTCGGTCAGCGAACCGATCTGGTTCACCTTCACGAGCAGGGCGTTCGCGGAGCCCTCCTCGATGCCGCGGGCCAGGCGCTCCGGGTTGGTGACGAAGAGGTCGTCGCCGACGATCTGGACCTTGGTGCCCAGCTTGTCGGTGAGGGTCTTCCAGCCGGCCCAGTCGTCCTCGTACAGCGGGTCCTCGATGGAGACCATCGGGTACGCGGAGACGAGCTCCTCGTAGTACTCGGTCATCTCGGCGGCCGAGCGGGACTGGCCCTCGAACTCGTACTTGCCGTCCTTGTAGAACTCGGACGCGGCGACGTCGAGCGCGAGCGCGATGTCCTTGCCCGGGACGTAGCCGGCCTGCTTGATGGCCTCGACGATGAGGTCGAGCGCGGCGCGGTTGGACTCCAGGTTCGGGGCGAAGCCGCCCTCGTCGCCCAGGCCGGTGGAGAGGCCCTTGGTGTGCAGGACCTTCTTGAGGGTGTGGTAGACCTCGGCACCCCAGCGCAGCGCCTCGGAGAAGGACTCCGCGCCGATGGGCGCGATCATGAACTCCTGGATGTCCACGTTGGAGTCGGCGTGCGAACCGCCGTTGAGGATGTTCATCATCGGAACGGGCAGCAGGTGCGCGTTCGGGCCGCCGAGGTAGCGGAACAGCGGGAGGTCCGAGGCCTCGGACGCGGCGTGCGCGACGGCGAGGGAGACGCCGAGGATGGCGTTGGCGCCGAGCGAGCCCTTGTTGTCGGTGGCGTCCAGGTCGAACATGGCCTGGTCGATCAGGCGCTGCTCGGTGGCGTCGTAGCCGACGAGCTCCGGGCCGATCTGCTCGATGACCGCGAGGACGGCCTTCTCGACACCCTTGCCCATGTAACGGTTGGGGTCACCGTCACGGAGCTCAATGGCCTCGAAGGCACCGGTGGAGGCGCCGGACGGAACTGCAGCACGGCCGGTGCTGCCATCGTCGAGGCCCACCTCGACCTCGACCGTGGGGTTGCCTCGGGAGTCCAGGATTTCCCGGGCTACGACGACGTCGATGGACGGCACGAGCATCTCCTTCTGGGATGTGACGCTGGGTGTGCGGTGGCATGTCGGGCCGTGGGATGGCCCCGCCGACTAGAGCCTAACCGCCTCCGGGCACTCGGCCGGCCGACCGCCCGCCCCCTGGGACGAAAAAGGGCCCGAATACCCGCCTTCCGGTACATAGGACCCTGGACCGCGGGCGCGAACGCCGCCGCCCGGCGCGTGAGGGGAAGACGCGCCGGGCGGTCGGGCTGCCGCGGCGCCGCACGGGCGGCCGCGGTCGTCACTGCGGGATTCAGCTGAGCTTGAGCATCTGACCCGGGAAGATGAGGTCGGCGTCCGAGACGATGTCCTTGTTGAGCTCGAAGAGCTTCTCCCAGCCGCCCTTGACGCCGTTGGCCTCGGCGATGGTGCCCAGGGTGTCGCCCGGCTTGACCTCGTACGAGCCGTTGCCGGTCTTCACGACCGGGGCCTCGGCACGCTCGGAGCGGGTGACCGGCGCGGAGCTCTCGCGCGTGGTCTCCTTCTTCGGCTCGGTCTTCTTCGGCTGGGTCTTCTTGGTCTCGGTCTTCGTTTCCGTCTTCTTCGGGGTGTCGGTCGCGCCACCACCGTTGTAAGCGGAGCTGGAGAGGCCCTTGCCGCAGACCGGCCAGGCGCCCTTGCCCTGGCCCTTGAGGACCTTCTCGGCGATGGCTATCTGCTGCGACTTGGAGGCCTGGTTGGCCTGCGAGGCGTACGACTTGCCGCCGTACGCGGCCCACGTGGAGGACGAGAACTGCAGGCCGCCGTAGTAGCCGTTGCCCGTGTTGATGGACCAGTTGCCGCCGGACTCGCAGCTCGCGACGGCGTCCCACTGGGAGGCCGTGGCGGCGGAGGCCGAGCCGGCCGCCATCAGGGGGGCGGCGACGGCGACACCGGCGACACCGGCGAGCGTGACGATGCGGGCGGCCTTGCCGGCGCGACGGTGCTTTCCCTTGCCGGAAATCAGCATGGAGTTCTCCTCACCGACGCCTACGAGGTGAGCTGTCGGGTTCGGGCTGATGAGTGCCCGGCCGTGCGGTGTGGCGCACGACTTAACCCCTAGCCGTTCCCTCGCCGTCTCTCAACGGCCGGTCCCGGCGCCTACCTTGGTTCCCCCGCTCCTGCCTTCGGCGCTTGACGCGACGACTGTTCCCCCCGTCCGCCGGCAGGATTCGGCGATGCGGTCGAAGGAGCCCGCGGTGGCGGGCGACTCAGAAGGTAGACAGGTCTCTCCCCGATGTTCAACGAGGAACACCGGGGAGAAACGGGCCCTACTTGCGCCCTCCTTGCGGGCGTTTGCGCAGGTGAGGGCGGGGTTTGCGGAAGGCTCCAGGCGGGACACGCCAGTTGACCGGAAGAGACACATGTCTCACTTGCAGATAACGGACATTCAGCCTTTTCCGGGTGTCCGAAGTGCCGCTATTTCTAACTTAGATCCAGATTCTGACCGGGCTTGATCAGATTGGCGTCATCGCCGATGACCAGCTCGTTGGCCTGGTAGAGCGCGTTCCAGCCGCCCTTGACCCCCTTGGCAGAAGCGATGGTTGCCAGACTGTCGCCCGCCTGAACCGTGTACGAGGGATCCGACGCCGCGTCAGGCGTGGCGGGCACCTCAAGCGCGGGCGTACCACGGTGCTTGCCGCTACCGGAGGGGTCCGGGATGCCGGCCGGGTCGGTCGTGGCACCCGGGACGCCCGGGGTGCCCGGGGCCGAGGGGGAGGCGGGGGCGCTCGGGTCGGCCGGGGTGACCGGAGCGGTCGGATCCGGGCTGCCCGGCGTGGTCGGGGTGCCCGTCGAGGGGGCCGTCGGGTCGGTGGGCGCCGTCGGGGTGCCCGGGGACGTCGTCGGGTCGCCCGGGAGCACCGGGGCGCTCGGCGAAGTGGACGGCAGGTCCGGGTCGGGCATGACGGGCAGTCCGCTGTTCGGCGCGAGCGGCGCCGGCGGAAGGGTGAAGACCGGGGTCGCAGTCGGGGTCGGGGCGCCGAAGTCCTGCGGCTTCGCACCGGAACCGCCGGCCGGGACCGAGTCGTCGGGGCGCGAGGGGCTCGGGGTGACCGGGCCGAGCGTGCCGGGCAGGCCCGGGTCCACGGCGGCCGCGGGGCCCTGCCGGGTCAGTCCGGCCGTCTCCGAGCAGTGCCCGAAGGCCTCGGGGCCCTGGGCGCCCAGTACGCGCTCGGCGACGGCTATCTGCTGCGAGCGGCTCGCGAGGTCGGGGCGCTCGGCGAATTCCAGGCCGCCCGAAGCGCTCCACTGCTCCTGCGTGAACGAGAGTCCGCCGTAGGACCCGCTGCCGGAGTTGGCGCTCCAGGAGCCGCCGCTCTCGCACTCGGCCACCGTGTCCCACGTGGAGGCCTCGGCCGCGCTCGCGCCGGTGGCGGCGAGCAGGGGCAGGGCCAACGCGGAACCGGTGACTCCGGCGGTGACGACTATCGCGGGTACCTGGCGGGGGCGTCTGTGGCGGCCGTTCCCGGAACGCATGAGCTGCACCTTTCGCATAACGGCTGGGTAACGGCAGAACCTAGCCGCCTTAGCATGCGAGTAACAACTCTTGACGGGGGCTGACTTACGGTCAAAGAGAGTTCAGGGGTTTCGGGCTGTGAACTTCACGGGAAGAGTGCGCAGGCCACGCATGATCAGACCCCCGCGCCAGCGAAGCTCGTTGGGCGGAACAGCGAGTTCCAGATCCGGCAGACGCGTCAGCAAAGTCGCAAGCGCCGTCTGTCCTTCAAGTCGTGCGAGCGGAGCACCCAGGCAGTAGTGGATTCCGTGCCCGTACCCGAGGTGCTGGTTGTCGGTGCGGGAGAGGTCGAGGGTGTCCGGATCGGCGAACCGCTCGGGATCGCGATCGGCCGCGGCGAGGACGACGAGCACCGGATCGCCCGTCGCGACCTCCTGGCCGCCGAGGGTCAGCGGCTCGGTGGCGAACCGCCAGGTGGCCAGCTCCACGGGGCCGTCGTAGCGCAGCAGTTCCTCGATGCCGGTCTCCAGCAGGGCGGTTTCGCCGGCGGCGAGGGAATCCTGGAGGCGGGCGCGCTGAGCGGGGTTCATGAAGAGGGAGTGGACGCCGTTGCCGATGAGGTTCACGGTCGTCTCGAATCCGGCGAACAGGAGGATGAAGGCCATCGCGGTGGCCTCGGCCTCCGTCAGGTGGTCGCCGTGGTCGCTCGCGCGGATCAGGTCCGAAATCAGGTCATTGCCCAGATCATCCCTTTTGCGGTGGATGAGTTCACCGAGATAGGTCCGCATCTGCTTCACGGAGCGGGCGACCCCGCCGCGCGGGCCGCCGCCGTGCCGGATCATCATCCCGGCCCAGTCACGGAAGTCGTCCTGGTCCTCGCGCGGTACGCCGAGCATCTCGCAGATGGCGTAGATGGGGAGCGGGAAGGCGAACTCGTGGATGAGGTCCGCTTCACCCCGGCTCGCGAACTGCTCGATGAGGTGGTCGGTCAGCTCCTGCACCCGGGGGGTGAACTCGGCCACCCTGCGCGGGGTGAACGCCTTCGACACCAGCCGCCGCAGCCGCGTGTGGTCCGGCGGGTCGATGTTCAGCAGGTGCGTCATCAGCTCCGCCTTGCGCTCCCCCGGGATCCCGGTCTTGCCCTTGGCGTGCGCCGGCTCCGCGTGGTGCGCCGGGTTCTTGCTGAGCCGCTGGTCGGCGAGGGCCTGGCGGGCGTCGGCGTACCGCGTGACCAGCCAGGCCTCGACCCCGCTCGGCAGCTTGGTGCGGTGCACCGGGGAGTGCTCGCGCAGCCAGGCGTACGCCGGGTACGGATCGGTCGCGAACTCCCAGTCGAACAGGGTCGGGCCCTGGGGAGGAGTGCCGTCTTCGGGGGCTGCGGGGGCTGCGGGGGTCGGCTCATGCACCCGCTGACCGTATCCCGCCCGCCCCCATCCCATATGGGTGGTTCGCCGCGGCTGTCCGTAGATCCGCCAACGCTTGACCTCGCGTTCCCCGGCGTTCCTACTGTCGGTTTTGTGGATGTGAGGATCTTGAAGAGCAGCTTCGCGGTGGTGGAGAGAAGGGCCGAGCACGCGGTCAAGTACTTCTACTCCCACCTCTTCTGGCACAACCCCGGGATCCGTGAGCTCTTCCCGGCCTCCCCCGCGGACATGGAACGCCAGCGCGACCGGCTCTTCGCCGCGCTGACCCACGTGGTCACCCGCCTCGGCGACGAGAGCCTGCTCCCCTATCTCCACGACCTCGGCCGCGACCACCGCAAGTTCCTCGCCGGCCCCGAGCACTACGCGGCCCTCGGCTCCTCCCTGCTCGCCGCGCTCGCCCGCACCTGCGGCGAGGCCTGGACCCCGACGGTGGAGAAGGCCTGGTCCGAGGCGTACCAGGTGATCGCCGACGCCATGATGGCCGGGGCCGCCGCGAGCGAGGACCCGCCCTGGTGGGACGCCGAGATCGTGCGCCACCTCCAATACGGGCAGGACATGGGGGTGCTGACCCTGCGCCCGCACGCCCCCTTCCCCCACCTCCCCGGCCAGTACGCCAGCGTGAGCTGCGAGCGGGTCCCGAGGATCTGGCGCACGTACTCCATCGGGAACGCCCCCCGCCCGGACGGCACCCTCGACCTGCACGTCAGCCGCATCGAGGGCGGCCGGCTCAGCACCGCCCTGGTCCGCGAGGTGCGGCCGGGCGAGGTGCTGCGGCTCGGCGCGGCCGGAGGGCAGCTGACCTTCCGCCGCGCCGACCGGCCCGTCACCCTCATCGCGGCGGGCACCGGCTGGGCGCCGATCCGGGCCATCGTGGAGCAGTTCGCCGACCAGCCCCCCGATCAGGACGTGCGGCTCTTCGTGGTCGCCCGGGACGCCGCGCACCTGTACGACCGCCCGCTGATCGACGAGTACGCCGCCGCCATCGGCCGGCTCGGCGTCACCTACATCACGCCCGCCCCCGGACAGCACCGCGACCAGGCCACCGGGCGGCTCGCGACCGCGCTCGGCCACCGGGCCATGTGGCCCGAGCAGGACGTGTACCTCAGCGGGCCGCCGCCGTTCGTCGAACAGACCGTGCACGTGCTGAAGGAGCTGGGCGCCCTGCCGGGCAGGATCTTCCACGACTCGGTGCCCACCGCGGGCACCGGCCACGGCCCGGGCGGCCGGCCCCTGGGCTTCGGCGAGTGGTTCCTCGGCCGCCCCGAGCCGCACTGGCACAACCCGTCGGGCCGCGCGCCCCGTTAGGCCTCCCCGCCGCTCCCCGCTACTCCCCGCCGCTCCCGGCCCCGACGCCCTCGGCGGCGCGGATCGCGTCCCGGTAGGCGCGGGCCGCCGCGCGCAGCGCGGTCTCGGGGTCGACGCCCGCCGCCTCGGCGCGGGCCGCCAGTTCCAGCAGCTCGTAGCCGATGCCCTCGCCGCGGGGCAGTTCCACGGCCACCCCGCCCGTACGGACCCGCCCGGCCAGCTTGGCCGCGAGCGCGAGTCCGGGCTGGCCCAGCGGGATCCCGTCGGTGACGGACTCCCGCTGCTTCTCGACCGCCTTGGTGCGCTGCCAGTGGGCGCTGACGTCCTCCGGGGTCTGCGCGTCCGCGTCCCCGAAGACGTGCGGGTGCCGGTGGATCAGCTTCTCGACGAGGCCGCCGGCCACGTCGTCGATGGAGAACGGCTCGTCGGCGTGCTCCTCGGCGATCCGGGCGTGGAAGACCACTTGCAGGAGCACGTCTCCGAGCTCCTCGCGCAGCGCGTCCCGGTCGCCGTCCTCGATGGCCTCGACGAGTTCGTACGCCTCTTCCGTGGCGTACTTGACGAGTCCCTCGTGGGTCTGGCGCGAGGTCCAGGGGCATTCGCGGCGGACCCGGTCCATCACCTGGACGAGGTCGAGCAGGCGGGCACCGGGCAGGTCGTACGAGCCGGGCAGCAGTTCGAGGTCGGGCATGTCGACGCGGCCGGAGCCGGCGAGCCGGGCCAGCCCGTCGGTGAGCCGCCGGTCGCCCTCGCCGGACGGGATCACCACGATCGTGCGGCCGCCGGCGCAGTCCTCGACGAGCGCGTGCGCGTCCGGGGCCTCGTGCGCGACCTCGACGCCCGCCTCGCGCAGGTACGGCAGCTGCGGGTGGCCCGGGTCGGCGCACAGCACCCGGTCCGCGGCGTGCAGGGTCCGCCAGGCCGGCCAGGACAGCAGGCCGGGGGCGACCCGGTGGCTCGCGGTCAGCAGGACGATCCGGCCGGCGGCCGTGGCGTCGGCGGATCCGGCCGGGACGGGTCCGGCCGGGGCGGGCACGGCGGGGGCGGGTTCGGCGGTGTGGTCGGTCACCCTCCGAACCTACCTCCGGACGGGCGGCTCAGGCTCCGGCGGGGGCCTGCTCGGGCCGGGTCCGCTGGACGATCCAGGGGGTGTCCTGGTCGCCGAGCACGATCTGCTGCGCGTCCCAGACGCCGTAGCGCGGGTTCACCTCGATGTGCAGGGCCTTCGCGGCGGACGCCAGCTTCTCGACGGCCTTGTCCTGGCTGCCGTAGTGCTCGAAGAGCTTGTCGCGCAGCAGCTTGAAGCGGGCGTCGGCGTCGAGCTGCCCGGGCGCGAGCTGGGCCTGCTCCAGGGCGGCCGCGGCCAGCTTCTCGGTTCCGCCCGCCTGCTGCAGCTGGGCCTTGCGGAAGTCCTGGACCTCCTTCTCGCTGACGCTCACCCCCGCGTCCTCGGCGGCCCGCTCCAGAACGACCGTCTGGATCATCTTGTTGAGCTTGACCCGCTCCAGGCCGGGCGAGGACTGGATCAGCTGGGCCGCGGTGGACCCGGTCCGGTTCTGCGCGGCGCGGACATCGCCCACCTGGGCCTGGAGCGCGGAGGTGGTGATGCGTTCGCCGCCGACGACGGCCGCGGTGCCGGGCCGGGCCTGGCCCGAGCAGGCGGACAGCAAGGGGGCCGCCACGAGCAGGGCGGCGGAGACGGAGAGCGCAGTGCGACGGTGCAAAGGAGCCTCCAGGGCCGGGAGATTGTGCTTTGGTGCACAAGGCCGTGCGGTGATCGATGGTATGCAGTCAGGGTGATCCGAGCCACTGGTTCGACCAACGATTCCCCGGGTGTTGGGGTACGCGTCTGTTGATGTCACGGTCACCCCGTGGCCATCCTCCGGTCCACCGGCGGTGCCAAGGTCGGCCCACCATGTCCACACCGCACCGCTCGCCGCGCCGCCCGAGCCTGCGCGGCTCGGCCCTCGCCGCCCTGATCACGGCGGTGGCCGTCTGCGCCGGGGACGCGGTCGCCCGCGTCTTCCCGTACGGACACCGCCACCGCAGCATCAACGACCTCGGCAACCAGTTCGTCCCCTTCCACGCCCACCTGTGGGACCTCCTGCACGGGCGCGCGGAAGGCGGCCTGCTGCTCAACTGGCAGTCCGGCTTCGGCACCGGCTTCCTGCCCGACTTCGGCACCTACCTCTCCAGCCCCTTCGCGGTGCTCGTCGCCCTCTTCCCGCGCGAGGACATCGACCTCGCCGTGTACGTGGTCACCGTGCTGAAGATGGCGGCGGCCGCGGCGGCGATGGCCTGGCTGCTGCGCACCCAGCGCCGCGGGCCGTGGTGGGCGGCGGGCCTGCTGGGGGCCTCGTACGCGCTGTGCGGCTGGTCGGTGATCGAGGCCTCGTACAACCCGATGTGGCTGGACGGTCTGATCGCCCTCCCGCTCCTGTGTCTGACGGGTGAATGGGCGCTGCGCGGGCGCCGGCCCGCCCTCGCCGTCCTGGTGGTGGCGGTGTCCTGGACGGCGAACTTCTACACGGCCTACATGGCGACGCTGGGCGCGGCCTTGGTGCTCCTGGTACGGGTGGTGCTGACGCGCGAGGGCGTACGGGAGCGGCTGGCGGTGCTCGTCCGCGGCGCCGTGACGACCCTGCTGGGCATCGCGGTGTCCGCGCCGGTGCTGGTGCCCCTCTTCCTGAGCTCGAAGCAGGCCTACCCCGGGTGGACGCGCCAGTTCGACCCCGTGTCCTGGCCGGACCTGTTCGCCCGGATCCTGCCCGCGACGTACTCCTTCTCCTCACCGGCGCTCTTCGTCGGCACCGGGACGCTGCTGCTGGTGGCGGCCCTGCCGTTCCACACGGCGGTGCCGCCGCGCACCCGCCTGTGCTGGGCGGGGCTCACGGCCGCGGTGCTCCTCTCCTTCCAGTGGACGCCGACGCATCTGGCCTGGCACGTCTTCGCGACCCCGAACGGCAGCCCGTACCGGCAGACGTTCGTACTGGCCGGGGTGGCCGTGATCGCCGCGTGGACCGGGCTGGCGGCCGGGCTGCCCCGGCTGCGGGAGCTGGCGGCGGGGGCCGCGGTGCTGGCGGCGGCGGCCGCGGTCGCCGCCGCCAGCACACTCGCGACGGCCTGGGGCCTCGCCCTCTTCTGCGGCGGCCTGGCACTGGCCGTGGCGGCCTGGTGGTCCCTGCGCCATCGACGGCTGGTCCTCCCGGCGGCCGGGGTGCTGGCGCTCGTACTGATCGGGCAGGCGGCCGCGACCACGGCGTTCGGGCACAAGGGCAAGCTGGGCGGGCTGGACGACTACCCCTCGTGGGGCACGGCGCACACCGCGCGCTCCGAGGCCCTGGCCGGCGCCGAGGGCTGGCCCGCGTACCGCACGGACCCGGGCCGGCCGGCGCTGACGGGCAACGACCCGCTGCTGCTGGGCGGGGAGGGCGGCGCGTACTACAGCAGTCACACCCCGGACGTGTTCACGCGGACGATGGTGGCGCTCGGCGCGGGCTGGACCTCGCGCGGGCGCAACGTGCAGAGCATCGACAACCCGGTGACGGACGCGCTCTTCGCGGTCGGCGCCCGCCTGCGGCCCGACGGCACGATCAGCCGCGCGCAGGTCGTCCCCCCGCTGGTCACGATCCGCCCGGCGGGGCCCGTGCCCTCGTACGGACCGTTCGACGGCCCCCCGTTCGCCAACCAGGAACTGCTGCTGGGCGCCAGGGTGTACGAGGACCCCGTCGCGCCCGGGGTGTGCCGCGCGGGCACGGAGGCCTACCTGTGGGCCCCGGAGTACAACGCGACGGCCCGCCTCGCGGACGGCCGCGCCTTCCGCCTGAACGGCAACGCGCCGCGCAACCGGGCGGCCCTCCAGCCGCTGGGCGCCTCCCGGGGGGCCTCCTCGGCGCTGGTCTTCGACGCTCCGGCGCCGCCGCGCTGGGCCCTGTCCTGCCTGGACCGCACCCGCCTGGACCCGGCGGTGGCCGCCCTGCGCGCATCGGCGCCCACGGGACTGCGGGTCGGCTCCTCGACCGTCAGCGCCACGCTCCCGGCGGGCACCACGGGCACCGCGGTCCTCTCCTCCCCGGCGATCGCGGGGTGGAGCTGCAACGGCCGGCCGGCCACGCCCTACCTGGGCCTGGTCTCCGTCCCGCTGACCCCCGGCACCACCACCATCAGCTGCTCGTTCCGTCCTCCGGGTCTGGTGCCGGGCTCGGCGGTCGCGGGCGCGGCCCTGCTGGTCCTGGCCGGGCTGCTCCTGGCGGAGCGCCGCCGCGGGCCGCGGACCCGCCGCAGCGCCGGCCCCCCGCACGGCCCGGAGGCCGGCGCACCCGTGGAGCTCGCCCCGGCCGGGGCCTGAGCGGCCGGGGCCCGGGCGGCGGCGGGCTCAGCGGACCTGGCTGAGCCAGTGCAGGGTGCGGCGGACCTCCGTCGAGAAGGGATGGTTCGGACCGTGGATGCGGTCCGCGTCGAACAGCAGGCGGGCCAGGGTGTCGTGGGCCGCGGGCCGCTCGCCCAGGGAGAGCAGCAGGTGCGCTATCCGGCGCCGGACCTCCAGCGGGAGCCCCGGGTCCGGGTTCGCGTAGTGGTTCTCGAACAGCGGGAGCAGTGAGCGGTACTCGGCCAGGGCCGCCCCCGGCGCGTCCAGCTGCTCCAGGCACTGGGCCGCGTCGTAGCGGAAGCGCAGGGACTGGGGGTCGCCGGCCGGGAACTCGTCGGCGAGGCGGCGCAGTTCGGGCAGGGCCCGGCGGTACTGGCCGTCGTCCATCAGCGTGGCCGCGTACTGCTTGCGCAGCGAGCGGACCACCGTGGAGTGCTCGCCGTGCTCGGCCGCCGCGGCCGGGAGGATCCCGCCGAGGATGTCCACGGCCTGGGTGAGGAGGCCCTGTTCCAGGAGGCTGCGGGCCTCGTCCACCGCGGCCGGGATGTCCGGCTTGGGCGGGGTCTGCGGCGTGGGCGGCGTCGTCGGCTGCGGCGGGATGGTGGCGGCGCGGTCCGGCCAGGGGGCGTGCGGGCGCAGGAAGGGGCGGGTCGGGTCGAGCCTGCCCGCCGGGGTGCCCTGCTTGGGCAGCAGCGGGGCGAGGGCCTCGTACACGTGCTGCGCGGAGGCCGGCCGGTCCTGCGGGTCCTTCGCCAGCAGGTGCAGCAGGACCGCCTCCAGCTGGTGCGGGACCTCCGGGCGCAGCCGGCGCACCGGGACGGGCGGCTCGTACAGGTGGCGGTGCAGGACGCCGAGCGCGGTGGACCCGGCGAACGGGACGTTGCCGCTGAGGAGTTCGTACAGCAGCACGCCGAGGGCGTACAGGTCGGTGTACGGGCCGACCGCTCCGCCCATCGCCTGCTCGGGCGCCATGTACGCCGGACTGCCGATCGGGGTGCCGGTGCTGGTGAGGCGGGTGGTGTCAGTGTCCATCACCGAGGCGACGCCGAGGTCGAGGACCAGGACGGTGCCGTCCGGGCGGACCATGACGTTGCGCGGCTTCAGGTCGCGGTGCACGATCGGCACCGCGTGCACGGCCGAGAGCACCCCGCACAGCTGCGCGACCACGGCGACCGCCCACGGCCAGGGGTACGGATCGTGCTGCGCGAGGTGGTCGGCGAGGTCGGTGCCCTCGACGTGACCCATGACGAGGAACAGCTCGTCGCCGTCGCTGCCCGCGTCGTGGACGGTGACCAGGCCGGGGTGGTCCACCTGCGCCGTGACCCGGCATTCGCGTACGAAGCGGCGGCGCAGCTCGTCGGCGACGGAGCCGGGTCCCGCCACCTTGTCGGGGCGCAGCAGCTTGACGGCGACGCGGCGGTCCAGCCGCTGGTCGTACGCCGTCCAGACCTGGCCCATGCCGCCCTGGCCCAGGACGGAGGCCAGGCGGTAGCGCTCGCCGATGATCCGGTCGTCGTCCGTCACCGGGCCGGGCCCTCAGCGTCGTTGCCGAAGGCGTTCGGGTTCTGCGGGTGCGGGTTCTGCGGGTGCGGGGCCTGCGGGTGCGGGGTCTGCTTGCGCAGCAGTTCGCTCAGCTCGTCGAGCTCGGCGCGGACCTGCCCGATGCGCGGCGGATTGGCAGGTCCGGGGGCGGGGGTCGGCGTGGGCGTGGGCGTGGGCGTCTGCTGCTGCGCCGGCGGCGGGTAGCCGTACGCCGGCCGCTGCGGCTGCGGCTGCTGCTGGGGTACGTACGGCGCGGGCTGCGCGGGGTACCAGGCGGCGGTCGGGGCGGCCGCCCGGCCCGCGTGGTGCTGGATGTCGGCGACCAGGAAGTACACGCAGGTCAGGAACCCGGTGATGATGACGCCGAAGGCGCCCGTATTGCCCTGCCAGCCGTTGGTCTCGGGCGTCGGGTCGGCGCCGATCAGCGCGACCGAGGCGACGGTGAGCACGCAGTTGACGGCCAGCAGCCACCAGTCGCGGGGTTTGCGGGTGACGACCGCGAGCCGCAGCATCGTGGCCCAGCCCAGGAAGCCGCAGCTCAGGACGGGCAGCAGGGCGAACAGCACGCGCAGTGCCACGACTCCCCCGGTACTGGGCTGGGGGCCTTGCTGCGGCGGGAGGCCGGGGCCGTGCATCGCTGCTCCTGACGGACCGTGTCGACGAAGTTTCGGGTCTGAGCGTATACAGCGTTTCCGGCCGCCAGTGAGGGGATGTGCGCAACCGTTGCAGGGTCGCCGCACACCTCCCGGCGGACGCGGGCCGGCCGGGCCGCGCGGAAATCGCGGACTCCCCCTGACCGGCGGCGACTACCCTCGGCAGTCGAGTTGTTGTTCCAGGGGGGAATCCACATGCGAAGCCGGAGCATCGGCGTGTCGGTGCTGACCACGACGGCCTTGTTCGGACTGACGACGGCCTGCGCGCCGGTCGGCGCGAGCAAGGCCGCGGACATCGGCCGGGCTGCCCGCGCCGCCGCGTCGGCGTCGGCCGGGGCCGCGCCCGCACCGGCCGCGAAGGGCAAGGGGGCCGCCAAGGGCACCGGCGGGCTCGCGGACCTGTCGGGCGCCGAGATCCTGAGCCGGTCGCGCGAGGCGATGCGCAAGGTCGAATCGGCGCGTGTCGTCGCGAAGATGCGCGACGGCGGCACCCCGGTCGAGTTCGAGCTCTCCCTCGACAGGAAGGGCAGCTGCAGCGGCGCGATCCGGTACGAGGGCATGGGCAAGGTGGACCTCGTCAAATCCACCGAGCTCATCCACTTCAAGGGGGACGCCGACTACTGGCGGGGCACGGCCGCGAAGAAGTACGCGCCCAAGAAGCAGACCGACGCGATGGTCACGATGCTCGCCGACCGCTGGCTGAAGATGCCGGTCTCGGACCCCAAGGCCGCCGCGATGGGCCACATCTGCGATCTGGACAAGCTGACGGACGGCGGCGACCGGCCCAACCCGCTGGCCCGCAAGGGCGAGACGGTCACCCTCGACGGCAAGCAGGCGCTGGCGGTCACCACGGCGGCCAAGGAGGGCACGGAGACCGACTACATAGCCACCCAGGGCACTCCGTACGTCCTCAAGTCCACCATCACGGGGGACCAGACCGGGGAGGTCCTCTTCTCCGCCTTCGGCACGCCCGTGGACACGGCCCTGCCGCCGGGCGCGGACGTGCTGGACCTGTCCAAGCTGGGGGACGGCGGCCCGGCCGAGTCGGTCTGAGCGCGCACGGCCGGGGAGCTCCGAAGCGGAGCGGTCCCCGGCCGCGTGCGTTTCAGGACCCGAGGATCGTGGTGAGGAACTCGCCGGTCCAGGCCAGCAGTTCCCGCCCGACCAGCGGCTTCCCGCCCACCCGGGCCGTCTTGGGCCGCGGGATCAGCACCTGCGAGGTGGCCGGCTTGAGCACCGAGCCCGGGTAGAGGCGCTTGAGGCGCAGCTCCTGCGATTCGCGCAGCTCCACCGGACCGAAGCGGATGTTGGGCCCCTGGAGGGTGACGTCGCCGACCCCGCAGGCCCGCGCCAGCATCCGCAGCCCCGCCACCAGCAGCAGGTTCTCCACCGGCTCCGGCAGCTTGCCGTAGCGGTCGTGGAGCTCCTCCCGTACGGCCTTGACGTCCGCCTCGGAGTTGGCCGAGGCGATGGAGCGGTACGCCTGCAGGCGCAGCCGCTCGCCCGGCGCGTAGTCGTGGGGGACGTGCGCGTCGACCGGCAGCTCGATCTTGACCTCCAGCGGCGGCTCCTCTTCCACCCCGCCGTCGATCGCCGCCCGGTAGTCGGCCACGGCCTCGCCGACCATGCGGATGTAGAGGTCGAAGCCGACGCCCGCGATGTGCCCGGACTGCTCGCCGCCGAGCAGGTTGCCCGCGCCGCGGATCTCCAGGTCCTTCATCGCCACGTACATGCCGGCGCCCATCTCGGTGTGCTGGGCGATCGTCGCGAGCCGCTCGTGCGCGGTCTCGGTGAGCGGCTTCTCCGGCGGGTAGAGGAAGTACGCGTACCCGCGCTCGCGGCCGCGGCCCACGCGGCCGCGCAGCTGGTGGAGCTGGGAGAGGCCGAAGTTGTCGCCGCGCTCGACGATGAGGGTGTTGGCGTTGGAGATGTCGATGCCGGACTCGACGATCGTCGTCGAGACGAGCACGTCGAACTTCTTCTCCCAGAAGTCCACGACGACCTGCTCCAGGGCCTGTTCGGACATCTGGCCGTGGGCGGTCGCGATCCGCGCCTCGGGCACGATCTCGCGCAGCTTGGCGGCGGCCCGGTCGATGGACTCCACCCGGTTGTGGATGTAGAAGCACTGGCCCTCGCGCAGCAGTTCGCGGCGGATGGCCGCGCCGATCTGCTTCTCCTCGTACGGGCCGACGAAGGTGAGGACCGGGTGGCGCTCCTCCGGCGGGGTGGTGATCGTCGACATCTCGCGGATGCCGGTCACCGCCATCTCCAGGGTGCGCGGGATCGGGGTCGCGGACATGGTCAGCACGTCCACGTTGGCGCGCAGCTTCTTCAGCTGCTCCTTGTGCTCGACGCCGAAGCGCTGCTCCTCGTCGACGATGACCAGGCCCAGGTCCTTGAACTTGGTCTCCTGCGAGAACAGCCGGTGGGTACCGATGACGATGTCCACCGAGCCCTCCTTCAGCCCCTCCAGGGTGGCCTTGGACTCGGTGTCGGACTGGAAGCGGGACAGCGCCTTCACGTTGACGGGGAACTGGCTGTAGCGCTCGGAGAAGGTCCCGAAGTGCTGCTGCACGAGCAGGGTGGTGGGGACGAGGACGGCGACCTGCTTGCCGTCCTGGACCGCCTTGAACGCGGCCCGCACCGCGATCTCGGTCTTGCCGTAGCCGACGTCGCCGCAGATCAGGCGGTCCATGGGGACGGACTTCTCCATGTCCTCCTTGACCTCGGCGATGGTGGTGAGCTGGTCGGGCGTCTCCGCGTACGGGAAGGCGTCCTCCAGCTCGCGCTGCCAGGGGGTGTCCGGGCCGAAGGTGTGGCCGGGGGCCGCCATGCGGGCGCTGTAGAGCTTGATGAGGTCGGCGGCGATCTCCTTGACCGCCTTCTTCGCGCGCGCCTTGGTCTTGGTCCAGTCGGCGCCGCCGAGCCGGTGCAGGGTCGGGGCCTCGCCGCCGACGTACTTGGTGACCTGTTCCAGCTGGTCGGTGGGGATGTAGAGGCGGTCGCCGGGCTGGCCGCGCTTGGCGGGGGCGTACTCGACGAGGAGGTACTCGCGGGTGGCGCCCTGGACGGTGCGCTGCACCATCTCGATGTAGCGGCCGACGCCGTGCTGCTCGTGCACGATGTAGTCGCCGACCTCCAGGGTGAGGGGGTCGATGGACTTGCGGCGCCGGGTCGGCATCCGGCCGAGGTCCTTGGTGGCGGTGCGCTGGCCGGTCAGGTCGGTCTCGGTGAGGACGGCCAGCTTCAGCGCCGGGTCGACGAAGCCGTTGTCGAGGGAGCCGCAGGCGACGTGGACGATCGACGGCTCCAGGGTGCGCAGGTCCGCCTCCAGCCGGGCCGCGATGCCCTCACCGCCGAGCACCTCGACGGTGCGGGCGGCCGGGCCGTGGCCCTCGGTGAGGTAGACGGTGTGCCAGCCGTCGGCGATCCAGCCCTTGGTGTCGGCGAGGGCGCGGGCGGTGTCCCCGCGGTAGGCCTCGGGGGCGTGCATGCCGAGCCCCAGGGTGTCCGCGGCCAGGTCCGCGTCGTCCGCCGCGAAGGGGGAGACCGACCACCACATCATGCCGAGCTCGCGCGCATGCTCCCGTACGTCCGCGATCCCGCGCAGGGAGGCCGCGCCGACGTCGATCGGGGCCTGGCCGCCGCCGGCGGTCGCGGCCCACGAGGCCATCAGGAACTCCTGCGAGGTGGCGACGAGGTCGGCGGCCCGGGTGCGGACCCGCTCGGGGTCGCACACGACGGCCATCGACCCGGCCGGCAGGACGTCGATCAGCAGTTCCATGTCGTCGACGAGGACCGGCGCGAGGGACTCCATGCCCTCGACCGCGATCCCCTCGGCGATCTTGTTGAGCAGTTCACCCAGCTCGGGGTGGGCCTCGGCGAGGGCCGCGGCCCGCTCCCGCACCTCGTCGGTCAGCAGCAGCTCCCGGCAGGGCGGGGCCCACAGGCCGTGCTCGGCGACCTCCAGGGAGCGCTGGTCGGCGACCTTGAAGTAGCGGATCTCCTCAACCTCGTCGCCCCAGAACTCCACGCGCAGCGGGTGCTCCTCGGTGGGCGGGAACACGTCGAGGATGCCGCCGCGCACGGCGAACTCGCCGCGCTTCTCGACGAGCTCGACGCGGGCGTACGCGGCGGCGGCCAGCGCCCCGGTCACCTCGCCCAGATCGACGCTCTCGCCGTGCCGAAGGCTCACCGGGACCAGGTCGCCGAGCCCCTTGACCTGCGGCTGGAGGACGGAGCGGATCGGCGCGACGACGACGGAGACGGGCCCCGCGGCCGGGTCGTCCTTGCTCGGGTGCACCAGCCGGCGCAGTACGGCGAGCCGCCGGCCCACGGTGTCGCTGCGCGGGGAGAGCCGCTCGTGCGGAAGGGTCTCCCAGGACGGGTACTCGGCCACCTCGTCGGGCGGCAGGAAGGAGCGCAGCGCGGCGGCCAGGTCCTCGGCCTCCCGGCCGGTGGCGGTGACCGCGAGTACGGTCCGCTCGCTCCTGGCGGCCAGCGCGGCGATGGCGAAGGGCCGTGCGGCCGGGGGTCCGACGAGGTCCACGTGCATGCGGTTGCCGTCCCCGGCCGCGGTGACCGCCTCGGCGAGGGCCGGGTCCCGGGTGACGGCGTCGAGCAGTCCGTGCAGGCTCATGAAAGGAGGCTTCCGTCCGGTGGAGGGGCAACGCGAAGGGCCCGACACGTCGCACGGGCCGGGGGTTCCCACCCTACGACGCCCCCGGGTCCCCCGCGCGAGGGAACGGGGTCCCTCCCCGGAGTGACGGACCGACTACGGATCGGTGAAGGGCCGGATCTCCATCTCAGACGACTTCGACGAGCTCCCGGACGGCTTCGCCGCGGCGTTCGCAGAGCAGACGTGCACGTGCTGGCCGTGTGAACGGCCGTCGGCCCCGAACGGCCCCGAAGGGCCGGCCGGGGCCGGCGGTCCCCCGAACGAACGCCGAGCCCCCTACTCGCTCGCGATCGCGTTCAGTACGTTCATCCGTCCTGCCCGGAAGGCCGGGACCAGTGCGGCGAACAGGCCCACGAAGGCCGATCCGGCGAAGACGCCGATGATCGTCGGCCAGGGGATCTCCAGCACCTTCAGGCCCTCCAGGGCGAGCAGCTGCTGCGCGGTGGCTCCCCAGCCCATGCCCAGGCCCAGGCCCAGCAGGGCACCGAAGAGGGCGATGACCACGGACTCCAGGCGGATCATGCGGCGCAGCTGGCGGCGGGAGAGGCCGATGGCGCGCATCAGGCCGATCTCGCGGGTCCGCTCGACCACCGAGAGGGCCAGGGTGTTCACGACGCCCAGGACCGCCACGATGATCGCCAGGCCGAGCAGCCCGTAGACCATGTTCAGCAGCTGGCCGACCTGGTCCTTGAGGGTCTGCTTGTAGTCGGTCTGGTTCTGCACGGCGTACTGGGGGTACTCCGCGAGCGCGCCCTTGACGGCGCCGTAGGCGGCGTCCGCCTTCCCGTCGGCGGCCTTGGCCAGCAGCATGAACGGCCGCGGCATCCGGTCGGCCGGCAGGAACTGCTCGGCGGTGGCGGTGCTGACGTACTTCACGCCCTTGTCGAGGTTGCCCTCGTCGGAGGTGATCGCGGCGACCTTGAGCGTGGTGGTCTGGCCGCCGGTGAAGGCGACCGTCAGCTCGTCGCCGACCTTGACGTGGTGCTCGTCCGCGTAGAGCGAACCGACCGACATCGCGCCCTTGCCGTACGCCGCCGCGTGCTCGCCCGCGATCATCTTGCGCCGGACGTCCTGGGCGTAGCTCGGGTCGGTGACGCTGATGCCGTCGTCCTTGACGGAGCCGTCGGGGGCGGTGATCTTCGCCTCCACCTCCCGGTACGCGGTGACGTGGTCCAGGTTCTTGGTGGCGCGCAGCGCCTGCTCGGCCTGCGGCATGATCGGCTGGCCCGTCTGGGACTGGACGATGTAGTCCGCGCCGACCGTCTTGTCGAGCTCGTCGGTGGCGGAGGCCACCATCGAGGAGCCGACCACCGACAGGCAGGCGACCAGGGCCAGTCCGATCATCAGCGCGGCGGCGGTGGCGCCGGTGCGGCGCGGGTTGCGCAGCGCGTTGCGCTCGGCGAGCCGGCCGACGGACCCGAAGGGCCGCAGGACGATGCCGGAGAGCAGCCGGACCACGAGGCCGGCGAGCAGCGGGCCGATCACGATGAAGCCGATGAGGGTGAACAGCACGCCCAGGGAGAGCCAGAGCGAGCCGGCCGCCGCCTCGTCGGCGCCCGCGGCGAGGAAGAGGCCCGCGCCGCCGAGGCCGGTGAGGACCAGGCCCAGGGTGGCGCGGATGCGGCCGACCTTCTTGTCGCCGGGGGTGCCGGCGTCGCGCAGGGCGGCCATCGGGGAGACCTTGCCGGCCCGGCGGGCCGGGATGAAGGCCGAGACGACGGTGACGACGATGCCCAGTACCAGGCCGACGACCGGGGTGGTCCAGGCGATGGTCAGGTCATCGGTCGACAGGTGCATGCCCATCTGGCCCATGAGCTGCATCAGGCCGACGGCCAGGCCCACGCCGGCCCCGACCCCGAGGACCGAGCCGACGAGGCCGAGCAGGAAGGCCTCGACGATCACGGACTTGAGCACCTGGCCGCTGTCGGCGCCGATGGCCCGCATCAGGCCGATCTCGCGGGTGCGCTGGGCGACCAGCATCGAGAAGGTGTTGAAGATGAGGAAGATGCCGACGAGGAAGGCGATCCCGGCGAAGCCGAGCATCACGTACTTCATGACGTCGAGGAAGGAGCCGACGTCCTTGCGGTTGGCGTCCGCGGACTCCTTGGCGGTCTGGAGCTTGTACGTGTCCGCGCCGACGGCCTTCGCGACGTTCTGCTTCAGCTGGTCGTCGCTGACCCCGTCCTTGGCGATGACGTTGACGTGCGTGAAGAGGCCGGGGCCGCCGAGCAGCTTCTCCTGCGCGGTGGCGGTGTCGAAGTAGACGATCGCCGCGCCCGGGTTGGTCACGGTGAAGGTGGCGATGCCGCTGATCTTCGCGCGGACGTCCCCGGTGATGGCGATGGTGCGCAGCTCGTCGCCGAGCTTCAGGTGGTGCTTCTTCGCGGTGTCGGCGTCCACCATCATCTCGGTCGGGCCGCGCGGGGCCTGGCCGGAGGTGATCTTCATCGACTTGAGCTCGTTGTCGTTCCAGTTGCCCGCGATGGTCGGGGCGCCGGTGGTCGAGCCCATGTTCTCGTTCTTGGCGTTCACCACCGTCACCGACATCGAGACGACGCCGCCCTCGGCGCTCTTGACGCCCTCGGCCTTCGCGACCTGCTCGACGGCCGAGGCCGGCAGCACCTCGGGCTTGCCCCGGTTCGGGTTGTCCTCGCCGCCCTTGGCCCCCTTCGCGGTGACGGTGACGTTGGCGCTGGTGACGCCGAACAGCTTGTCGAAGGTGGTGTTCATGGTGTCGGTGAACACCAGGGTGCCGCAGACGAAGGCGACGGAGAGCAGGACGGCGACGGCGGAGAGCGCCATCCGCCCCTTGTGCGCGACGAAGTTGCGCCGCGAGGTCTTCAGTACGGTGCCCGCGCTCACGAGGTCCGCCCGCGCGCGTCGAAGTCCTTCATCCGGTCCAGCACCTGGTCGGCGGTGGGCCCGTACATCTCGTCCACGATCCGGCCGTCGGCCAGGAAGATCACGCGGTCCGCGTACGAGGCGGCCACCGGGTCGTGCGTGACCATCACGATGGTCTGGCCGAGCTCGTCCACCGAGCGGCGCAGGAAGCCGAGGACCTCGGCGCCGGCCCGCGAGTCCAGGTTTCCGGTGGGCTCGTCGCCGAAGATGATCTGCGGACGGGCCGCGAGGGCGCGGGCGACGGCCACGCGCTGCTGCTGGCCGCCGGAGAGCTCGGTCGGGCGGTGCTTGAGGCGCCCGGCGAGACCGACGGTCTCGACGACGCGGTTCAGCCACTGCGCATCGGGCTTGCGGCCCGCGATGTCCATGGGGAGCGTGATGTTCTCCAGGGCGTTGAGCGTGGGCAGCAGGTTGAAGGCCTGGAAGATGAAGCCGATCCGGTCGCGGCGCAGCTGCGTGAGCTTCTTGTCCTTCAGCCCGGTGATCTCGATGTCGTCCAGGTGGATCTGTCCGCTGGTCACCGTGTCGAGACCGGCGAGGCAGTGCATCAGCGTGGACTTGCCGGAGCCGGAGGGGCCCATGATCGCCGTGAACTGGCCGCGCTTGATGTCCACGTCGACCTCGTCGAGGGCGATCACGCGGGTCTCCCCGGCGCCGTAGGCCTTGACGACCTTGCGTGCCCGGGCCGCGACGGCTTCATGCCCTCCAGTACCCCCGTGCCTGGTTTCGGTCATAGCCGTTGTCACGGTGCTTCCCCTCGTTGGTTCGTTGCTCGCGCCGATGGTTCGTTGCTCGCACTGCCACGCATGTGGCCGGATTCCGCTGTCTTGCCGTCGTGAAGTCTGCGGGGCGGAGGCCGTCGGCGCCCTGGTGCCCATCGCCGTATCCGCAGGGGGGTTAACCCCACCCCGCCCCGTAGGAACCAGTTAAGGACCTCATCCGGCCGTCCTCCTCCTCCGCCGGGACGAATGGCCCCTGGGCCCTTGTGAGGAGCAACCCCTAGGGGTTCTGCATCTTTTGGCGGATCACCTCTGGGGGATACCGGGGGGATACCGCCGGATACCCCGCGATGAGAAGGTGTTCCCCGCGGATACGTGCACGGTGAAAGGATCTTGGTGAGCGCGGAGGAGAGCACGGGCGAACGCACCGGGGAAGCGGCGGCTTCCGGATCCGGAGCCGCTTCGGGGACCGGCGGGCGGGCCCCCCGTACCGCCCTGGTCACCGCCCTCATGCTGGCGATGGCGCTCGCCGCCCTCGACAGCTCCATCGTCTCCACCGCCGTCCCCCAGATCGTCGGCGACCTCGGCGGCTTCTCCGTCTTCTCCTGGCTCTTCGCCGGCTACCTGCTCGCCGTCACCGTCACCCTCCCCGTCTACGGCAAGCTCTCCGACACCTTCGGCCGCAAGCCCGTGCTCCTCTTCGGCATAGCCCTGTTCATCGTCGGCTCACTGCTGTGCGCGCTCGCCTGGAACATGGCCGTCCTCATCGCCTTCCGCCTCGTCCAGGGGCTGGGCGGCGGCGCCCTCCAGGGCACGGTGCAGACCCTGGCCGCCGACCTGTACCCGCTCAAGGACCGCCCGAGGATCCAGGCCCGGATGTCCTCCGTCTGGGCCGCCTCCGCCGTGGCCGGCCCGGCGCTCGGCGGACTCATCGCCTCGTACGCCGACTGGCGCTGGATCTTCCTGATCAACCTGCCGCTCGGCGGCCTGGCCCTGTGGATGCTCGCCCGCCACCTCGTCGAGCCCGTACGGTCCCCCGGGCGCCGCGGCCCCGTCGACTGGGCCGGCGCCCTCGCGGTCTTCGCCTGCGGCGGGCTGCTGCTCTTCGCGCTCGTGCAGGGCGGCGTCGCCTGGCCCTGGCTGTCCGCTCCCTCCCTCGGGCTCCTGGGCGCGAGCGCCGTACTGGCGGGCCTGGTCGTCCGGATCGAACGCCGGGCCGCAGAACCGATCATTCCTGGATGGGTCTGGCGCCGGCGCACCATCGCCGCGGTCAACCTGGCCCTCGGCGCGCTCGGCCTGCTCATGGTCGCCCCGCTGGTCTTCGTCCCGACGTACGCGCAGTCCGTGCTCGGCCTCGGAGCCGTCAGCGCCGGCCTCGTCATGTCCGCGATGACCCTCACCTGGCCCGCCTCAGCCGCCTTCAGCCAGCACGTCTACCGGCGCATCGGCTTCCGCAACTCCGCGGCCGTCGGGATCTCGCTGGCCGCCGTGATCCTGTTCTCGTTCACCCTGCTCCCCCACCCCGCCCGGCCCTGGCAGCCCACGCTGATCATGCTGCTGCTCGGCGCCGCCCTCGGCCTCTTCCAACTGCCGCTGATCGTCGGGGTCCAGTCCACCGTCGGCTGGTCCGAGCGCGGTACGACCACGGCCTCCGTGCTGTTCTGCCGCCAAGTCGGGCAGAGCCTCGGGGCCGCCCTGTTCGGGGCCGTCGCCAACGCGACGATCGCCGCCCGGCTGGCGCACGCCCCGATGTCCGGGCTGCCGGACCACCTCGACGGCGTCTCCGAGGCCCTCGAACGGCCGGAGCTGCTCCCCCGGGCCGCCGCCGACTACCTGCGCGAAGCGGTGGCCGCCGCCGTCGACCACATCTTCCTCGGCGCGACCGCCGCGGCCGTGGCCGCGCTGCTCGTCCTGCTCCTCCTGGCACCGCGGCGGTTCCCGATACTGGAGGAGCACCGGGAGAAGCGGCCGGCCGACACGTAGTCCGCCTCCGCCCGTCCTGCTTGTCATGACCCCGGTCAACGGAGTAGACCTCGGAGTCCTGCATCCCGGAGTTCCGCGTCCGGGATCCGTTCCGGGGGGACGACATGGCTTCCGCACTCTTCGCACTCGCCTTACTGGCCGCCCTGGCCGGGCCCACGGCCCTGCGGCTGCGCCGCCGTCCGGGCTTCGTCACCGGCCGCGACGGCCGCCTCTCCACCTCGACCACCCTGGCCCTGGCCTGGACGGTGATCCTGGTCTGGCTCCTGCTCACGATCCTCGCGTACGGGCTCACCGCGGGCGGCGGCATCGGCTGGTTCACCGGGGAGCACGGCCCGCTGTCCTCCCTGACCAAGGTGTACCTGCCACTGCTCGGAGGCCCGTACGTGGCGATGATCGGGGCCAAGACGGTCGTCGGCATCCGCGTCGAGAACGGCACCATGGCCAAGCCCGCCCCGAAGCCCACCGGCTCCGGCCAGCGCCCGCTGCGCGAGCTGATCGCGAACGACAGCGGGCGCACCGACCTCGTCGACCTCCAGTACGTGGCCCTCAGCGCCGTCACCATGCTCTACGTGGTGCTGTTCTTCCTCGCCGACGTGGGCGGCGGACTCCCCCGCCTCCCCGGCGAGATCTGGGCGCTGACGGGCGCCCCGGCCGGCGCCTACCTGGTCAACAAGATGGCCACACGGGCCAATCCGGTGATCACGCGGGTGACGGTGGCCGGCCCCGCACTGGTCGTCGAGGGCGGCGGCTTCGGCCCGGAGGCCCGGGTGGAGCTCGACTCCACCGCGCTGCCGAGCGTGTACGACCCGGCGACGGGCACCCTGAGCGCGCAGCTCCCCGCCACCGGGGCGCCGGCCGCGTTCACGGTGGTGGTCACCTCGCGCGGCCTGCGCAGCGACCCGTACCGCCACGCGCCGGCGTCCGTACCGGCTCAGGTTCCGGCTCCGGCTCCGGCTCCGGCTCCGACCCAGGCTCCGGTTCCGGCTCCGGCTCAGGCCGCGGACCAGGCGCAGCAGCCGGCGGGCTGAGGGGGGGATCCCCCCTCAGGGGAGCTTCGCGAGGAACCCCTCGATCAGCGGGGCGATCTCCCCGAGGTGCGTCTCCAGCGCGAAGTGCCCCGCCCCGTCGACGACGTGCACCTCGGCGTCCGGCGCGTCCCGCAGGTACGCCTTCGCCCCCGCCGGGATGAAGAAGGGGTCCCCCGCGCCCCACACGACCAGGACGGGCACCCCGCAGGCCCGCAGCCAGGCCTGCCAGACCGGGTACTGCGTGAAGTTCGAGGAGTAGTCGAAGGCCAGGTCGGCCTGTGCCCCGGCGCGCCCCGGCAGTCCGACGTAGTGCACGTCGAGGGTCCACCCGTCCGGTGAGACCAGGGCGGGGTCGGCGACACCGGCCTCGTACTGGAAGCGGATGCCCTCCGGGCTGAACAGGGCGCGCACCTTCTCCTCGTCGCCCGGCACCTCCCGCCGGTGTCCGGCGAACGCGCGGGCCGCGTCGGAGAGCCCCTCCTCGTACGCGTTGCCGTTCTGCACGATCAGGCCCGTCACCCGCTCGGGCCGCCGCACGGCGAGCCGCAGTCCGACGGGGGCGCCGTAGTCGAAGACGTAGAGCGCGTAGCGGTCCAGCCCCAGGGCGTCGGTGAACCCTTCCAGGACGTCCGCGAGCCGGTCGAAGGTGTACGTGAACCCGGCCGGGGTCTCGGTGCGGCCGAATCCGGGGTGGTCGGGGGCGATCAGCCGGTACCCGGTGCCGCCGAGGGCGTCCATCAGCCGGGCGAACTGGTGCGAGGAGGTGGGGAACCCGTGCAGGAGGAGCAGGACCGGTCCGTCGGCCGGGCCGCTCTCGCGGTAGGCGACGCGGACCCCGCGCACATCGGCGGTGCGGTGGTGAACGTGCAGCATCACATGCCTCCAGTGGCCTTGTTCCCATTAGTTTGACTCTGCACTTCTAACGGGTCAAGTGCTTCACGTAGCATTAGTGACATGACCGCGAACCCGACGGACACGCCGTTCCCGCTCACGGGCGAGCCCCTCGCCCTGGACCTGCTGAACACCCGGCCCGCCGATGCGGGCGATCTGATCGCCGGCCCGGAAGGACTCACGGCCTGGCTGGCCGTTCAGGAGGACCGCCTCGGGCCGGTCGCCGAGGCGGGCCCGGCGGAGGTGGCGGCCGTGCACGCCGTACGGGAGGCGGCCGGCGCGGCGCTCGCGGCCGCGCGGCGCGGCGAGCGTCCCCCGGCCGGCGCCCTGCGCGCCCTGAACGAGGCCTCGGCGGCCGCCCCGGCCCACCGGGAGCTCGCCTGGACCCCCGAATCCGGGCTGACGGCGGCCGCCCACCGCACGGGCGCCCCGGCCCGGCGGCTCGCCGCACGACTGGCGGACGCCGCGGTCGAGCTCCTGACGGACCCGCGGGTGCGGGACGTACGGGAGTGCGAAGGGGCGGACTGCGTCCTGCTGTTCCTCCCGGCGCACCCCCGGCGCCGCTGGTGCGTGGCCTCGACCTGCGGCAACCGCGCCCGCGTCGCCCGCTACTACGCCCGCCACAAGCCCTGACGGCCGGGACGACCCGTCAGCCCTCGGCCGGGGCGCGGCCCGTCAAGGCCGCCAGGCTGGAGCGCACATGGTTCATGTGCGCCCGCATCTCGTCCTGCGCCTCCCCGTGCTCGCGCAGGATCCGCTCCGTCTCCCGGCCCGTCCGCTCCTCCTGCATCCCGGCCTCCGCCAGCAGCTCCGCCGCCCGCGCCTCCGCGTCCTCCTGCCCGTGCCGCGCCGACTCCTCCGCCTCCGCGTACCCGCGCCGCGCCTCCGCCAGGCGGACCTCCGCGTACCGCTCCAGCTCCGCGTGCCGGGCCTCCAGATCGGCCTCCCGGGCCGCCAGCTCCCGCTCCGCCGCGTCCCAGCGCTCCACGTGCTCCTGCTCGCCGTCCGCCAGCAGCGCGTCCGACCGGCGCCGCATCTCCGTCAGCGCCGCCTGCGCCTGCGCCCGCCACTCCGCCGCGTCGTCCTTCGCCTCCGCCCGGACCGCGTCGGCCTCCCGCCCCGCCCGCAACAGCCCCTGGCGCGCCCGGACCTCCGTCTGCTCCCGCACCGCCTCCGCGTCCTGGCGCGCCAGCTCCGCCACCCGGTCCGCGTACGCCTCGGCCGCGCCACTCGCGTCCACCGCGTCCGCCCGCGCATCGCGCCGTACGGTGTCCGCCTCCTCCTCCACCAACAGGAGGATCCGCCGCGCCCGCTCGCTCAGCTCGTCGTACGTCTGCGGAGCCAGCGCCGCAACGGCCTCGCGCAGCCGCCCCGCCTCCGCCTCCATCCGCTTCGCCAGGACCGTCAGCCGTGCCACCCGCTCCCACGCCTCGTCCCGGCTGCCGGAGAGGCGGGCGAGATACCGGTCGACCTCTTCCGTGCGGTAGCCGCGACCTCGTACGGTCGCGAAACCCGGTCCGTGAGGTGACATGGGTGCAGTCATCCTGGAAGCGCCTCTCTCGGGGTGATTCCTGTCAAGGATGCGCCATTTGCGGCCGGAAGCCCGAATGGCCGGGCCGGTACCCCGCACGAGGGTCCCGGCCCGGCCATCCGCCCGATCATCCGATCAGAGCAACCCGTCCCACATCTGCTCCAGAAGCACCGACCACCAGCTCTCCGGCGACGCCAGCGCCGCGCTGTCGAGCCCCGCCAGATTCGTCTGGAAATCGGCGGTCCAACGGCCCGCCTGCTCCGGCGTCAGATGCTGGCGCAACCGCCACATGTGACCCAGCATCGCCAGCGAACGCGCGAACTGCGGCAGGCTCGAATTCACGAACTGCGGCGGCACCGGAGCACCGCCCGGACCGGCCTCCACCGGCACCGCCACTATGTGCGCCGTCCCGTACTGCACGCACAACGCCTTGCCGAAGTCGCTGCCCACCACCAGGTACGAGCCCGCGTCGGACGCCGGCTGAACCTGCCGCTGCGCCGCCAGCTCCGCCAGCGTCGGCACCGGCTGACCCGGCACCGCCTGCGCCCAGAAGAACGGCCCGAAGTCCGTCGGCAGACCCGCCCACATCAAGGTCTGCGCCACGATCTCCGGCACACCCTGGCGCGACACCGCCCGCTGATCGAAGCGGAACACACCCTGCGGGCCGAACGCCCCGGCCAGCTCCGCGCCGATGGCGTCCAGCGGAATCGCCGGCTGGAGCGGCACCTGCTGGAGCGGCGCCCGTACCGGCGCGGGGCGCGCCGGACCGTCCGCCACCTGGTGCAGCTCACCCTGATGGGTCAGCAGATGCCTCATGCCCTGCTGACGGCCCGCGTGGTCCTTGCCGTACGGGGCCACGCTCGTGATCCGGACCTGCGGCCAGGTCTCCCGGATCATCCGCGCGCAGTAACCGCCGGGAAGCTCGCAGGACTCCAGCTCGGTGTGCAGCTCCAGCACCTGCTGCGGCGGCACGTTCATCGCGCGCAGCTCGTACAGGATCTGCCACTCGGGGTGCGGGGTACCCGGCGCCGAACGCCGGATGAGCTGCTGCTCGGAGCCGTCCGGCGCGCGGTAGCGCAGTACGGCCTGGTAGCCCGGGCCGACCGTGGGCGCGCCGGTGGGCGCCGGGGGCGCCGCGGGGCCGGGACCGGCCTGCGGCTGCCCGGGCGGGCCGGGGGGTGCGGGCTGACCCGTCACGGCCGGACCCGCCAGCATCGTCGCGGCATGGTCCAGCCCGCCCCCGGGCGCGCCGGGAGCACCGGGAGCCCCCGGCGGACCGGGCGGCTGCGGTACGCCGGGACCCGCGAGCATCGTGGCGGCCTGGTGGCCCGAACCGCCGGGAGCGCCGGGCGGACCGGGGGGCGCCGGCGGCTGACCGGGAGCACCGGGCGGACCCGGAGGCTGGGGTACGCCGGGACCCGCGAGCATCGTCGCGGCATGGTCCAGCCCGCGCCCCAGCGAGCCCGGAGCACCGGGCGGCCCGGGAGGCGCCGGCGGCTGACCGGGAGCACCGGGCGGCCCCGGAGGCGCGGGCTGACCCGTCACCGCCGGACCCGCCAGCATCGTCGCGGCGTGGTCCAGCCCGCGCCCCAGCGAGCCCGGAGCACCGGGCGGCCCGGGAGGCGCCGGCGGCTGACCCGGAGCACCGGGAGCACCCGGAGCACCGGGCGGCCCCGGAGGCGCGGGCTGACCCGTCACCGCCGGACCCGCCAGCATCGTCGCGGCGTGGTCGAGGCCGGGCGCACCCGGAGCCCCCGGCGGACCCGGCGGCGTCGCGGGAGCCGCACCCGGCCGGGAGACCTGGGCCTTGCTCGTCGGAGCGTCGGCGATCGACCCGGAATCCGGGCCCTCACCCGCAGCCGCCCCGAGATCCAGCGCGGGGGCGATCGCGGTCTTCGGGAGCCGGCTGCCCCCGGGAATCAGCGCGGTCTTGGCCTCCGGGGCCACACCGGAAGGCGGCGCCATGTCGTCCAGGTCCGAACCCGACAGCGGGGGCGCGAACACCGTCGCGGGCAGCGGTACGGACACGTCGTCCGCACCAGGGTTCACATCGGTGCCGGCCCACGGCGTGGCCCCGGCCGGAACCCCGTCGTTCGCGGTCGGCTCGTACGGCACCTCACGGCGCAGCGGAACCGCCTCCACCGGCTCGGGACCCGGAGCGGACGCGACCACCGGCTCCGGAGCCGGCACGGGCGCCGGCCCGGGCGCGGCCACGGGCTCGGCCGCCACGGCGGGAACCGGCGTCGGCGCCGCCGCAATCCCCGCCCGGTCCGCCGCCTCCTGCAGCCACTCCGGCGGACTCAGCATGAACGAGGTCTGCTCCGAGTCGATCCGCGGCGTCGGGACCGAGGGCTCCGCCACCTGCGCGGCCGCGACCCCGTACTCCTCCTCGTACCGGCGGATCACCTCACCCACCGGCAGACCCGGCCACAGCGTCACCTCCCCGCTGTCCCGCGCGATGACCAGCCGCTGCCGGCCGCCACCGGACACCGGACCGGCCGCCCGGTCCTCCGCCCACACCACGAACCCGAGTCCGAACTCCCGTACCCGCACCTCACGGTGCTGGTACGCCGGCACGTCCCCGTTGATCCATTCCTCGGCGCGCTCCTGCGCCTGCGCAAACGTCACCATCGCGCCGTCACCCCTCCACCGGTGCCGCACCGGACACGGGAACCGAGCGTGCGAATCCGCCGTCCACCATCAGACCGGCCACCGTTTCCAACTCCGGCGGATTACCCGCCAACCGCTCCAGAAAGGCATCGAAATCGGCACCGCACGGCAGCAACAAACGCCCCACGCGCTCCTGCACGGACCAGCCGTCCTGGTCGCGGGCGTCGTCGTACGGGGAGAACCAGACCGAGCCGATCGCCTCGCCCTTGACCTTCAGCGCGAGCAGACCGCCCTGCACGAAGGCCACGCACAGGTAGTCCTTCGTCAGGTGGTCCCGCAGACACTTGTTGACGTACACGAGGTCGTTGACCGCCGCCTCCTCGCGCACCGTGAAGAACGGCTGGTCCACCAGCAGACCCAGGTCCACGTCGAGCCCGGCGCCCACCGGCGCGCAGCCGCCCGCCGCCTTCAGGAACGCGCGGTACGCCTCCGGCAGCCGGTAGCCGAGGTCCTCCTCGACTCCCTGCACCGCCTCCTCGGCGACCGACACCACCGTCTTCGGCAGACCCAGGTGCACCGGGCGCAGCTCCTGCAACGGCCGCGTCCCGCGCTTGCCGTGGTCGACCGGCGCCGTCGCCAGCCCCGCGTGATGCCGCAGCAGTGCCTTCACCTCGACCGGGACCAGCTCCATGCGCCGCGTCCCGGCCACGTGGTGCCAGGTCCAGCCGTGCGGGGTCGCCACCGGCCCGACGGTGTCCCACAGGGCGTGCCCGGCCGCGTGCATCGCCGCGTTCGCGGACACGCAGTCCGTCAGCCGCAGCTCGTCCACACCGAAACCCTCCGGCGGCTCGGCGATCTCCACCGCCGCGCGCGCGTACGGGGAGAAGTCGGGATGTCCGTCCGCGTCCATCCGTACCCCGTGGGGATGCCGAGCGGCCCGGACCGGGTCCGGGAAATGCACGACCTGCCCGGAGTACGCGGCGTTGGGTGGCGCGGCCTGCTGCCCGAGCCGACCTGTCGTCATGGCGGTAGCCCCCTGCTGGATCTGGCTGGTTCACCACAGCCTATGTGGTCGGGCAAGGGCCCCACCCGCCCACGACCCCCGCACCCGCGCGCGGGCCAGGAACATCCGAATTGATACGAATATTCGACCCCGCTTCCACACGACAGGGGACATTTGACAGGCTGTCCCCTCAGCACGGGGGCGTGCGCGACAGCGGCCACCACCGCCGCCACGGGAGGGAAGACGCGACCATGCAGAACACGGCGACACGCACGGACACCGCCGACGGCGCCTCGGGACCCGGCGACCAGGGCGACCCGGGCGACCCGGCAGCCGGCAGGCAGGCCGGGCCGGCCGCCCCGGCCGGAGACCCCCGCCTGCGCTGGAGCAGCACCGACGGCCGGCCCGCCGCACCCGTCCTGCGCTTCCGCCGCGACGGCATCCTGCCCACCATCGCCGCAGCCCTCTCCGTACGCGGCGAAACCCTCACCGGCACCGCGGGCAAAGCCGACCAGCCACCCGCCCTGCACCCCCTCGTCCAGGACTTCCTCGACACCCTCACCAGCGGCCAGCGCGAACGCTTCACCGGCCGCTGCCCCGAGGCGATCCTGCTCTCGCGCCACCTCGCGGCCGTGGAGGGCGCCCGCAGCAAACGCGCCTCCCGCAAACCCCTCACCGCGAGCGAAGCGCGCCGCGCCCTGAAGCACTCCAAGATCACCGCACGCCGCATCCGCGAGGACGGCGACCCGCTCCACGGCAGCTACGCACCCCCCTGCCGCTCCTGCGAAGCCCTCCTCGCCCACTTCGGCGTACGCGCCGTCGACCTCACCCCCGCGTCAGAGAAGGCCTGACCTCCACCACCATGACCACCTCCTCAGCCTCCTACGACCGCTCCACGGCCACCCGCTTCCCGGGCCCCGTGGACACCGCCCTGCGCACCGCCGGCTGGGAGCCCGGCCGCTGGGACATCAAGCAGGCCGAGTTCTGGGCCGATGCCCTGCGCGACCACACCACCCCCGCCGGCCACCGGCACACCGTCTTCCCCGCCGCCGTCGAGGCCTGGGCCGAATTCGGCGGCCTCCACATCACCGCGCCCGGCCCCGGCCGCCAGATAGCCCCCGCCCCGGTCCGCCTCGACCCCCTCAGCGGCCTCCACCTCGCCCGCACCTTCGCCGACCTCGGCCGCGCCCTGTCCACGGAGCTCTGCCCCCTCGGCGTCGACGCCGACGCCGGATCGCACCTCGCCATCGACCGCGAAGGCCGCGTCTACGGCATCGACCACACCGGCGACTGGTACCTCGGCACCGACCTGGACGAAGCGCTCACCCTCCTCCTCACCGGCCTCCAGCCCACCCGCCTCACCACCGCCCCGTAGGAAGGGCGCCCCGCAGGAAGGGCGCCCCGTCGATCAGGCCGGCGCTCGCCCACGCGGGCCGCGCCGGCCGGCCCGATCCGAAAGAAACGGCCTACGCCCCCCGCAGAACGCACGGCAGGACCACCGACACCCTGAAGCCGCCCTCTTCCGTCGCGCCGGACACGAAGACGCCGCCCAGGCCGAGCACCCGCTCGCGCATGCCGACCAGCCCGTTCCCGCCGCTCGGCAGGCCGGGCTGGACCACGTCCGCCCCGCACGGCCCGTTCTCCACCTGCATGGCCACCTCACCCTCCCGATGAGCCAGCCGCACCACCACCCGCGCCCCCGGCGCGTGCTTGTGGCAGTTCGTCAGCGCCTCCTGCACCACCCGGTACGCCGTCTGCTCCACCTCCGCCGGATACCCCGCCCCCGCGCCCCGGACATCCAGCTCCACGACCATCCCGGCCGCCCGCGACTGCCCGACCAGCGCCTCCAGCTCACCCAGCGAGGGCCCGGGACCGTCCTCGAAGCTCCCCACCAGCGCGGCCACCGTCGCCCTCGCGGCGGAAGCGGCGGCGGCCGGGGCCCGCTTCGGCGACTCCGCCGCCCGCAGCACCCCCAGCATCTCCCGCAACTCCGTCAACGCCTGCCGCCCCATGTCCCCCACGAGCGCGGCATTCTTCGCCGCCCGCTCCGGGTCCTTGACCGCGACCGCCTCCAGCGCCGCCGCGTGCACCACCATCAGCGACACCCGGTGCGCCACCACGTCGTGCATCTCGCGCGCGATCCGCGTGCGCTCCTCCGTACGGGCCCACTCGGCCCGCTCCTCCGCCCGGTCCGCGAGCAGCGACAGCTCCCGCTCCAGCGAATCCGCCCGCTCCTGCAAGCTCTCCATCAGCCGCCGCCGCGCCCCTATGTACAGGCCGAGCAGCACCGGCGGCACGGTCAGCGCCACCGCGACGAACACGGACAGCACGATGACGAGCGACTGCGAGGCCCCCTGGTCCCCGCTGGTCCGCACGTACATCACCACGAAGGTCGCGACCAGCGACATCGAGGTCAGCGTCGCGGTGATCCGCCGGGGCACCTCACAGGCGGCGAGCGTGTACAGCCCGACCACTCCGAGCAGGAAGCCCATCGCGGCCGGCGACACGGCGATCCCGACCAGCACCACGGCGATCGGCCAGCGCCGCCGCAGTACGAGCGTGGACCCCACGAGCAGCCCGAACAGCACCCCGACCGGCACCGGGAGCCCGGCCTCGTGCGCGAAGGGCACCCCTTCGACGGCGCACTCGACGGCCGACACGGCCGCCAGCCCCACATCGAGCACGGCCCCCCGCGGCCGCTCCCACCACCATGGCCCGTCCCGCCCGGCCCCGCCCTGCTCTTCCCCCGTAATGGTCATGCCGTCCAGCGTACGCAGGGCCCCCAGCACACGTGCGAACGTAATTCCGGCGGACCGGGCCCGATCGCACGTACGGCCGAGTCGCCCGTCGACCGCGACCTGGCACCACGTTCCGAACGTTTCTCGCACGGCTGCGCCTCGTGGGCCCGACGGGAGACCGCCCGGGGCTCGGGCTTCAGATCCACAAGACCGCCGAAGCGGCGGCCGCGGAGCGGCATCGGCCCCAGGCGGTGGGGTTGGATTCGCCGCAAGGCGCTGATCTTTACCGTCGCATCGAGGGGTGGTGGTGCGGCATAGTAGGTGCCGTCGACTCGACCGACGAGAGGTAATGTCCGGTTTAGTCGCAAATAATCCCCTGTGGTGTAATTGGCAGCACTGAGGCTTTTGGTGCCTTATGTCCGGGTTCGAGTCCTGGCGGGGGAGCTCCTGTACACGCGGGTCCTGACCTCTCGGTCGGGACCCGGCTTCGTTTCCGGGGTGCGGCCCCCCGGTATCCTTCACGGGTCCACCACCCGAAGCCGAAGGGCATCCCCGTGAGCGCCAACCGCCCGGCAGCCGTCGTCGTACTCGCAGCGGGTGAAGGCACCCGCATGAAGTCGGCCACTCCCAAGGTTCTGCACGAGATCTGCGGGCGCTCGCTCGTGGGTCACGTCGTCGCCGCCTCGCGCGAGCTGGACCCCGAACACCTCGTGGTCGTCGTCGGCCACGCCCGCGAGCAGGTCACCGCGCACCTCGCCGGCGTCGACGCCGGCGTCCGCACCGCCGTCCAGTACGAGCAGAACGGCACCGGACACGCCGTCCGCATGGCCCTCGAAGAGCTCGGCGGCGGCGTCGACGGGACCGTGATCGTCGTCTGCGGCGACACGCCCCTGCTCACCGGGGAGACCCTGCAGCAGCTCGCGGCCACGCACGTGTCCGACGGCAACGCCGTCACCGTGCTCACCGCCGAGGTCCCCGACTCCACCGGCTACGGCCGCATCGTCCGGGACGGCGCCGGCGCCGTCACCGCCATCGTCGAGCACAAGGACGCCACCGACTCCCAGCGCGCGATCCGGGAGATCAACTCCGGGGTCTTCGCCTTCGACGGCGCCCTCCTCGCGGACGCGCTCGGCAAGGTGCGCACCGACAACAGCCAGGGCGAGGAGTACCTCACCGACGTGCTCGGCATCCTGCGCGAGGCCGGTCACCGCGTCGGCGCGGCCGTCGGCGGCGACCACCGCCAGATCGTCGGGATCAACAACCGCGTCCAGCTCGCCGAGGCCCGCGCGCTGCTGAACGCCCGCCTCCTGGAGCAGGCGATGCTGGCGGGCGTGACGGTCGTCGACCCGGCGAGCACGTTCGTCGACGTGACCGTGACCTTCGGGCAGGACGCGCTGATCCACCCGGGTACGCAGCTGCTCGGCGCGACGCACGTCGCCGAGGGCGCCGAGGTCGGTCCGAACACGCGGCTCAAGGACACGAGGGTGGGCCCGCGGGCGCGCGTGGACAACACGGTCGCGGACACGGCGGTCATCGGCGAGTCGGCTTCGGTCGGCCCGTACGCGTACCTGCGTCCGGGGACGAGCCTGGGCCTGAAGGCGAAGGCCGGTACGTACGTGGAGATGAAGAACGCGACGATCGGCGAGGGCACGAAGGTGCCTCACCTCTCGTACGTGGGCGACGCGACGATCGGCGAGTACACGAACATCGGCGCGGCGAGCGTGTTCGTGAACTACGACGGCGAGCACAAGCACCACACCACCGTCGGTTCACATTGCAAGACGGGTTCGGACAACATGTTTGTGGCGCCCGTCACGATCGGGGACGGCGCGTACACGGCGGCCGGTTCGGTGATCACGAAGGACGTGCCGGCCGGTGCGCTGGCCGTGGCGCGTGGCCAGCAGCGCAATATCGAGGGCTGGGTGGCTCGGAAGCGTCCGGGAAGTGCTGCGGCGACGGCGGCGCAGTCGGCGGTTTCGGAGGATTCCGACCCCCGCTGAGGCCTCGTTGAGGTGAACTGACCGGAAACAGGTAGGCCCGGCAGGGCGTACCGTGATAGGTGCACGCAATTCGGCTGGCTCACCGTGTGCGGGACGGACGCACACGGGGGCGAGCAGCTTTCAACACGTCTGAGGAGACTGTGCTGTGACCGGGATCAAGACGACCGGCGAGAAGAAGCTGATGCTCTTCTCCGGCCGCGCCCACCCCGAGCTGGCCGAGGAGGTTGCGCATCAGCTGGGCGTTGCCCTCGTGCCGACCAAGGCTTTCGACTTCGCGAACGGTGAGATCTACGTTCGTTTCCAGGAGTCGGCTCGTGGCGCGGACTGCTTCCTGATCCAGAGCCACACGGCTCCGATCAACAAGTGGATCATGGAGCAGCTGATCATGATCGACGCGCTGAAGCGCGCGTCGGCTCGCTCCATCACCGTGATCATCCCGTCCTACGGCTATGCCCGTCAGGACAAGAAGCACAAGGGCCGCGAGCCGATCTCGGCCCGCCTGGTCGCCGATCTGCTGAAGACCTCGGGTGCGGACCGCATCCTCACGGTCGACCTGCACACGGACCAGATCCAGGGCTTCTTCGACGGTCCGGTGGACCACCTGTCGGCGCTGCCGGTCCTCGCGGACTACGTGGGCGCGAAGGTGGACCGTTCGAAGCTGACGATCGTCTCCCCGGACGCCGGCCGCGTGCGCGTCGCCGACCGCTGGTGCGACCGTCTGGACGCGCCGCTGGCGATCGTGCACAAGCGCCGTGACAAGGACGTCGCGAACCAGGTGACGGTCCACGAGGTCGTCGGTGAGGTCCGCGGCCGCGTCTGCGTCCTGGTCGACGACATGATCGACACGGGTGGCACGATCTGCGCCGCCGCCGACGCGCTGTTCGCGCACGGCGCGGAGGACGTCATCGTGACGGCCACGCACGGCATCCTGTCGGGGCCGGCCGCGGACCGCCTGAAGAACTCGAAGGTCAGCGAGTTCATCTTCACGAACACCCTGCCGGACCCGTCCGACCTGGAGCTCGACAAGATCACGGTCCTGTCGATCGCCCCGATGGTCGCGCGCGCGGTGCGCGAGGTCTTCGAGGACGGCTCGGTCACCAGCCTGTTCGAAGAGCAGCAGTAACCGGTAGCGCAGAGATCCTTTTGGGTGCGGCCTCCGCGCCGGGTAGACTCCACGAGTTGCTCGGCGAGGGAGGCCGCACCTTTTCGGTGTCGGCGCTCCGTTATCGACGCGCTCTTCGTAGCAGGCCGTTCAGGCCGGGTGACCTTCGTCCGTTTTCCGTCACCCCACGAGGAGTGAGCATGTCCGAGGTCAAGCTTTCCGCCGAGCTCCGCACCACCTTCGGCAAGGGCTCTGCCCGCCAGGCCCGTCGTGACGCCCTGGTTCCCGGCGTCATCTACGGCCACGGCAACGACCCGAAGCACGTCAACGTCGAGGGCCACGGCCTGGCGCTGGCGCTGCGTACCCCGAACGTCCTGATCTCCCTGGACATCGCGGGCGACGGCACCGAGCTGGTCATCCCGAAGGCCGTGCAGAAGCACCCCCTGAAGCGTTCGATCTCCCACGTCGACTTCCTGATCGTCAAGAAGGGCGAGAAGGTCACCGTCGAGGTCGCCGTCGTCACCGAGGGCGACCTGGCCCCCGGCAACAACATGCTGGAGACCCTCCTCAACACCATCACGGTCGAGGCCGAGGCCACCCACATCCCGACCGAGGTCACCGTCTCCATCGCGGGCCTTGAGGCCGGTGCCTCCATCCACGCCAAGGACCTGGTCCTGCCGGCCGGCACCACGCTGGCCGTCGACGGCGACACCGCCGTCCTGCAGGTCGTCGCCCCGCAGGCCGAGGAGCCGGCCGCCGACGCGGCCACCGAGGGCGAAGAGGCCTGAGCCTCGCCCTTCCCCCTCAGCACTTGCTGATCGACCGCCGTCCGGCTCCACTGGGAGCGGGACGGCGGTCGTCCTCGTTAAGGAGCATGGATGTCGGACGATGCGGCGCCGTGGCTGATCGTCGGCCTCGGTAATCCCGGGGCGGAGTACGCGGGCAACCGCCACAACATCGGGTTCATGGCGGTGGACCTGCTGGCCGAGCGGATGCGCGGGAAGTTCAAGGCGCACAAGGCGCGGGCGCAGGTGGTCGAGGGCCGGATGGGTCCTCCGGGGCCGGCGAACCGCCGGGTGGTGCTGGCGAAGCCCATGTCGTTCATGAACCTGTCGGGCGGGCCGGTGACGGCTCTGCGCGATTTCTACAAGGTGCCGGTGGACCGGATCGTGGCCGTCCACGACGAGCTGGACATCGACTACCCGACGCTGAGGCTGAAGCTGGGCGGCGGGGACAACGGGCACAACGGCCTGAAGTCGATGACGAAGTCGATGGGGCCGGAGTACCACCGGGTGCGGTGCGGCATCGGGCGCCCGCCGGGCCGTATGCAGGTCGCGGACTTCGTGCTGAAGGACTTCTCGTCGACGGAGCGCAAGGAGCTGGACTGGTTCGTGGACCGGGCGGCGGACGCGGTGGAGTGCCTGATCGCGGAGGGCCTGGAGCGGGCCCAGTCGGCGTACAACTCCTGACCGCCCACGTCATGGCCGCCGGCCGTCCGGTGCACGAAGGCCCCCGCCGTCCGGTCCGGATGGCGGGGGCCTTCGTACGTGGTGGGGTCAGCCGGTGTTGCGCAGGCCCGCGGCCACGCCGTTGACCGTGAGCAGCAGGGCTCGGGCGAGCAGCGGGTCCGGGTCTTCGCCGCGGGCGGCGGCCTCGCGCTGGCGGGCCAGCAGGGAGACCTGGAGGTAGGAGATCGGGTCCAGGTAGGCGTCGCGGACGGCGAAGGTCTGCTGGAGGACCGGGTTGGAGTCCAGGAGCTTCTGGCCGCCCGTGATGCGCAGGACCTCGCGGACGGTGAGCTCGTGTTCGGCCTCGATGCGGGCGTAGACGTGCTTGAGGTCTGCGGGTACGAGGGTGTCGACGTAGTGGCGGGCGATCCGCAGGTCGGTCTTGGCCAGTGTCATCTCGACGTTGGACAGGAAGTTGCGGAAGAAGTGCCAGCGCGTGCCCATCTCGGCGAGGGCGTCGCCCTGGCCGGCCTCGCGCAGGGCCTTCAGGCCCGAGCCCACCCCGTACCAGCCGGGGACGATCTGGCGGGACTGGGTCCAGCCGAAGACCCACGGGATGGCGCGCAGTCCGTCGAGGCCCGCGCCCGAGTCGGGGCGCCGGGAGGGGCGGGAGCCCAGGTGGAGGTCGGCGAGCTGGTCGACGGGGGTGGCGGCGAAGAAGTACGCCGGCAGGTCCGGGTCCTCGACGAGTTCGCGGTAGGCGGTGTGCGCGGCGTCCGAGACGGTGTCCATGGCCGCGTCCCAGCGGGCGAGGTCGTCCTCGGACTGCCGGGGGGCGGTGTGCAGGGCGGAGGCCTGGAGGGTGGCCGCGACGGTCAGCTCCAGGTTCTCGCGGGCCAGTGACGGGACGAGGTACTTGTCGGAGATGACCTCGCCCTGCTCGGTGACCTTGATCTCGCCTTCGAGGGTGCCCCAGGGCTGGGCGAGGATCGCGTCGTGGGAGGGGCCGCCGCCGCGGCCGACGGTGCCGCCGCGCCCGTGGAAGAGGCGCAGCCGCACGCCGTAGCGGTGGGCGACGTCGCGCAGTCGGCGCTGGGCGCGGTGGATCTCCCACTGGCTGGTGGTGATGCCGCCGAACTTGGAGGAGTCGGAGTAGCCGAGCATGACCTCCTGGACGTCGCCGCGCAGGGAGACGAGGCGCCGGTAGGAGGGGTCGGCGAGCATGGCGTCGAGGATGACGTCGGCGGCCTTGAGCTCGTCGGTGGTCTCCAGGAGCGGGACGATGCCGATCTTGGCCCAGCCGGCGTGGAGGTCGACGAGGCCGGCCTCGCGGGCGAGGACGGCGGCGGCGAAGACGTCGTCGGCGCCCTGGCACATCGAGATGATGTACGACTCGATGACCTCGGGGCCGAACTTCTCGAAGGCGTCCTTGATGGCGAAGAAGACGCCGAGGGTCTTGTGGCCGGCGGCGTCGAGGGGTGCCGGGGTGGGGGCCAGCGGGCGGCGCGAGCGCAGTTCCTTGGCGAGGAGCTTCTGCCGGTAGTCGCGCGGCATGTCGGCGTAGCGCCAGGACTCCTCGCCGAGCCGGTCGAAGAGCTGGCCCAGCGCGTGGTGGTGGGCGTCGGCGTGTTCGCGGACGTCCATGGTGGCGAGCTGGAGGCCGAAGGCGGCCAGTGTGCGGATGGTGCGGTCCATGCGGCCGTCGGCGAAGAGGGCGCCGCGGTGTTCGCGCAGGGAGGTCTGGATGAGGGTGAGGTCGGTGAGGAGCTCGGCGGTGCCGAGGTAGTCGCGGCCTTCCTCGTGGGGGGTGCCCTTGGCGAGGCGCTCGCGGGTGTTGACGAGCTTCTGGCGGATGCAGGTGGCCTTGAGGCGGTACGGCTCCTCGGCGTTCAGCCGCTTGTAGCGCGGGCTGATCTCGGGGAGGCGTTCGAGGTCGGCCTGGAGGGAGGAGAGGAGTTCCTCGGTGGCGCCGGTGTAGCGGATGGAGTTCGACAGCAGTCCGCGCAGGAAGTCGACGAGTTCGAGGGCGTCGGTGATGCCGTGCTCGTGCTGGAGGATCAGTACGTCGCGGGTGACGTCGGGGGTGACGTTGGGGTTGCCGTCGCGGTCGCCGCCGATCCAGGTGCCGAAGGTGAGCGGGCGGGTGCCGGCGGGGATCTCCACGCCGACGCGCTGGAGCTCGGCGGCGAGGTCTTCGAGTACGTCGCCGACCGCGCCGGCGTGCAGCTCGTCGAGGTAGTAGATGGCGTTGCGGGCCTCGTCGGCGGGTTCGGGCCGTACGACGCGCAGCTCGTCGGTCTGCCAGACGAGGTCGATGTTCTCGGCGAGGCGCAGGTCGTGGCGGCGGCGTTCGCCGGCGCCGGCGACGGGCTCCTCCAGGAGGGCCGCGATGCGGCGCAGCTTGTTGAGGACGCTGCGGCGGGCCGCTTCGGTGGGGTGCGCCGTGAAGACGGGGCGGACGTTGAGGTTCTTGACCGTCTCGCGCAGGTGCTCGGGGTCGGCGTCCTTGAGCATGTCGGCGGTGCGGGCGAGGAGCCCGCCCTCGGCGGCGCGGTGGGCGCGCAGTTCCTTGCCGCGGTGCACCTGTTCGGTGACGTTGGCGAGGTGGAAGTAGGTGGAGAAGGCCCGTACGAGCTTGGCGGCGGTCTCCAGGTCGGTGTCGCCGAGCAGTGCGGCGGCAGCGATGCCGTCGGTGCGCGTCAGGGCGCGTACTTGTTCGACGAGGTCGAGGAGTTCTTGGCCTTCCTGGCGGACGAGGGTCTCGCCGAGGAGGTCGCCTAGGCGGCGGATGTCCGCCCGCAGCTCCGCGTTGGCGGCGGCGACGGCGGTGGCCGGGGCCTTGGCCGGGGCCTTGGCCGGGGTGGAGGAGGCCTGGTCAGCACTGCTCACAGGTGCGGCTCCTTGCAGTGTTCGAGCGCTACTGGGAGGTGGGCTCCGGGGTGCGCGGGGGATGGGCCCGGACTCCGTTCCCGGCTGTCGCCGGGAGGGGGCCGGGGGGTGTCCCCCACCTGGTGCGCAGCTCGGCTGCCCGTGCGGACCGCGCTGTCCGACGACACCAGGATAGGTGTCCGGGCCTCGTGCCTCGCTAAACGTCTCACCAGGCGGCGCGCGGCCCGCTGCGAGCGCCCTTGAGAGCGCCTCGGGCCCGGTCGTGCTCCTCTTGCCCCGGGCTCCGGCTTTGCCATACTTACGTTGCCGTAGGTTACGGATCCGTAGCCTGGATGGGCGCCACGGGCGCCCCACCGATTACTCACCCCCCAGGGGACCCTCATGACCACCAGTCCCGAGCTGATCGAGGGCGCCTCGGCGGCCTCCGATTCCGATACCCCCGCGCCCTCCGCGACCCTCGGAGGCGAGAACAAGCGGTCCGTCGAACAGATCGCCCTGCTGCTGTTCATCGTCGTTCCCTTCCTGGCGCTGCTGGCGGTGGTCCCGCTGGCCTGGGGCTGGGGGGTGAGCTGGCTGGATCTGGGCCTGATGGTGTTCATGTACTTCCTGGCCTGCCACGGGATCACCATCGGCTTCCACCGGTACTTCACGCACGGTTCCTTCAAGGCGAAGCGCCCGCTGCGGATCGTGTTGGCCGTGATGGGTTCGATGGCGGTGGAGGGTCCGCTGGTGCGCTGGGTGGCGGACCACCGCAAGCACCACAAGTTCTCCGATCACGACGGGGACCCGCATTCGCCGTGGCGGTTCGGCGAGACCGTTCCGGCCCTGATGAAGGGGTTGTGGTGGGCGCACATCGGGTGGCTCTTCGACGAGGAGCAGACCAATCAGCAGAAGTACGCCCCGGATCTGATCAAGGACCCGGCGATCCGGCGGATCTCGCGTGACTTCGTCCTGTGGACGATCGTGTCGCTGGCGATCCCGCCGCTGGTCGGCGGTCTGGTGACGATGTCGTGGTGGGGTGCGTTCACGGCGTTCTTCTGGGGCTCGCTGGTGCGGGTCGCGCTGCTGCACCACGTGACGTGGTCGATCAACTCGATCTGCCACGCGGTGGGCAAGCGTCCGTTCAAGTCCCGGGACCGCTCGGGCAACGTGTGGTGGCTGGCGGTGCTCTCGTGCGGGGAGTCCTGGCACAACCTGCACCACGCGGATCCGACGTCGGCCCGCCACGGCGTGCTGCGCGGCCAGGTGGACTCCAGCGCCCGGCTGATCCGCTGGTTCGAGCTGGCGGGCTGGGCCACGGACGTGCGCTGGCCGTCCAGGGACCGCATCGACGCCCGGCGCAGGGAAAACGCGTCGAACGCGGCATGATGGGGGACGTGGCGATCGACGGCAGCAGTTCCAGCAGTGACAAGCCCCGGCGTGGCCGCCGGGTCCGGATGACGGGCGCCGAACGGCGTCAGCAGCTGCTGGACATCGGCCGCACCCTGTTCGCGGAGAAGGGCTTCGAAGGCACGTCGGTGGAGGAGATCGCGGCGAAGGCCGGAGTCTCCAAGCCGGTGGTGTACGAGCACTTCGGGGGCAAGGAGGGCCTGTACGCGGTCGTCGTGGACCGGGAGATGCGCCAGCTGCTGGACGGGGTGACGGGCGCGCTGACGGCCGGGCACCCGCGGGAGCTGCTGGAGCAGGCGGCGTTCGCGCTGCTCGACTACATCGAGTCGTACACGGACGGTTTCCGCATCCTGGTCCGGGACTCTCCGGTCGCCCAGTCGACGGGTACGTTCGCCTCGCTGATCAGCGACATCGCCACGCAGGTCGAGGACATCCTGGGGCTGGAGTTCAAGGCGCGCGGGTTCGACCCGAAGCTGGCCCCGCTGTACGCGCAGGCGCTGGTCGGGATGGTCGCGCTGACCGGGCAGTGGTGGCTGGACGTGCGCCGGCCGAAGAAGGCGGAGGTCGCGGCGCATCTGGTGAACCTGGCCTGGCACGGGCTGGACGGGCTGGAGTCGAAGCCGCGGCTGATCGGCCACCGCAAGAACTGAGCCGTAAGGCCACGCACCACGAACGCACGGCGGGCACGCACCGCGCGACGGCGCCCCGTCACCGGATCTCCGGTGGCGGGGCGCCGTCGCGCGGCACCGCTGCCTCGGGAGCTCAGGCCTGCGGTTCGAGGAACTCCAGCCGGTTGCCCACGGGGTCCTCGGAGTAGAAGCGGCGGTGTCCGGGAAGGTCGTCGTCCCAGACGACCTCGGCGCCGCGCTCCGCCAGTCTCTCCGCGTACGCCTCGATCCCCGTGACCCGCAGCCCCGGGTGGGCCTTGCGGGCGGGCCGGAAGTCCGCTTCGACGCCCAGGTGCAGCTGTACGGGCCCGGCGGCGAACCAGCAGCCGCCGCGGGCGGCGAGGACGGGCGGCTTGGGGATCTCGGTCATGCCGAGTACGTGGGTGTAGTACGCGCGGAGCCGGTCCTCCGAGCCCGGCGGCGCTGCGAGTTGGACGTGGTCGACTGCGCTCAGCACGGCGGTCAGAGCTCCTTGCGGGCGACGGCGAAGATGCGGCGGAACGGGAAGACGGTGCCGCGCGGGCCGGGCGGGTAGGCCTCGCGCAGCAGGTCGCGGTATTCGGCGAGGAAGGCCTCCACCGCCGTCCGGTCGTCCCCGAGGGCGGTCAGCACGGGCCGCAGGGCGGTGCCCTTGACCCAGTCGAGCACCGGGTCGGTGCCGGTGAGGAGCTGGTGGTACGTGGTGTCCCAGGTGTCGACGGTGCAGCCGAGCTCGACGAACCGGTCCAGGTACTCGCCGGGTTCGAGGAGGTGGGTGTAGCGGGCGCCGTGGCCGGCGAGGCGGCTGCGCCAGCGCGGGGTGTCGCAGAGCCGGGCGAGCAGCGCGTGGCTGGGGGCGGTGAAGTTGGCGGGGATCTGGAAGGCGAAGGTGCCGCCGGGGCGCAGTCCGTTGATCCAGGCGGCGAAGGAGCCCGGGTGGCTGGGGACCCACTGGAGGGCCGCGTTGGAGACGATCAGGTCGTAGGGCTCCTCGGGGAGCCAGTGCGCGAGGTCGCCGTGGCGGAATTCGAGGCTGCCGCCGCCCGAGGTGGGTCCCGCGTACTCGTCGGTGGCGCGGCGGAGCATCTCCGGGGAGAGGTCGAAGCCGGTGACGCGGGCTTCGGGCCAGCGTTCGGCGAGGAGCGCGGTGACGTTGCCGGGGCCGCAGCCGAGGTCGGCGATGCGGGCGGGCCTGGAGGGCAGCTCGGGTATCCGGTTCAGGAGGTCGAGGAAGGGCCGGGTTCGGTGTCCTGCGTGGCGGAGGTACTGCTGGGGGTCCCAGGTGGGCGCGGCGTGGGCGGAGGGTGCGGGGATCCTTGCCGACGCGGTATCGGAATGCATGTTCGAGCCTCCCTACTGGCGGGGCGGACGGAAGCGGAAGCGGTTCCGGCCCCCTCCATGCCCATCGTCGCCCAAAATATATCTCGACGTCAAGACTCATGACATCAAGATATCTATATCCGAGATCCTCGATTTGAAGAGACTTCACATCGACAGACCCCTTACACTGATCGGCATGGAGGACGAGGTCGACCGATTGGTCGCGGCATGGCGGCGGGAGCGCCCTGACCTCGACGTGGAACCGCTCGAAGTGCTGAGCCGCGTCAGCAGGCTCGCCCGGCACCTCGACCGCGCCCGCAGGCTCGCCTTCTCCGAGCACGGCCTGGAGCCTTGGGAGTTCGACGTCCTGACGTCGCTGCGCCGCGCCGGCGCGCCCTACCAGCTCTCCCCCGGCCAGCTCCTGACGCAGACCCTGGTCACCTCGGGCACCATGACCAACCGCATCGACCGGCTCGCGAAGAAGGGCCTCGTCGAGCGGCTGCCCGACCCCAACGACCGGCGGGGGGTGCTCGTGCGCCTCACCCCGGAGGGGCGCGACCGCGCCGACGAGGCCCTGGCCGGCCTGCTGGCCCAGGAGAGGGCGATCCTCGCCCAGCTCTCCCAGGCCCAGCGCGGCGATCTCGCGGGGCTGCTACGCCAGTTGACCGCTCCGTTCGACAACATCCCCGGCTAGGTCCGCCGGCCGTACGCCCGCCCGCCGGGCCAGGGCCACCGCCGCGAGCGTGGAGTGCACCCCGAGCTTGCCCAGCACGTTCTGCATGTGCGTGCGGACGGTGTGCGGCGACAGGAACAGCCGCGCCGCCACGTCCTTGCGGCCCAGCCCCGCCACCATGCAGCGCAGCACCTCGTGCTCGCGCGGCGTGAGGGACTCGACGAGCCGTTCGCTGTCCGTGCGGTGCTTGCGCGCGGCGGTCAGTTCCCGCAGCACCCCGGTGAGCAGCGCGGGCGGCAGGTGGGTCTCCTCGCGCAGGACCCCGCGGATGACCGACAGCAGCCGCGAGAGCGAGCAGTCCTTCGCCACCCAGCCGGAGGCCCCCGCCTGGAGGGCGTGCGCGGCCCGGCGCGGATCGTCGCGCTCGGCGAGCACGACGGTGCGGACCCCGGGATGGGACACCCGCACCCCGGCGACGAGCGCGATCCCGTCGGCGCCGGGCGGTGGCCCGGAGCCCGATTCGCGCTGGGCGGGCACGGACCCGGCGGCGGCGCCGAGATCGGCGTCGACGAGCAGGACGTCGAAACGGCGGCCCTCGGCCACCGCGCGTTCGAGGCAGCGCAGCGCGGCGGGACCGCTGCCGGCCGCGGACACGTCCACGTCGGGCTCGGCCGCGAGCGCGGCTGCGAGCGATTCGGCGAAGATGCGGTGATCGTCGACCACGAGAACCCGGATGCGAACCACAAAACCCCCAAGGGTCGGGGAACGGACGACTGCGGGCACGGCGCCCGGACCGGGTGATCCGCAGCTGCCGCGGCCGCCGCCGAGACATCTCTGCACTACCCCGGACCGGACGCCGTACCCGGCATGTCTCGACCCCTGAATCAACACCGGCCCCCACCGGTATTACGCATCAGCGTAGAACGGGGTGCCGCTCACGGTTGGCCGAATAGCAGAAGTTTTCCGAGGGATTTTCCGGCTGGGCAGGCGTGAACCAGGTTTGCGGTGGCTTGAATTCGACCATACAGACGGTCTGGAAGACGGTTTCCGGCGGGCCCGTGCCGCGGGCAGTTGCGCAGAGGGCATTTCACCCGGCGTGTGCACGCCGGGCGCCCGCGCACCGCGCCCTCCCCCGGCGCGGCCCGCCCCCGCGCGCTCCCCGCGCACGCCGCTCCCGTACCGCGCCGCTCCCCGTGCCGCGCCGTACGCACCGCGCCCCCCGCACCGTCGGGTGCGGGGGGCGCGGGTGAAGGCGGGGCGTCGGGTCAGGAGCGGTGCTTGCGGGTGAAGTTCCAGGCGTCCGTGATGATGCCGGTGAGGTCCGAGCGGGCCGGGGTCCAGCCGAGCCGCTCGTGGGCCGTGCGCGCGGAGGCGACGAGCACCGCCGGGTCTCCGGCCCGGCGCGGGGCGACGACCTCCGCGATCTCCGCGCCCGTGACCTTGCGGACCGTCTCGACGACCTCGCGGACGGAGAATCCGTTGCCGTTGCCGAGGTTGCAGATGAGGTGCTCGCCCGCGGTGGCGGCCTCCAGGGCTGCCAGGTGGGCCTCGGCCAGGTCCGCGACGTGGATGTAGTCGCGTACGCAGGTGCCGTCCGGGGTCGGGTAGTCCTCGCCGAACACCGAGATCGACTCCCGCTCGCCCAGGGCGACCTGGAGCACCAGCGGGATCAGGTGGGTCTCGGGGTCGTGCCGCTCGCCGAACTCCCCGTACGCGCCGGCCACGTTGAAGTAGCGCAGCGAGACCGCGGCGACGCCGTGCGCCGCGCACTCTCCGGTGATCATGTGGTCGACGGCCAGCTTGGTGGCGCCGTACGGGTTGGTGGGCTTGGTGACCGAGTCCTCGGTGAGCAGGCCCTCGGTGGGCTCGCCGTAGGTGGCGGCGGTGGAGGAGAACACCAGCTTGCGCACGCCGTGCGAGCGCATCGCGGCCAGCAGGGCGAGCGTGCCGCCGACGTTGTTCTCCCAGTACTTGCCCGGGTTGGCGACCGACTCGCCCACCTGCGAGGACGCCGCGAAGTGCAGCACCGCGTCGTAGGAGGCGTCCAGGTGGCGCTCGGCGTCCTGGATCCGGCCCTCGACGAAGGCGGCGCCCGCCGGGACGCCCTCGCGGAAGCCGGTGGACAGGTCGTCGAGGACGGTGACCTCGTGACCGGCCTCCAGGAGGTGCGCCGCGACGACGCTGCCGACGTATCCGGCGCCGCCGGTGACCATGTATTTCACTCGTCCACTGCCTTCTCGCGGGGGATTGCACGCGGGCGCGTGCACATGCCGGTCACTGGCTTACCGGATTACGGGCCTCCGGGGAAATCGACGGCCGCCGACGGCAGTCCCGCCCGGTCCAGCAGACCGGTGCGGGCGGCCAGCGCGGCCGCCTCCAGCCGGGAGCCCACGCCCAGCTTCATCAGCACGCGCTGCACGTGCGTACGGGCGGTGCTCGGCGCGATCTCCATGCCCGCCGCGATGAGCCGGGTGTCCTCGCCCTCGGCCACCCGGACCAGCACCTCCACCTCGCGCGGGGTGAGCAGCCGAAGCAGCCGGCTGCCCTCGTCGTCGGGCTGGGCGGCGGGGTTGAGGAGCTCGGCGAAGGCGCCCTGGAGCAGCTGCGGGGAGATCGCCACCTCCCCCGCCCGGGCTTTGGCCAGCGCCCGCTCCACCCCTTCGATCCGCTCGTCGTGGCGCACGTACCCCGAGGCGCCGGCGGCGAAGGCGGCCGCGATCCCGCGGGGGCTCGGCACCGGGCCGAGGACGACGACGGCGATCTGCGGCCGTTCCCGCTTGATCCGGGCGACCGGCTCGAAGACCCCCGGCTCGGCGGGGGTCGCGGTGCCCAGCAGGCAGACCTCCGGCGCCCGGCTGATGACCAGCTCGGCGGCGCCCGCGGCCGGGGCGGCCGCGGCCAGCACCCGGTGCCCGCGCAGTTTGAGGGCCGAGGCCAGCGCCTCGGCCAGCAGCCGGTGCTCGTCGAGCACCATGACCCGTACGCCCATCGCGCACCCACCCCCGACCCTTCTGACCCGGCAAGCTACACGCTTGTTCGACGGTGCGCGGCGGATACCGCGCAGAAGCCCCCGGAAGGCGGACCTTCCGGGGGCTCGTGCCCGCTGCGCGGTGCGGCCGCGATCGGCCGGGTATCAGCTGGCGGTGAAGGAGACGAACAGGTACTCGGGGTCGCCCTTGTCGGAGTAGGGCTTGCGGGCCATCGTCCGGGAGATGAAGAGCTTGCCGTTGTGGTAGCGGTATTCGGAGTAGTCGGGCGAGAAGCCGGTCTCGGCGGTGCGGCTGGTCTTCTCCGCCGGGTTCTCCATGAGGACGGTCTCCTTCATCGTCGTACCGTCGATGCTGACGACCTGGCCGCCCTTGTCGTACGGGGGCTCCTTGTACGCGATGATGTTCGGCCCGTCCATGCGGAGCGGGAACATGGTGTACCGCTCGCCCGCGTCGGCGCGGTCGGTGGTCTGCTTGCCGGTCTCCAGGTCGAAGGAGAGCAGCTCGTTGGTGCGGCCGGCCTCCGCCGAGCCCTGGTGCTCGATCGAGGGCAGGTAGATCTTGCCGTTGCCGACCACGAAGCCGGCGCACTTCTCGACCTCGGTGCCGCCGCACTTGCCGCCGAAGGTGCCGGAGGCGAGCGAGATGCGCGCCTTCAGCTCGCCCTTGGGGTCGACGACGAAGAGGTCGCTGACGCCGGAGGCGTTCTTGGCGGTCTTGCCGACGTCGGCGCCGACGATGAGGGGCTTGGTGGAGACGATGGACGCCCACTGGATGCCAGGGGAGAGCTTGTACGAGGACAGCTGGGCACCGGTGGCCGGATCCAGCGTCTGCGCGTACAGGGTCTGGTTGTCGCCGCTGCCGCACTTGCGGATCACGCCGAGGGCCTCGCCGCCGGCGTAGCCGCTGTCGTAGCAGCCCTCGCCGTCGACCTTGGGCGTCCACAGGGACTTGCCGTCGGCCAGGTTCCAGGCGGCGCCGCCGCTGGTGCCGCCCGCGGCGACGGTCTGGCCGCTGATGGTGACCTCGTAGTAGGAGGCGGGCTTGTCGCCGGTGGTGGCGCCCTTGGCGTTGCCGGACCACAGGAGCTTTCCGGCGGCCAGGTCGATGACGCCGACCTCGGTGCACGCGGGGTACTTGTTGTCGGGCGTGGGCTTGGTGGGCCGGAAGACGACGGCCGTCTTGTTGTCGCTGACGTGCTGGGTGGCGGCGCAGAGTTCGCCCGGGAGGGGAACCTCCCACTTCTTGCCGCCGTCGACGGTGTTGTAGCCGACGACCTTCGCCACGTCCGACTTGACGTAGGTGGAGTCGGTGATCCAGGAGCCCGCGACCGTGACGACGTCTTCCGGGGTCGGGCTGGGCTGGTTGAACAGCGGCTTCGACTTGGTGTTGGCGGGCACCTTCTCCGAACCGGGGGTGCCTGAGGCGGGCTTGTCACCGCCGGTGCTGGTCTTCGGGGCGGGCTGGCCGCCGTAGCCGCCGTCGTCGCCGGAGACGTACCAGAAGCCGCCCGCGATGATCAGGACGATGGCCAGCAGGGCCGCGCCGACGATCATCAGCTGGGTGCGCTTGTCGTTGCCGCCGCCCGGGCCGGCCGGGGCCGGGGGCCGGGCCGCGTACATGGGGGCCGTGGGCGCGCCGTAGGCCGTCGGGGCTCCGGCCCCGGCGGGGGGCTGCTGCTGCGGGTAGCCGTACCCCTGTTGGGGGTAGCCGTACGCCGGCTGCTCCTGCGGCGCTGCGCCCGGCCCGGCGGGCGCGGTCGGCGGGCCCGCCGGTACGGGCGGCTGCTGCGGCGGGGCCGGCGGCATGGGCGGCGGCTGCGGGGCGCCCTGCGGAGCGGGCGGCACCGGCGGCGGCGCGCCGAAGCCCCCGGGTGCGGGCTCCTGCGGCGCTCCGAAGCCACCGGCGGGCGGCTGCTGGGGGGGCGGCGGGGTACTCATCGCTTGCTACTGCCTCTCGGTGGGCGGCTCGGTGGACTCGCTGCGCGTCATTTGCCGAAGACCATCAGGAGCTTCTCGGGGGTGCCCTTGGCGAGAAGACGGGACTGGGAGACGAAGAGCCTGCCGTCCGCGTAGTCGACGATCGGGGTGAAGAAGGAGTTCTCGATCGGGGCGGAGGGTCCCGACGGGTTGCGCAGCAGCGCGGTGGGCGTGCCGCCGGCGGCGGGGATCGAGAGGACCTCGCCGCCCTGGTCGGAGGTGGCCTTGCGGTAGGCGATCAGCTGGCCGTTCGCGGCGCTCAACGGGACGATGGTGCGGCCGTCCCCGGCGGGGGTGCGCCACTTGGCCTTGCCGGTGCCCAGGTCGAAGGCGACGATCTCGTTGGCCTTGCCGGACTCGGCGACGGTCGGCATGTAGAGGGTGCCCGCGTCCACGGCGGTGGTGGAGCAGATCTCGACGGAGCGGAAGAGGCCGTTGGTGCACTCGGTGGCGAAGCTGCCCTCGCCGCTCACGGTGGCGCGCTGCTTGCCGTCGGGTCCGAGGACCACGATGGCGCGTTCCTTCTTGTCCTGGTTGCCGATGTCGAGGACGAGCGGGTCGAGCGAGTAGACGGCGCCGACCTTGTACTTGGCGGGCAGCTTGAAGGTCCAGGTCTTCTTGCCGGTGACCGGGTCGGCGTCGGAGACCTCGCTGGAGAGGTCGTCGTCGTAGCAGGTCGCGATGGCGATCATCTTGCCCTTGTTCGCCACGTACGCGTCGGGCTTGCAGCCCTCGGCGGTGGCGCTGCCGAACAGCTTGTCGCCGGTGCTGACCTTGAAGGCGCTGGCGGTGCCGCCGCGGCTGACGGCGACGGTGTCGCCGGTGATCCCCAGGCTGGGGCTGGTCATGATGTCGAAGAGGCCCTCCTTGGGGACCTCCTTCGTCCAGCCTTCCTTGCCCGTCTTGAGGTCGACCTGCTTCATCTGGCTGCAGGTGGCGGAGTCGCCTTCGCCGTCCTTGAACATGACGACGGTCTTGCTCTCGGCGGTGGTCTGCTTGGTGACGGAGCAGATGGGAGTGGGGAGGGCGAGCGTCCACTTCTCCTTGCCATCGGCGATCCCGTACGCGGTGAGGTTCTTCCACACGCTCTTGACGACGGTGTCGCCGACGATCCACTGGCCGCCGGAGTCCACGCCGAGGCCGGGACCGTCGATCTTGGCGGTCTTGAGCCAGAGGGTCTTGTCCTCGCCCTGCTTGCGGCCGGCGTTGAGGTCCTCGGTCGCGTTGCCGCCGTTGCCGCTGCCGTCGCCGTTGTCCACGGTGGCGGAGGGCTTGGCGTCGGCGGGGGTGGAGCCCTGCGCGACGGGCGGCTTCGGGTCCGTGCCGCCGTCGCGGAAGGCGAAGTAGCCGCCGGTGCCGAGGACGAGCACGCCGGCGACGGCCGCGGCGATGATGACGGCCGTCTTCTTCTTGGGCGGCTGCGGCGTGCCCGGCGCCTGGTACGGGCCGGCGGTGGGCATGCCGGGGGGCGGCGGGAAGTAGCCCTGCTGGGGCGCGGGCTGCTGCATGGGCTGCGTGGGGGGCTGCTGCGCGTACGGGTTGTCACCCTGCTGCGGGTACCCGTAGCCGGGCTGCGGCGGGCCGGGCAGGTGACCGTAACCGGAAGGCGGGGGCGGCTGGTTCGGCGGCTGGGGCGGCTCGGTCATCAGCGCATACCTTCGGCGTCGGGTGGCGTAGGGGGATGACCTTTGTATCACTGACGGCGCTTTTACATCGGGCCGGTCCAGCCCCTGTTCCCAAGGGAGGACCGGCCCGTGACAACGCCGTTATCGGGTCGGGCGACGCCCGCCGCCGGCGGAATCTAGGCCTCCTCGGCCAGCTCCAGCCAGCGCATCTCCAATTCGTCGCGCTCAGAGATGAGTTCGCGCAGTTCCGCGTCGAGCTTGGCGACCTTGTCGAAATCGGTGGCGTTCTCGGCGATCTGGGCGTGCAGGTTCGACTCGCGGTCGGACATCTTGTTGAGCTGCCGCTCGATCTTCTGGAGCTCCTTCTTCGCGGCGCGCGAGTCACCGGAGGCGCTCGACTTGGCGGCGGCCGGGGCGGGCGCCGGGGCGGCCGCCTCGATCATCTTCTGCCGGCGCTCCAGGTACTCGTCCAGGCCGCGCGGCAGCATCCGCAGGCTCGCGTCGCCCAGCAGCGCCATCACCGTGTCGGTGGTGCGCTCGATGAAGAACCGGTCGTGGGAGATGACGATCATCGAGCCGGGCCAGCCGTCGAGGAGGTCCTCCAGCTGGGTGAGGGTCTCGATGTCGAGGTCGTTGGTGGGCTCGTCGAGGAAGAGCACGTTGGGCTCGTCCATCAGCAGGCGCAGGATCTGCAGCCGGCGCCGCTCACCACCCGACAGGTCGCCGACGGGCGTCCACTGCTTCTCCTTGGTGAAGCCGAACTGCTCGCAGAGCTGACCGGCCGTCATCTCGCGGCCCTTGCCGAGGTCGACGCGGTCGCGCACGCGCTGCACCGCCTCCAGGACCCGCAGGGACGGGTCGAGTTCGCCGACCTCCTGGGAGAGGTAGGCCAGCTTGACCGTCTTGCCGACGGTGACGGTCCCGGCGACCGGCTGGACGTCGCCCTGCGTACGGGCCGCCTCCGCGAGCGCCCGCAGCAGCGAGGTCTTGCCCGCGCCGTTGACGCCGACGAGGCCGATGCGGTCGCCGGGGCCCAGGTGCCAGGTGAGGTGCTTGAGCAGGACCTTCGGTCCGGCCTGGACGCTGACGTTCTCCAGGTCGAACACGGTCTTGCCCAGGCGGGCGTTGGCGAAGCGCATCAGCTCGGACTTGTCGCGCGGCGGCGGCACGTCGGCGATGAGCTCGTTGGCCGCCTCGATGCGGTAGCGCGGCTTGGAGGTCCGGGCGGGGGCGCCGCGGCGCAGCCAGGCCAGCTCCTTGCGCATCAGGTTCTGCCGCTTGGACTCCTCGGTGGCGGCGATGCGCTCGCGCTCGGCGCGGGCGAAGACGTAGTCGCTGTAGCCGCCCTCGTACTCGAAGACGGAGCCGCGCTGGACGTCCCACATGCGGGTGCAGACCTGGTCGAGGAACCAGCGGTCGTGGGTGACGCAGACGAGCGCCGAGCGGCGCTCCTGGAGGTGCTTGGCCAGCCAGGAGATGCCCTCGACGTCGAGGTGGTTGGTGGGCTCGTCGAGGACGAGGAGGTCCTGGTCGGCGATGAGCAGCTTGGCGAGCGCGATGCGGCGGCGCTCGCCGCCGGAGAGCGGGCCGATGACGGTGTCGAGTCCCTGGCCGAAGCCGGGGAGGTCGAGGCCGCCGAAGAGTCCGGTGAGCACGTCGCGGATCTTGGAGTTGCCGGCCCACTCGTGGTCGGCCATGTCCCGGATGATCTCGTGGCGGATGGTCGCCGCGGGGTCGAGGGAGTCGTGCTGGGTGAGGACGCCCATGCGCAGGCCGCCGCTCTGGGTGACCCGGCCGGTGTCGGGCTCCTCCAGCTTGGCGAGCATGCGGATGAGGGTGGTCTTGCCGTCGCCGTTGCGGCCCACGACACCGATCCGGTCTCCCTCGGACACGCCGAGGGAGATGCCGTCGAGCAGGGCACGGGTTCCGTACACCTTGCCGACTGCCTCGACATTGACCAGATTGACGGCCATCAGACGCGCTCCAGGGAAGGGTGTGGATCAGCCCCTCAGCCTAACCCTCCGAGCCGACGCCGAGCGCTCCACCAGGAGCCAGCCTCCCAGAGCCATGCCGATGGCGGCGGGCGCGGTGACCGGAAGGGCGATGAGGGTGGCGCTGTGGCCCTCCAGCAGTCCGCCGAGCCCGGTCATGGACAGGCCGAGGATCCCGAGCAGGCACAGGGTGATCCCGAGGGCGGCGCGGGGCCCGGATCCGGGCTCGGCGCCGCCGCGGCCGGGGGCCTCGAAGCGGCGGAAGACGGCGACGAGTACGCCGGTCAGCGCGGCGGCCGCGAGCAGCCGGACGGGGACCTGCGCCCACCAGGCGGCGGTGGCCGGCTCGGGCAGGCGCAGGCCGAGGCCGAGCTGGGCGGCGTAGACGGCGAGCATGGCGGTGAGGTGCCAGAGGAACGCGGTCATGGCGATCCCGTTGGCGGCGACCACCGGGCGCCAGACCCGGGGGCGGGCGAGCAGCGCGGCGGCGGGCTTCCTGAGCAGCTCCACGGCTCCGACGAGCCACGTCCCGTGCGCCAGCAGCGCGAGGGTGGGCGGGGCCATGTTGGACACCTTCTCGCCCGGCATCCCGACCATGGACAGCGGGTACGAGCCGTACGCGACGAGCAGCACCGCGCCGGCCAGCCCGGCGGCGGCGAGCAGCGCGGGGCGGGTGATCCGCCCGTCGGCGCGCAGGAAGCCGAGCTGGTGGACGGCGAGCCAGACGAGGGCGAAGTTCAGGAACTCCACGTACGGGACGGCGAGCGCGAAGCGCAGTACGTCGACGGCGGCCGCGGCCGCGGCCAGCGCGGCGAAGGCCCCCCAGCCCCACCGCCGGTGGAGCCTGAGCAGCGGCGGGGTGAAGGCGACCATGGCGAGGTAGATCCCGATGAACCACAGCGGCTGGGTGACCAGCCGCAGGGCGGCCCCGGTCAGCTTCCCCTCCCCGCCGCCGGCGAGCTGGACGGCGAGCGCCCCGGCGGTCCAGACGAGGACGAAGACGAGGGTGGGCCGCAGCAGTCGCTGGAGCCGGGCGCGCAGGAAGGCGGCGTAGACGGGCCGCCCGTCGGCCCGCCGGGCCAGGGACCGGTACGACAGGGCGTGCGAGAACCCGCCGACGAAGAAGAACACCGGCATGATCTGCAGGCCCCAGGTGAGCACTTGGAGCGCGGGGACGAGGGCGAGCAGGTTCCCTATGCCCTCACTGCTGACGGCGGCCATCAGCCAGTGCCCGAGCAGCACGGTCCCGAGCGAGGCGACCCGCAACAGGTCGACGTAGCGGTCCCGGCTGCCGGGGGTGGCCTCGGCGAGGTCCTTGGCGGTGTGCGCGGCGTATCCCATGGGTGCACGTTCCCGCCCGGGGGCCGGGCGGGAACAGAGCGCTGGTACTCACTTCGCCCTGGGTACCTGCGTACGCAAGCCGCCTCAGGAGGACAGGACCGTGGCCCCCGGGGCCGGGCTGGTGGCCGTACGGGTCGTGCGGCAGGTGCCGCTCGCTTCGAGGGCGGCGGCGACCTTGAGGGCGGATTCCGGGTCGCGGACCAGGAAGGCCGTCGTCGGGCCGGAGCCGGAGACCAGCGTGGCCAGGGCGCCGGCCGAGGTGCCGGCCTCCAGCGTCGCGGCCAGCTGCGGGCGCAGCGACAGCGCCGCCGGCTGGAGGTCGTTGGCCAGGGTCGCGGCGAGGGCGTCCGGGTCGCCCGAGGCGAGGGCCGCGAGCAGCGCCGGCGAGGCCTCGGGGGCCGCGATGGTCCGGTCCTCGGCGAGGCGGTCGAACTCGCGGAACACCGCGGGCGTCGACAGTCCGCCGTCGGCCACGGCGAACACCCAGTGGAAGGGGCCCGCCTCGACCGGGGTCAGGAGCTCCCCGCGTCCGGTGCCCAGCGCCGCCCCGCCGACCAGGCTGAAGGGCACGTCGCTGCCGAGTTCCGCGCAGATCGCCAGGAGCTGGGCGCGCGGCGTGTCCAGGCCCCACAGGGCGTCGCAGGCCAGCAGCGCGCCGGCGCCGTCGGCGCTGCCGCCCGCCATGCCGCCGGCGACGGGGATGTTCTTCGCGATGTGCAGGTGGACGGCGTCGGAGCGGCCGCCCCGGGCCGCCAGGATCTCGGCCGCCCGCGCCGCCAGGTTCGTACGGTCCAGCGGGACCTGGTCGGCGTCCGGGCCGGCGCAGGTGACCGTCAGGGTCTCGGCCGGGGTGACCGTCACCTCGTCGTACAGGGACACCGCGAGGAAGACGTTGGCCAGGTCGTGGAAGCCGTCGGGCCGGGCCGCGCCCACCGCCAGCTGCACGTTGACCTTCGCGGGGACCCGTACGGTCACGCTCTTCTTCGGGCGGGGGCTCACAGCGCGGGCCTCTCCGCCGCCGGCTTGTGCTCGGCGATCGCCGCGAACTGCTCCACCGTCAGCGACTCGCCGCGCGCCTGCGGGGAGACCCCGGCGGCCACCAGCGCCTGCTCGGCGCCCGCCGCCGAGCCGGCCCAGCCGGACAGCGCGGCCCGCAGCGTCTTGCGGCGCTGCGCGAAGGCGGCGTCCACGACGGCGAAGACCTCGGCCTTCGTGGCGGTCGTCTTGATCGGCTCGGCCCGCCGCACCAGCGAGACCAGTCCGGAGTCCACGTTCGGCGCGGGCCAGAACACCTTGCGGCCGATGGACCCGGCGCGCTTGACGTGCGCGTACCAGTTGGCCTTGACGGAAGGCACCCCGTAGACCTTGTTGCCCGGCTCGGCGGCCAGCCGGTCGGCGACCTCCGCCTGCACCATGACCAGCGTGCGCTCGATGGTCGGGAACCGGTCCAGCATGGTCAGCAGCACCGGCACGGCCACGTTGTAGGGCAGGTTCGCGACCAGCGCGGTCGGCGCCGGCCCCGGCAGCTCCTCCACCAGCATCGCGTCGGAGTGCACCAGCGCGAAGCGGTCCTTGCGCTGCGGCATCCGCGCCTCGATGGTGGCGGGCAGCGCCGCGGCCAGGACGTCGTCGATCTCGACGGCGGTGACCCGGTCGGCGGCCTCCAGCAGCGCGAGCGTCAGCGAGCCCAGCCCCGGCCCGACCTCGACGACGACGTCGTCGGGCCGCACCTCGGCGGTGCGCACGATGCGGCGCACCGTGTTGGCGTCGATGACGAAGTTCTGGCCCTTCTGCTTCGTCGGCCGTACGCCGAGTACGGCGGCCAGCTCGCGGATGTCCGCCGGTCCGAGGAGGGCGTCGGATGCGGCGGCGGTCGTGCTGCCGGTCGTACTGCTGGTCGTGCTCTCGGGCTGCTGCTCTGCGGTGCTCACCGGTAAAGCCTACGGCCGCAGTGGGGCCACGGGGTCGCGCCCCTTTGTACGTAGAGCTTCTTCGCCCGGTACGTCTGTTCCGAGCCCGGGGCGTCCTGGGGGCGGCCGGAGCCGCCGAGGCTCTGCCAGGTGCGGACGTCGAACTGGTACAGGCCGCCGTACGTGCCCGAGGCGTCGGTGGCGGCGGGGCGGCCACCGGACTCGCACTGGGCCAGCGCCCCCCAGTCGAGGCCGTCGGCCCCCGCGACGGAGGTCGGCAGCGGCCTCGTGCCGACCCTGACGAGCTGGGTGACGGGGTCGCGGACGGTCTCCTCGGCGACCTTGCGGGGCTTTTGCCGCACCCCGTTGACGGTGCGCAGGACGTACGTGACGCGGCGCGCGCCGGGCCGGCCCGCCCGCTCGACGACCTCGGTGCCGGCGAACAGGGAGTCGTCGTCGGTCTTCTCGATCGCGTACGGGACGCGCTCCTCGCGGACCTCGCGGGTGCCGGTGATGCGGAGCACGGTGACGGTCTGGCCGTCGCGCGGGAAGGAGGCGGGCGGGACGGAGGTGGTGTCCTGGCCCTGGAGGGTGATCCCGGCCTGGCCGAGGGCTTCTTGGACGGTGGCGGCGTTGGTGCGGATGGTGCTCTCGCGGCCGTCCGCCATGAAGGTGACGCTGCGTTCGGTGCGGACGGCGAGGGCGAGGCCGGCCCGTGGCACGGGGGCGGTGCGCGGGGCGGAGAGGTAGGCGCCCTCGACGCGGACGCCGAATTGGCGCAGGGCCCCCTCGACGGTGCCGGCGGTGGTCCACACCTGACGGCTCTGCCCGTCGAGGGTCAGGCGCAAGGGACGGCCGTAGCGGACGACGATCTCGTCGCCGTCGTCGAGGGCCTCGGTGCGCGCGGGGGCGACGAGGTCGTGGGGGCCGACGCCGAGGCCTTCGGCGGCGAGGAGCTCGTCGACGTCGTCGGCGAAGGTGTGCAGGGTCCGGGGCTCCCCGTCGACGGTGAGCCGTACGGACTTGTCGGCGGCGACGAAGGCCGTGGTGCCGCCGGCCAGGAAGGCGACGACCAGCGCCTGCGGGACGATCCGCCGCCAGTTGCCCGGGCCCGCGGCCGTGGCGGCGGGGGCGCTGCGGCGCCGGCGCCCGGTGGGGGCGGCGAGCGCGGGGCCGGCCTCGGCACCCTTGCGGCGCCGTGCGGCCCGCCGGTCCCCGGTGCGCGGGGCGGGCACCACGGCGGGCTGGGGGTCCGGGGCCACGGCCTCGTGCCCGTACACCTCGGTGAAAGGACTCTCGCTCACGACGCTCGCTCCACTGGTCCGGCCCCATCGGTTCGGGCACGGCACCCTAGCGGACGTCCGTCACTCACCAAAGTCGTACGGCTACCCAGCGTGTCGGTCGGCCGGGGTGGAGGCGGTGGGCGCTCAGTAGTCGAAGGCGCGGGCCGTGTTCGCCGCCAGGGCGGTCGCCATCGCGTCCTCGTCGATCCCGCGCACCGCCGCCATCGCCCGTACGGTCAGCGGAACGAGGTACGGGGCGTTGGGCCGTCCGCGGTACGGCGCGGGGGTGAGGTAGGGGGCGTCCGTCTCGACGAGGACGAGCTCCAGCGGGGCAACGGCCAGGGCCTCGCGCAGCGGGGCCGCGTTCTTGAAGGTGACGGTCCCGGCGAAGGACATGTAGTAGCCGGCGGCGGCGCATTCGCGGGCCATCTCGGCGTCCCCGGAGTAGCAGTGGAAGACGGTCCGTTCCGGCGCGCCCTCCTCGCGCAGGATGCGCAGGACGTCGGCGTGGGCGTCGCGGTCGTGGATGACCAGGGCCTTGCCGCGGCGCTTGGCGATCTCGATGTGGGCGCGGAAGGAGCGCTCCTGCGCGGCCATTCCGTCGGGACCGGTGCGGAAATGGTCGAGTCCGGTCTCGCCGACGGCCTTGACGTGCGCGAGCCCCGCGAGGTCCTCGATCTCGGCGAGCGCCTCGTCGAGCGCGGTCTCGCCGCCCCCGGCGCGCGCCCCCTGCCGCGACCAGCCGTCGGGGTCCCCCAGCACGATGCGGGGCGCTTCGTTCGGGTGAAGGGCGACGGCCGCGTGGACGTTGTCGTACGCGGCCGCCGTCTCGGCCGCCCAGCGGGACCCCTTCACGTCGCAGCCGACCTGGACGACGGTGGTCACCCCGACGGAGGCGGCCTTGGCGAGGCCCTCCTCGACGGTGCCCCGCTGCATGTCCAGGTGGGTGTGGGAGTCCGCCACCGCCACCCGCAGGGGTTCGGGCAGCGGCGGCGGGGTGTCCTTGGAGGCAGTGCTCATGGAGCCGATCTTATGACCGGCGGAAGAGCCTCATCAGCCGGGAGAGCAGGCTCCCGCGCCCGGAGTCCTCGTCGGCCGCCGGGACGGGCCCGGGGGAGTCGTGCAGCGGGGTCGTGCGCTGCTTCGGGGCCCGCGGGACGTTCGCCCCGGCCGGCACCGGGCCGGCGATCCCGGGCGAGATGCGGTGGTGGTAGAGCTTGTCGATCGTGCCGAGCACCGAGGACACCTGGCCTTCGCGCATGATCCGCACCACGTGCCCGCCGCAGTTGTGGCAGGTCGGGTTCGACAGCGGGGAGGGCACCCGCTCGCCCTGGACGGTGTAGATGATGAAGGGCTGGCCCACGCCGTCGACGTGGTGCTCGATCTCGTAGCCCTGCTCCCAGCCGTAGCCGCACTTCATGCAAGCGAAGGAGTACGCCTCGTGCACGGTGTGCACACCAGGCCTCGGCACGGAGACGGGTACGGCCACTGCAGCCGCGGGTACGGGTACCGAGGTGTCTGCGATCTCACTCATGCGAGCTCCTCTTGTTCCACTGGTGCCAATGCCAGTGGACGCCTCTTCGGGCGGGAGCGCATCAGGCCCTGTCTACTGTTGGACGGCCTTTGGGCGACTCATGTCCCAAAGCGCCCGGTGCGCGGTCTGAGCTTTGCTTTTCAGGTTAGCCCTTTACCGTCTTACAGCACCTTTTGAGCCGCATTCTTTGCCGCGACGACCGCGTCGAAGACCTCCCGCTTGGGTACTCCGGCTTCGGCCGCGACGGCCGCGATGGCTTCTTTTCGACGCTCCCCGGCCTCCTCGCGCACCCGCACCCTGCGCACCAGCTCCTCGGCGTCCACATCGCCGGGCCGGGCCGCCGGTGCGCCCTCCACGACGACGGTGATCTCGCCGCGCACGCCCTCGGCGGCCCAGGCAGCCAGCTCGCCGAGCCCGCCGCGCTTGACCTCCTCGTACGTCTTGGTCAGTTCGCGGCAGACCGCCGCCCGCCGCTCGGCGCCGAAGACCTCGGCCATCGCGGCGAGGGTGTCGTCGAGCCGGTGCGGGGCCTCGAAGTAGACGAGCGTGCGGCGCTCGCCCTCGACCTCGCGCAGGCGCCCGAGGCGCTCGCCCGCCTTGCGCGGCAGGAACCCCTCGAAGCAGAAGCGGTCCACCGGCAGCCCCGACAGGGCGAGCGCGGTGAGCACCGCGGACGGCCCGGGCACGGCGGTGACCTTGATGTCCTTCTCGACGGCGGCGGCGACCAGGCGGTAGCCGGGGTCGGAGACGGACGGCATGCCGGCGTCGGTCACCAGCAGCACCCGCTTGCCCTGCTCCAGCGCTTCGGCCAGCTCCGGGGTGCGCGCCGATTCGTTGCCCTCGAAGTACGAGACGACGCGCCCGGTGGTGTGCACGCCGAGCCCCTGCGTGAGCCGGCGCAGCCGCCGGGTGTCCTCGGCGGCGATCACGTCGGCCCGCTCCAGTTCGGCCGCGAGCCGCGGCGGCGCGTCGGCGAGATCGCCGATCGGGGTGCCGGCGAGCACGAGCACGCCCGCGGAACCCGCGGAGGAGGAGGTCGAGGAGGGGGTTTCGGAGCCGGTGGGCTGGTCAGTCGTCACCCGTCCATCCTCTCAGCCGTCCCGCCCGGCACATGTCATCCGTCCCACCCGGCACACGCACCGAGGGCCCCCGGCACTGGGGTTCGCACAGCCGCGTTCCCTACGATGACCCGGTGACCAGTACCGCGACGCCGCCGCCCAGCCCCGCGGGGGCCCCGCCCGCCCCTGCGGCGGGACGCGCAGACCAGCCGTCCACCTGGCTGCGCCGCCTGCGCAGCTTCGGCTACGTGCCGCCCGCCGACGCCCGGCGCCGGGGCCCCGGGCGGGCGGCCGCCCCGAGTCCGGACGTCCGCGCCCGCCTGGTGCCCCCGTACGCCCGGCCCTCCGCGCAGCTGTGGACGGCGCTCGGGGTCCCGCTCTCCGCGTCGGCCGGCTGGCAGCGCGTGCTGGCGTGGGCGGGGCCGCTGCTGGTGGCGCTGGTGGCCGGGGTGCTGCGCTTCGTGCACCTGGGCAGCCCGAAGGCGGTGATATTCGACGAGACGTACTACGCCAAGGACGCCTGGGCGACCATCCGGCAGGGCTACGAGGCGAGCTGGCCCAAGGACATCGACAAGTCGATCCTCGCCAACCCCGACGGGATCTCCCTCCCGCTGGACCCCGGCTACGTCGTGCACCCCCCGGTCGGCAAGTGGGTCATCGGGCTCGGCGAGTGGATGTTCGGCTTCACACCGTTCGGCTGGCGGTTCATGACGGCCGTGCTCGGCACCCTGTCGGTGCTGATGCTGTGCCGGATCGGGCGCCGGCTGTTCCGCTCCACCTTCCTGGGCTGTCTGGCGGGCACGCTGCTCGCGGTGGACGGCCTGCACCTGGTGATGAGCCGCACGGCCCTCCTCGACCTGGTCCTGATGTTCTTCGTGCTGGCCGCTTTCGGGGCGCTGCTGATCGACCGGGACAAGGCCCGGGCCAGACTCGCGGACGCGCTCCCGGTGGACGAGGAGGGCCGCACCCGGCCGGACGTCACCGTCGCCGAGACGCTGCGCCTGGGCTGGCGCCCGTACCGGATCCTGGCGGGCGTCTGCCTGGGTCTGGCGTTCGGCACGAAGTGGAACGGCCTGATCGTGCTGGCGTTCTTCGGCGTGCTGACCGTCCTGTGGGACGCGGCCGCGCGCCGCACCGCGGGGGCCGGCGCCCCGTACGCGGCGATGCTGCGCCGCGACGCGCTGCCGGGCTTCCTGTCGACGGTGCCGGTGGCAATCGCGGTGTACCTGGCCTCGTGGACCGGCTGGATCCTGTCCCCCGACAACGGCAAGGGCGGCTATTTCCGCGACTGGGCGGCCAAGAACGACCAGCACAGTTCGCTGTCGTTCCTGCCGGAGTGGCTGCGCAGCCTGTGGCACTACGAGACCGAGGTCTACGCGTTCCACGTCGGGCTGACCTCCGGGCACACGTACGAGTCGAACCCGTGGAGCTGGCTGGTCCTGGGCCGGCCCGTCTCCTATTTCTACGAGTCCCCCGACCCGGGGACGGACGGCTGCCCGGCGACGGAGGCGGGCAAGTGCGCCCGCGAGGTGCTGGCCCTGGGCACCCCGCTGCTGTGGTGGGCGGGCTGCTTCGCGCTGCTGTACGTGCTGTGGCGGTGGTTCTTCCGCCGTGACTGGCGGGCGGGCGCGATCGCGTGCGCGCTGGGCGCGGGTCTGCTGCCCTGGTTCAACTACCAGGAGCGGACCATCTTCTTCTTCTACGCGGTGGTCTTCGTCCCGTACCTGTGCCTGGCGGTGGCGATGATGATCGGCGCCCTGCTCGGCCCGTCGGGCTCGACGGAACGAAGGCGCGCGCTGGGCGCGATCGCGGCGGGCGTGCTGGTCCTCCTCATCATCTGGAACTTCATCTACTTCTGGCCGATCTACACGGGCGAGACCCTGCCGATGGACTCCTGGCGCGGCCGCATGTGGCTGGACACCTGGGTCTAGCGGCCACGACACCGGGCCCGGCACCTCCTGGTGCCGGGCCCGTCCGGGGTCGTTGTTGGTGGTCACTGGCCATCCTGGGCCACCTCTCGACGGCCCACAGACGGCCCAGACCTTTACCAGCCTGGTGTCTAACCCAACCCCGGTTCGTCTCCTCCAAGAACCCTTCGAGCCGCCCCCTGAAAGGCCGCATAGGCTTGATCCACCTCTGCCTCTGCCTCATCCCGATCTGGAGAGTCATAGGCAAACAGCCTGCGCGAATCGCCGCGATGGGCTGCGCCCAAGGAGACGTAGGCTAGGAGGAGTGCAAAGCAGGCCAAGCAGAGCCGACTAGCAGCTTCACTGAGCTCCGGAGGCCCTTCGAGAGAAACCGTGGATCCTGCCTCCTTGAGCGCGATGATCGCATCCTCAGCAGCTGGAAGTTGGGAAGCAACGGGCTCGTCTGGATTCGAGGCTGGCAAGATCTTCTTGACTTCGGCAAACCTGCGATCGACCTCGTGATAGGTGGTCAGGAACTGGGCATAAGCGTCACGACGCGCCTCGCGATGCATGACGAGACGCTGCTCATCGCGATCCAACTGCCTGTCTACGCGCTCCTGGCGCCCCTTCAGCAGCGTAAAAGTGCCTGTTAACGCCACGCCAGCAAGCACACCTGCCGCGCTAATAAGCGCCACCGCCTGTTCAGCCATGCTGCATCCAAACCGACGGCAGGCGGGCTCCGCAGCCGAACGAGCAAGGCCCGCAGCCTGCACGCCCCTAGGACCTGTCCGGCCGATCATGTAACTGCTCTGGGTCTGAGGCGTTAGACCGCGTAAGCAGGCCGGAGGGATCCCGACAGCCGGCTATCAGACTCGCGAGCAGCAAGAGGGGTTCATCGTGTTGACCGGTGACAGCTTCAGCAGCAGCACCTTTGCCATCGAGCTGGGCAAGTTCCAGGTGGAGACCGTCCAGAGCGTCTCGGGACTCCAGATGGAGCAGGATGTGGTGGAGGTCCGGCAGGTCTCTCCGGTAGGGGAGCTCCTGGTCCGCAGGCAGCCGGGGGCCCGCAGCGCCGGCGAGGTCACGATCACCCGCGGCACGGACAAGAGCACCGCCTTCACCGACTGGATCAAGGCCACTCTGGTCAACGGCGACCTCGACTCGGCCCGCCAGAACATCACCATCGCTATGAAGGACGCGAAGAAGCAGACCGTCCGCCGCATCCACCTCAGCAACGCCTGGGCGTCCCGCTGGGACGGACCGTCCTTGGAAGCCTCCGAATCCGGTCCCGCCACGGAACAGGTGACGCTCGCCTACGAAGACATCACCGTTGAGTAGCCCAGGAGTTCTGTCCGGGGGATCACGCCCGAAGCCATAGCCGGATCGCGGCGAGGACGACGGAGCCCTGAAAGACGTAGGCCCTCTTGTCATAACGAGTGGCGACGGCGCGGGACTGCTTCAAGAGGTTGATCGCCCGCTCGACAGTGTTGCGCTTCCTGTAGCGGTCCTTGTCGAAGCCAGGCGGCCGTCCGCCACGTGATCCTTTACGCAGGCGGGCGGCCTGGCTGTCACTCTTCTCCGGAATGGCGTGGGGGATACCCTGCCGTCGCAGGTACTCACGGCAGGGACCATTGCTGTACGCCTTGTCGGCAGCCAGGCTGTCGGGCTTCCGCCGTGGCCTGCCCGGACCGATCCGCGGTACTCGGATCTTCTCCAGCACGGCTGCGAACTGTGTGCAGTCTGCCCGCTGACCAGGTGTGATGAGCAGGGACAGAGGACGGCAGAGGCCGTCCGCGCTCAGGTGGAGCTTGCTGGTGAGCCCACCCCGCGAGCGGCCCAGGCTCTCACCTCCAGCACCACCTCCACCAAGCGGGCCACGAGACTCTGCCAGGGCGTTTCGCCCTGGTGTTCTGCCTGCTCGCCCCCCTTTGGCGCCGGTGCTGGCGGAGGGGTGGTACGGGCACCAGCCGCATGCTGGTGAGCGCGGACAACGGTGGAGTCGACGGAGATGTCCCAGTCGATCTCACCCGCCGCATCAGCCGCGACCTGGACTTCCTGGAGCAGTCGCTCCCACGTTCCGTCCGCGGACCACAGCCGATGGCGTTCATAGACGGTCTTCCACGGCCCGAACCGCTCGGGCAGATCACGCCACTTCTGGCCGATCTACACGGGCCAGACCCTGCCCATGGACTCCTGGCGCGGCCGCATGTGGCTGGACACCTGGGTGTAGGCGCCTCCCGGCGGCCCGGGGCCGCCGGCGCTCGCGGAAGCGAGGGCTGGTGGCCATGCTGGTAGGAGGACGCCCTCGGCTTCGGATACCGGTCGTCCTGAACGGGGCGACCGGGTCGGGGGCGCCGGAGAGGTGGTGCGTCATGCGCATGCGACGACTGCTCGGCCTCGCCCTCGCCACGGCGGCCCTGGCCGGCACGAGTGCCCTCGGTGCCGCGGTGGCCCAGGCGGCGGCATCCCCGACGATCACGTCCGGGGAATGCGCGGACCAGGGCGGAACGGTCCGGACCATCCCCTACGGCGGAACGGTGTGCGTGCTCCCCGACGGAAGCAGGCTGACCGTCACCTGACGGCCCGTTGTTCCGGTCTGGTAACAAGCCGTACGCGTTGCGTTTGCACAGAGTAAGGTCCGCACCAGAGGTTCTTTGAACACGTTCAGAGAACAACGGGGATCTGGGGAGGAAGTAAGTGAACGGGGCTGCGAAAGGGGCCATCATCGGCGGGGTGTTCCTCGCGATGCTGGGCGGAGCCGGGTACGGGGTGTACGCGCTCGTGGGTGACGGAGACGACGCCGACGGCAAGAACGCGGACACCGCCGTCCGCGCCGAGAAGGGCAGCGGGCCCGTCACCGACAAGGAGGCCGCGCAGACCGCGAAGGCCTTCCTCGCCGCCTGGGCCGCCGGGGACGCGCAGGCGGCGGCGGAGCTGACGAACAACGTGCAGGCCGCGCAGAGCGCCGTGGCCGACTACCGGGCCAAGGCGCTCGTGTCGAAGGCCGTGATCACTCCGGGGGCGCAGACGGGCACGACCATCCCGTTCGGCGTCGCCGCGGAGGTCACGTACGAGGGCGCCACCAAGCCCCTCGCCTACGAGTCCAAGCTGACCGTCGTACGCGGGCTGACCAGCGGGAAGCCGCTCGTCGACTGGCAGCCCTCGGTGATCCACCCGCAGCTGCAGAAGGACGAGAAGCTGCGCGCGGGCGCACCCGCGGCCCCGCCGGTCAAGGCCGTCGACCGCAACGGCGAGGAGCTCAGCGCCGAGAAGTACCCCTCGCTGCGGCCGGTCCTCGACCAGCTGCGCCAGACGTACGGCGGCAAGACGGGCGGCAAGACCGGGGCCGAACTGTGGATCGAGCCGGCCGCCCAGGACGCGCCGAAGCGGACGCTGCTGACGCTGGTCCAGGGGGAGCCGAGCACGCTGAAGACCTACCTGGACGCCAAGGTGCAGGCGGCGGCCGAGAAGGCCGTGGCCAAGTACCCGGAGTCCTCGGTGGTCGCCGTCCAGACGGGCAACGGGCACGTCCTCGCGGTCGCCAACAACCGCAAGGACGGCTTCAACGCGGCGATGGAGGGGCGGCGTGCGCCCGGTTCGACGATGAAGGTCGTCACGGCGGCGATGCTGATCGACCGGGGCAAGGCGGCGGCCGACAAGCCGGCGGAGTGCACCAAGGAGGCCTCCTGGGGCGGCCGCAGCTTCCACAACCTGAACAACTTCGAACTGCCGGGCGGGAACTTCGCGACCAGCTTCGCCAAGTCCTGCAACACCGCCTTCATCAAGCAGATCGACGACGTCGACGACGACGCGGCACTGGCGAAGGAGGCCCGGGAGGTCTTCGGCCTCGGGCTGGACAACTGGAAGACGGGCATCCGATCGACGGACGGCCAGGTGCCGGAGGCGAAGGGCGCGGAGGCCGCCGCCGAGTACATCGGGCAGGGCCGGATCACCATGAACCCGCTGAACGTCGCCTCGTTCACGGCCACCGCGCGCAGCGGGGTCTTCCACCAGCCGCTGCTCGTCCCGCCGGAGCTCGACGGGCGGCCGATCGCGCAGGCGGCGCGGCAGATGAAGCCTTCGGTCCAGCAGCAGCTGGTCCGGATGATGCGGCTGACGGCGACCAGCGGCACGGCGGCCCAGGCGATGAGCTCGGTGGGCGGCTCCGACAAGGGGGCGAAGACCGGCTCCGCGGAGGTCGACGGCGCCGGCAGCCCGGACAGCTGGTTCACGGGCTACAGCGGCGACGTGGCCGCGGCGGCGATGGTCGAGGCCGGGGGCCACGGCGGCGACGCGGCGGGCCCGCTGGTGGCCGCGGTCCTGAACGCCTCGTAAGGGCGGCTCCTCCAACCGGGACCCCGGGACCCCCGCCGGCGGCGGCTCCGGGGGCCGCGGGGGGGCAGGGCCCTCGGGGGGGGCCGGCCCCCGGGAAGGTCAGAGCGCGCCGCGAACGGCCCGCAGCAGTGCCTGCGCCCGGGGATCGGCCGTGACCGACTTGGCGTGGGCGTTCGTCACGTACCCGAACGCCACCCCCGCCTCCGGGTCCGCGAAGCCGAGCGATCCGCCGCGCCCCGGATGCCCGAAGGAGCCCGCGGAGAGCAGGGGCGACGCCGGGCTGTGCAGCATGTACCCGGGCCCGAAGCGCGTGTTGACCACCAGCACCCGGTCCGGCCCCGACGAGAGCTCCGTACCCGCCAGCCGGCGCGTCTGCGCGGTGAACAGCCCCGCTCCGTCCTCCGTGTCGCCCAGCAGCGCCGCGTACACGCCCGCCAGGCCCCGCGCCGTGCCGATGCCGGCCGAGGCCGGGAGTTCGGCCGCGCGGAACTCCGGGGCGTTCTCGTCCGGCAGCGGGGTGATCGCCGCGAACGCCCGGCGGGTCAGCGAGGAAGGGTCTTCCCACGCCTGCGTGACGTTCCTCCGCGGACGCGTCCTGAGGCCGCCCGCCATCCCCGAAGGCGGCTCCACGGGCCCCACCCGGCCCACCCGTCCCGTCTCCTCCGCCGGCAGGCCGATCCAGAACTCCAGCCCCCGCGGCCCCGTGACCTCCTGCGCGAGCCACTGGCCCAGCGAGGCCCCGGTCACCTGCAGCACCAGCTCCGACAGCAGCCAGCTGTACGTCTGCGCGTGGTAGCCGTGCGCGGAGCCCGGTTCCCAGAAGGCCCGCTGCCCGGCGACCGCGCGCGCTCCCGAGACCCCGTCCACCGCCTCGCCCGGCGTCAGCGGAACGTCCAGGGCCGGCACCCCGGCCCGGTGCGCGAGCAGGTCCCGCACCAGCGCCCGCTCCTTGCCGCCCGCCTTGAACTGCGGCCAGTACGCCCCCACCGGCGCGTCCAGGTCCAGCAGCCCGCGCTGGTGCAGCAGCAGCGGGACCACGGCGGCGACGCCCTTGGTGGCCGAGCGCACCACCTGCGCGGTACCGGCCGCCCAGGGCTCGCCGCCCTCGCCGCCCTCGACATCCTTTGAGCCCGCCCACAGGTCCACGACCTTCCGGCCGTCCCGGTACACGGCCACCGCCGCGCCCCGGTCCCCGAGCACCTCGAAATTGCGTACGAAAGCGTCGCGGACGGCCTCGAAGCCCGCCGCCACCTCACCCTGGATGTCCACGAGCGGTCCAACAATCACCTGGTCGGACTTATGCCGGGGCGGATCCGCCGGGGATCAGGCCACCGACACCGAACGCGGGTCGAACCCGAACGGCAGCTCCAGCCGGTGCGCCCGCATCAGCTCCTCGTCGCACAGCAGGTCCTGCGTGCGCCCGTCCGCCGCGATGACCCCCTCGCTCAGGATCACCGACCGCGGACACAGCTCCAGTGCGTACGGCAGGTCGTGGGTCACCATCAGCACCGTCACGTCCAGCGAGCGCAGGATGTCGGCGAGTTCGCGCCGCGACGCCGGGTCCAGGTTCGACGAGGGCTCGTCCAGGACCAGGATCTCCGGCCGCATCGCCAGTACGGTCGCCACCGCGACCCGGCGGCGCTGCCCGAACGACAGGTGGTGCGGCGGCCGGTCCGCGAAGCCCGCCATGCCGACCTGCTCCAGCGCCTCGCGGACCCGCGTCTCCAGTTCCGCGCCCCGCATCCCGGCGGCCGCCGGGCCGAAGGCCACGTCCTCGCGCACGGTCGGCATGAACAGCTGGTCGTCCGGGTCCTGGAAGACGATCCCGACCCGGCGCCGGATCTCGGCGAAGTTCCGCTTCTCGACCGGAAGCCCGGCCACCGTCACGGTGCCGACCCCGCCGCCGAGGATGCCGTTGAGGTGCAGCACCAGCGTGGTCTTGCCGGCGCCGTTCGGACCGAGCAGGGCCACCCGCTCGCCCTGTCCGACGGCGAGGTCCACGCCGAAGAGGGCCTGGTGCCCGTCCGGGTAGGCGTACGCGAGGCCGGAGACCTCAAGGGAGGCGGGAGCGGGAGAAGACGCGGAGGGGGTCACAGGGTCCATCCCATCAGACAGACGGCGAGCGCCGCCGCCGGGAGTACGGCCGCGTACGCCCACTGGGCGCGCGTGGCCACGACTTCGTCGATCACCGGCATCGAGCCGGCGTAGCCGCGGCTGACCATCGCGAGGTGTACCCGCTCGCCGCGCTCGTACGAGCGGATGAACAGGGCCCCGGCGGTCTTGGCCAGCACCCCCCAGTGCCGGATCCCGGCGGCCTCGAACCCGCGCGAGCGCCGGGCGATGGACATACGCCGCAGCTCGTCGGTGATCACGTCGCCGTACCGGATCATGAACGAGGCGATCTGCACCAGCAGCGGCGGCAGCTTGAGGCGCTGGAGCCCGAGCAGCAGCGCCCGCAGCTCGGTGGTCGAGGCGAGCAGGACGGACGCGGCCACCCCGAGCGTGCCCTTGGCCAGGACGTTCCAGGCGCCCCACAGGCCCGAGACGCTGAGCGACATGCCGAGCACCTCCACCCGCTCGCCCTGCGCCACGAAGGGCATGAGCACGGCGAACGCCACGAACGGGACCTCGATCAGCAGCCGCCGCAGCAGGAAGCCGGCCGGGATCCGGGCCGCCGCCGCGACCGCCGCGATGAGGACGGCGTACAGGCCGAAGGCCCACACCGCCTCGCGCGGTGTGGAGACGACGACCACGACGAAGGCGAAGGTGGCGGCCAGCTTGCAGTGCGGGGGCAGGTCGTGGATCGGTGAGTGCCCGTGCCGGTAGAGCTTGTGGGCGTGGCCCGCGCCCATCTCAGACGGCCGAGGTCGCGGAGGCGGTGGAGGAGGCCGTCAGGTCCTCCGCGCGCCGGCGCCGTACGGTCCAGAAGATCCCGGTGCCGACGACCACGGTCGCGCCGACGCCGATGACACCGGCGAGGCCGCCGGAGAGACGGGCGTCGCCGACGTCCTTGACGCTGTAGTCGGCGAGCGGGGAGCCGGCGCTCGCGTGCTCCTTCACGTTCTGGTCGATGCCCTTGTCGGCGGCGACCTTCTCCAGGCCGTCGGGGCTGGTGGAGGCGTAGAAGGAGACGACCCCGGCGAGGAGGAGAGCGGTGACCAGACCGGTGATCCACACCGGCTTCGCGGACCGCCCGGCGGCGGGGACGGCGACCGGGGCCGCCGCCGGGGCCGCAGCCGGGGCGTCGACCAGCTCGCCGCCGACGCGCAGCTTCAGCGGCGCGGCCAGCCCGCGCGCCCCGTGCACCAGGTCCGGCCGCACGGCCAGTACGGCGCCCACGGTCGCGGCGGTGATCACGGCCTCGCCGATGCCGATCAGCACGTGCACGCCGACCATGGCGGTGAACACCTTGCCGAGGGGGACGTCGGTGGTCCCGCCGAGGGCGTACAGGAGGGTGAACATGACGGCCGCGCCGGGCACCGAGAGGAGCGCTCCGGCGAAGGCGGCGACGGTGACCGAGCGGCGGGTGTCGGGCAGGAGCTTCAGCAGGGCGCGGAAGACGGCGTAGGCGACGACCACGGTCACGACGGCCATGTTCATGACGTTGACCCCGAGGGCGGTCAGGCCGCCGTCGGCGAACAGGACGCCCTGCATGAGCAGCACCACGGACACGCAGAGCACACCCGTGTAGGGGCCGACGAGGATCGCGGCGAGCGCCCCGCCCAGCAGGTGCCCGCTGGTGCCGGCGGCGACCGGGAAGTTCAGCATCTGGACGGCGAAGATGAACGCGGCGACGAGCCCGGCGAGCGGGGCCGCCCGCTCTTCGAGCTCTCGGCGGGCGCCGCGGAGGCTCACGGCCACCGCGCCCGCGGCGGCGACACCTGCGGCGATGGAGACGGGGGCGTCGATGAAGCCGTCGGGCACATGCATGGGGCTGCTCCGCTTCCTGCGGTCTTTGAGCTGACAAAATCTTTAACCGCTTAAGAATAATGCCCAATTGCAAACCGTTGGCAAGAGCGTCCGCACCACAAATACCTCCGCGCGGATTCGTGGGAATGTGCGAGGCTGGGGGCAATACGGACTCATGTGTTCCGATTTGAGGAGTCTTGTCGTGTCAGCCACCGCCGAGAATCCCCCCGTGGCCGCAACCGCCACCGCCGTCGCCACCGCCGTCGCCGTCGCCACCGCCGCCGTCGAGGACCGCGTCACCGCCCGCGTGATCAGCGACGACCCGCTCTACCGGAAGATCCCGGTCGCCCTGCGCTTCGCCCCCGCGGAGCCGCTGGCCGTACGGATCGTCTTCCCCGCCGGTCTCTCCCCCGAGGGCACCGAGAACGAGTGGGTCTTCCCGCGAGCCCTCCTCGAAGCGGGCCTCCAGGCGCCGACCGGCACCGGCGACGTACGCGTCTGGCCCTGCGGCCGCGTCCAGGCGGTCGTCGAGTTCCACTCCCCCGAGGGCGTCGCGGTGATCCAGTTCGACATCGCCGCGCTGCGCCGCTTCCTGCGCCGTACGAACGCCGCCGTCACCCGGCAGGCGTAACGGCCCCGGACGGAAACGGACGCGCACGCGGAGCGGGACCGGCCCCGCACCTGATCGCAGGTGCGGGGCCGGTCCCGTTGCGCGGGGAGTGACTGACGGGTCAGGCGTTGACCAGCTCGCGGTCCTTGTCCGGACCCTCCGAGGAACCGCCGGCACCTTCGAGGTGCTTGCGCAGGCTCTCGCCCTCCACGTCCACGTTCGGCAGCAGCCGGTCCAGCCAGCGCGGCAGCCACCAGGCCTTGTGGCCGAGCAGGGCGAGCACCGCCGGCACGATCGCCATGCGGACGACGAAGGCGTCGAAGAGGACGGCGATGGCGAGACCGAAGCCGATCATCTTGATCATCTGCTCGCTGGCTCCGATGAAGCCCGAGAACACCGCGATCATGATGACGGCGGCCGCCACGACCACCCGCGCGCTGTACTGGAAGCCGGTCACGATGGCCTGGCCCGGGCGCTCGCCGTGGACGTACGCCTCCCGCATGCGGGTGACGAGGAAGACCTCGTAGTCCATGGCCAGACCGAACACGACGCCCACCATGAAGATCGGCATCATCGACATGATCGGGCCGGTCTGCTCCACCCCGAAGAGCGAGCCGAGCCAGCCCCACTGGAAGACCGCGACGACCGCGCCGAGGGCGGCGACCACCGAGAGCAGGAAGCCGAGCGCCGCCTTGAGCGGGACCAGGATGGAGCGGAAGACCACCATCAGCAGCAGGAAGGCGAGGCCGACCACGAGCGCCAGGTAGGGCAGGAGCGCGTCGTTCATCTTCTGCGAGAAGTCGATGTTCATCGCGGTCGCGCCCGTGACGAGGACGTCGTCGCCGCTGCCGTCGCGGATCGTGTGGACCAGGTTCTCGGTCTCCACGGAGGACGGGCGGTCCTTCGGGATGACCGTGATGACGGAGGCGTCGCCGTCCTTGTTCGGGGTCGGCGGGGTGACCGCGGCCACGCCCTCCAGGCCCTTGATCCGGTCGACCGTCTCGTCGGCGAGCTTCTTGTCACCGTCGACGACCACCATCAGCGGGCCGTTGAAGCCCGGCCCGAAGCCCTCGGACAGCAGGTCGTACGCCTTGCGCTGGGTGGTGGAGACCGGCTGGGCCCCGTCGTCCGGCAGGCCCATCTCCAGCTTGCTCGCCGGGATCGCGATGGCGCCGAGGCCGATCACGCCGACGAGCAGGACCATGATCGGGCGGCGCAGGACGAACCGGGCCCAGCGGGTGCCGCCGTTGGCCTTGGGCTCGGCGTCGGCCGGCTTGCCCTTGCCGAACAGCTTGCTCTTCTTGCCCGCCGGCAGGACCTTCTTGCCCGCGAAGCCCAGGATGGCCGGGACCAGCGTCAGGGCGACGAGGACGGCGATGACCACGGTGCCCGCGGCCGCGAAGCCCATCTTCGTCAGCATCGGGATGTTGACGACGGCCAGGCCCACGAGGGCGATGACCACGGTGAGACCGGCGAAGACGACGGCGGAGCCTGCGGTTCCGGCGGCCCGGCCCGCGGCCTCGTCCCGATCCCGGCCCTCGGCGAGCTCCACGCGGTAGCGGGAGACGATGAAGAGGGCGTAGTCGATGCCGACCGCGAGGCCGATCATCATCGCGAGGGTGGAGGTGGTGGAGCCGAGGTCCAGCACGTTGGCGAGCGCGGTGATGGAGGAGACGCCGATGCCCACGCCGATGATCGCCGTCAGCAGCGGCAGTCCGGCCGCGACCAGCGAACCGAAGGTGATGACGAGGACGATCGCCGCGATCAGGATGCCGATGATCTCGCCGGAACCCGTCTCGGGGGCCGTCATCAGGGCGTCGCCGCCGATCTCGACGGTGAGCCCGGCGGCCTTGGCGGCGTCGCCGGATTCCTTGAGCGCGTCGCGCGCCTCGTCCTTCAGCTCCATGCCGCTGACGGTGTACTTGACGCTCACGTACGCGGTGGAGCCGTCCTGGCTCACCGCCTGCGCCTGGTACGGGTCGGCGACCGAGGCGACCTGGGCCTTGCCCGGGCCTTCCTTCAGGTCGGAGACGATCTTCTCGACCTGGGTCTTGTTCTTCTCGTCGTTGACCGAGGAGCCCGCGGGCGCCTTGACGACGATCCGGGCGGTGGCGCCGTCGGCAGCCATGCCCGGGAACTTCTTGTCCAGCACGTCGAAGGCCTTCTGGGCCTCCGTGCCGGGTATCGAGAACGATCCGGAGGTGGGTGCGGACGCCGTCGCCGCGCCGAAGCCGGCAGCGAACAGCAGCGCCACCCACAGGAGCGCGACGAGGCCACGGCGCCGGAAGGCGCCCCTGCCGAGTCGGTAGAGGAAGGTAGCCACGGAGGCGGTTCTCCCGTTCAGGTCGTGGTGGATCCGGGACGGATCAGGGCGTGGAGAGCCGGCCCGACGACGAGAGCGGCGTGTCAGGAGCAGCAGGAAGGATCGGACGATCAGACGCCGAGGGCGGGGAACACCACGGAGTCCATGAAGTCGGCGAGGAACGCCTGGTCCACGGATCGGTCCTCCATCAGCGGCAAGGCGATGAAGGCGCCGATCAGCATGTGCGGTACGAAGCGGATCGCGGGACAGTCCGGGGCGATCTCGCCCCGTTCCACTCCGCGTCGCAGGATCTCGTCGAGTCCGGAGATCTCCGGCTCCATGAGCAGCCTGCGCAGCGCCTGGTGCAGTTCGGGGCTCGTGTGGACGGCATGGGCGAGGCCCCGCAGCAACGCGGTGTCCTTCGCCATCTGCGCGTTGTCGGAGAGCTCGACCATGCGGTGGAAGTCGCCGCGCAGCGTGCCCGTGTCGATCTCCCGGAGGGAGGTCGGCTGGGTGCACCGCAGGGCTCTGGCGACCAGCTCGGGCTTGCTCCCCCACTGGCGGTAGAGGGTGGCCTTGCTGGACTTGGTGCGGGCGGCGACCGCGTCCATGGTCAGCGCCTCGTAGCCGACCTCGCGGAGGAGGTCGAGGACCGCCTCGTGGAGCTCGGCTTCCCGCTCGGGGGTGATCCGGCTGCGCCGCGACGAGACTTCTTCGGGCATCTCCGGCACCTCCCATCCGAACGAAACCGTTTCGTACACCAATGACGATACCCCCGCTCCGAGCGAAACGAAACCGTTCCGTTTCGCTTGGGGAGTGGCATGTGTCACCTACGGCGGGCATGGATCACCTGTACGAGTTGCCAGCCCCCCTCGGCGCGGAAAGCATTGTGGGGTGAGTCACGACGGCGCGTACCTCCGCTTCCCGCACCTCCACGACGATTTGCTGTGCTTCGCGACCGAGGACGACCTCTGGGTCGCCCCGCTGGTCCCCGAGGGCGAGAGCCCCGGCCGGGCCTGGCGGATCACGGTCGACCGGACCAGGGTCGGCCACCCGCGCTTCTCCCCCGACGGCCGCCACATCGCCTTCACGAACTGGCGCAGCCTCGACCCCGAGATCCACCTCGCCCCGGTGGCCGGCGGTCCGGCCCGCCAGCTCAGCTACTGGGGGGCCACCGACACCCGCGTCTGCGGCTGGACCCCGCCCGACAAGGACGGCCGCAGCGACATCCTCGCCGTGTCCTCGCACGGGCAGCCCTTCTCCTATTACGCCTGGGCCTACAGCGTGCCGACCGACGGCTCACCCGGCGGCAAGCTGCCGTGGGGACCGGTCTCGGACATCGCCGTCCACGAAGAGGCGGGAGGAGAGCGGCGCACCCTGCTCCTGACCGGCAAGCCCCCGCACGAGCCCGCCGCCTGGAAGCGCTACCGCGGCGGCGCCACCGGCCGCCTGTGGCTGCACGGCAAACAGCTGATGGAGCACGTCGAGGGCCACCTCGACGCCCCGATGTTCGTCGGCGGCCGGATCGCCTTCCTCTCCGACCACGAGGGCATCGGCAACCTGTACTCCTGCCTGCCCGACGGCACCGACCTGCGCCGGCACACCGACCACGAGGAGTTCTACGCCCGGCACGCCTCCAGCGACGGCTCCCGCGTCGTCTACCAGTGCGGCGGGGACCTCTGGCTCGTGGACTCGCTCGCGCCCGAGGCCGTCCCGCGCCGCCTCGACGTCCGCCTCGGCGGTCCCCGCGCGGGCCGCCGTACGTACCAGATCCCGGCCGCCAGCCACGTCGACTCGCTCTCCGTCGACGCCACCGGCCGGGCCAGCGCCGTCGTCATCCGCGGCAGCCTGTACTGGCTCACCCACCGCGACGGGCCCGCCCGGACCATCGCCGACACCCCGGGCGTACGGGTGCGGCTGCCCGAGATGCTCGGCAGCGGCGGGCAGGTCGCGTACGTGACGGACGCCGAGGGCGAGGACGCGATCGAGATCGCCTACCTGCCCCGGGCCTCCGGGGACCGCGAGCCGCGCCGGCTGGCCTCGGGCGAGCTGGGCCGCGTACTGGAGCTGCTCTCCGATCCGGACGGGGAGCGGCTCGCGATCGCCTCCAACGACGGGCGGCTGCTCCTCATCGACGTGTCCGACGACGAGGGCGAAGCCGCGGGGACCGAGGAGTCCGAACGGGGTGGGGGTACCTCCCGGGCCGAAGGATCCGGGGGAGTCACCGAGCTGATCCGGTCCATCAACGGGCCCGTCACCGACCTGGCGTTCTCGCCCGACGGGGCCTGGCTGGCCTGGTCGCACCCGGGCATCGGGCGCTCCCTGCGCCAGATCAAGATGGCCCGGATCTCCGGCCCCGGCCCGCACTCCATCGTCGACGTCACCAACGGCCGCTTCGAGGACGAGAATCCGGTCTTCACCCGCGACGGCCGCTACCTGGCCTTCCTCTCCTGGCGCGGTTTCGACCCGGTGTACGACGTGCACACCGGCGACCTGTCCTTCCCGCTGGGCTGCCGGCCGTACCTGGTGCCGTTGTCCTCGGCGACCCCCTCGCCGTTCGCGTTCACCCCCGACGGGCGCCCGGCGGCGGGCGGACTCGACCCGGGCGAGGGCGAGTCCACCGAGGGCGAGGGCGCGGTGATGGTGGAGGTGGAGGGGCTGGAGAGCCGCGTCACCCCGTTCCCGGTGACGGCGTCGAAGTACTCGGCCCTGTACCCGGTCAGCGGCGGCGGGCTGGTGTGGCTGCGCTGGCCGATCTCTGGCGCGCTCGGCGAGACCTTCGCCAACCCGACCGACACCAGCGGCAAGCCCACCCTGGAGCACTTCGAGATCACCAAGGCGCGCAAGAGCGCACTGGCCTCCGGGCTGGACTGGTTCGCGGTCAGCGGCGACGGCACCCGGCTGGTCGTCAACGACGACGGCGACCTGCGCGCGGTCCCGTCGACCGAGTCCGGCGACGGCGACTCCACCGTCTACCTGGACCTGCGGCGCATCCTGCACGAGGTGGACCCCGCCGCCGAGTGGCGCCAGGCCTTCGAGGAGGCCGGGCGGCTGATCCGCGCCTACTTCTGGGAGCCGGACATGTGCAACATCGACTGGGACGGGGTGCTGCGCCAGTACCGCCCCCTGGTCGAACGGGTCGCCTCGCCCGACGAGTTCGCTGACCTGCTGCGCGAGGTGCTCGGCGAGCTCGGCACCTCGCACGCGTACGTGGCCCCCGCGCGCCGCAACGAGGGCCCGCCGCACTACCACCGGCCGATCGGGCTGCTCGGCGCCAACTTCGTGCCCCGCGAGGAGGGCTGGACGCTCGCCCGGATCCTGCCCGGCGAGTCCTCGGACTCCAAGGCCCGCTCCCCGCTCGCCGGCACCGGCATCCGGGAGGGCGCGGTGCTCACCCACATCGACGGGCGACCGGTGGATCCGGTGGCCGGTCCCCATCCCCTGCTCGCGGCGGCCGGCGGCACCACGGTCGAGCTGACCTTCGTACCCGCCGAAGGCGAGGGCCGGGCCCGGCGGGTCGCGATCGTGCCGCTGATCGACGAGCGGCCGCTGCGCTACCAGGACTGGGTGTCCAAGCGGCGCGCGGTGGTCCGCGAGCTCAGCGGCGGCAAGTGCGGCTACCTGCACATCCCCGACATGGGCGGTTCGGGCTGGGCCCAGTTCAACCGGGACCTGCGGATGGAGATGTCCCGGCCTGCGCTGATCGTGGACGTGCGCGGCAACGCGGGCGGGCACATCAGCGAGCTGGTGGTGGAGAAACTGACCCGCTCGATCCTCGGCTGGGACCTGACGCGCAATGCCCAGCCGGTCAGTTACGCCTCCAACGCGCCCCGCGGTCCGATCGTGGCGCTGGCCGACGAGGCGACCTCCTCGGACGGGGACATGATCACGGCGGCCTTCAAACTGCTCGGGCTCGGTCCGGTGGTCGGCCAGCGCACGTGGGGCGGGGTGGTCGGGATGACCGGCCGGCACACCCTGGGCGACGGCACGGTGATCACGGTGCCGATGAACGCCGCCTGGTTCCCGGAGTACGGCTGGTCGGTGGAGAACCACGGCGTGGAGCCGGACCTGGCGATCCTGCGCACCCCGCTCGACTGGGCGGAGGGGCGGCACGCGCAGCTGGACGACGCCGTGTTCCTGGCGCTGGAGCTGCTGGAGCAGGAGCCGGCCGCGGTGCCGCCCGGGTACGCGGACGTCCCCGACCTGAAGCGTCCGAAGCTGCCGCCGAGGCCGTAGGCCGCGGGGTCACGAAAAGGGGCGCGGCCTGTGCAGTGCACGGGCCGCGCCCCTTCCGTCACGAACTGCGGGCGTCAGAAGTCCCAGTTGTCGTCGAGCTCGTCGTGGACCTTTTCCTTCTTCTTCTTGGCCTGGTCGGAGGCGGGCGCACCGCGCTGGGGCGCCTCGTCCTTCGCACCCTGCCGGGCCGCCTTGGCCTTGTCCTCAAGCTCTTGCGCCTTGTCCTGGAACTGGTCCTTGATGCCCATGCTGTTCACTCCTGGTGGGGTGTAGGGGACCGGGCTGCGACCAGATTTGCACGAGCGGACAAAGCTCGCATTTCGATCAATGACGCTCCGTGCCCGGGGTCCGTTCCTTCTCGTCGGCGGCGCCTCCGGCCCCCACCAGTCCCCTGGAGACGCTCGTCAGCCGGGGCTCGAAGCGCTTCATCTCCCGCTGCCCGACGGTCGCGATGATCCCGGGCAGGTAGCCGCGCACGCCCTGCATGCCGCGCAGCCACCACTGCGCGTACACGTGCGGCGAGCGCCGCTCGATGCCGGCCACGATCCGGTCCACCGCCGGGCCCAGCGGGTACGTGCGGTTCGACGGCCAGGGCAGCCGTTGGCGCAGCTCCCGCATGACCTCGTCCTGGTCGGCCCCGCGCACCATGTCGGTGTCGGTCCAGGAGAGGTAGCCGACGCCCACCTTGACGCCCTTGTAGCCGACTTCGGCGCGCAGGCAGTGCGCGAAGGCCTCGACACCGGACTTGGAGGCGCAGTACGCGCTCATCATCGGCGCAGGCGTGATCGCGGCGAGCGAGGCGATCTGGAGGAAGTAGCCGCGGCTCTCGGTGAGTACGGGGAGGAAGGCGCGGGCGGTGACCGCCCCGCCGATCAGGTTGACCTCGACCACCCGGCGCCAGGCCTCGGGGTCGGAGTCGGCGAACGGACCGCCGGCGGCGACGCCCGCGTTGGCGACGACGAGGTCGACCTTGCCGAAGCGCTGCTTGACCTCCTGCGCGACGCGGGCCATCGCCTCGTGGTCGGTGACGTCGGCGTGCCAGTGGTCGCTGTCGGTGTGCAGCCGCTCGGAGACCTCCTTGAGGGCCTCCGGCTCCAGGCCGACCAGCGCCACCTTCGCACCGCGCGCGGACAGCTTGCGGGCGAGGAGCTCGCCGACCCCGCGGGCCGCGCCGGTGACGACGGCGACCTGGCCTTCCAGACTCCTGCGCTCGCTCACGGCGTCTTCTCCTTCAGTTCGTCGGTCACGTTCGCCAGGTGGACGGTCAGCTCGCGGATGGCGCCGGTGACCGCCTCGGGGGCCTCGATCGGGGTCATGTGCCCCATGCCGGTCAGTTCGGTCAGCCCCACGCAGCGGGGCAGCGCGGCGGCCAGCCCCCGGGCGTGCACGATCGGGGTGAGCCGGTCGTTCGTGCCGCCGACGACGGCGGTGGGCACGGTGAGCGCCGCGAGGTTCGCCTCCAGGTCCAGGCCGGCGAGCACCTCGGACCAGGCGTGGCGGACCCCGGTGGGGCAGGCGTGGACGATGCGGGCGCAGGCCTCGACCTTGTCGGGCGCGGCCCCGGGCCCCATGGTGGCGTACTTCAGCACTCTTTTAGCGACCGGCGTGACGGGCCCGAGAGGGGCGCGCGCCCCGAGGACCGCGCCGGTGATACGCGTCCGTACGCGCCCGGGACGCAGGGGCACGACCAGCGACTCCGCGACCAGCCGGCCGCTGCCGGTGCTGCACAGCAGCGCGGCGGCGGTGTGCTCGGCGAACTCCGGCCGCCCGGCGGCGGCCATGATCGTCATGCCGCCCATGGAATGCCCGGCGACGACCGCCTTCTCCCCGGGGGCCAGGGTGGCCCCGAGGACGGCGACGAGGTCGTCGGCGAGGGCCCCGGTGGCGTAGCGGGAGGCGGCGGGGCTGCGCCCGTGTCCGCGCTGGTCGTAGGCGATGACCCGGTGGTCCCGGGCGAGCTCGCGGATCTGCGCGGCCCAGAACGCGGTGGAGCAGGTCCAGCCGTGGGCCAGGACCACGGCCGGCGCGCCCTCGTCCCCGTGTTCCTCCACGTGCAGCCGGGCCCCGTCGGCGGAGACCGCGACGAGCTCCCGACGGGCGGCGGGCGGGGCGTACCGCCCGGAGGTGACGTACCCGGTCCGGCTCATGCGGCGCCCTCCGCGTTCCCGGCGCCGGCGGGGATGCGCTCGGCCCGGTCCTCCCGGAGCCGGATGACCTCGTACTCCGACAGGTCCACGCTCCGCGTCTCCTTGCGGAACTCGCCGGTCGTGCCCGGCCAGACCGTCGTGTTGCGCCCCTGCGCGTCCAGGTACCAGCTGGTGCAGCCGCCGGTGTTCCACACGGTCCGCTCCATGCGGGTCTGGACCTGGCGGTTCCACTGGTGCACCGCCGAGGGCCGGGCCGCGAGCGCGACCCGCCCGCCGAGCACGTGCAGTTGGCGCAGGTAGTCCGCCATGTAGTTCAGCTGCGACTCGATCATCAGGATCATCGAGCTGTTACCGAGCCCCGTGTTCGGCCCGATGATCGTCATCCAGTTCGGGAAGCCGGCCGCGGTCGCCCCGCGCAGCGACTGCATCCCGTCCTTCCAGTGGTCGGCGAGGGTCCTGCCCTCCGCGCCCACGACCCGGTCCGCGATCGGCATGTCGGTGACGTGGAACCCGGTGCCGAAGATGATCGCGTCGACCTCGGTCTCCGTGCCGTCGGCGGCGACCAGCGTGTTGCCCCGGACCTCCTGGAGCCCGGAGGCGACCAGGTCCACATTGGGCCGGGCCAGCGCCGGGTAGTACTCGCTGGAGAGCAGGATCCGCTTGCAGCCGATCCGGTACGAGGGCGTCAGCTTGGCCAGCAGCTCCGGGTCCTTGATCGAGCGCGCCATGTTCGCCTTGGCCAGCGACTCGATGAGCCCGAGCTGGTTGGGCCGCTTGGTGAAGGCGCTGACCTGGAGCTCCCGGATCCCCCACAACAGCCCCCGGCGGGCCGCCCGGGTGAACGGCAGCTGACGGTGCAGCCAGCGCTCCGCGCCGCTGATGGCCCGGTCGGTGCGCGGCATCACCCACGGCGGGGTCCGCTGGAACAGCGTGAGCCGGCGCACGTCGGGGGCGATGGCCGGCACGATCTGGATGGCCGAGGCGCCGGTGCCGATCATGGCGACCCGCTTGCCGCGCAGGTCGTAGTCGTGGTCCCAGCGCGCGGAGTGGAAGACCTTGCCCGGGAACTCGGCGAGCCCCGGGATCTCGGGCATCTTCGGGTCGGACAGCGGCCCGGTGGCGGAGACCACGACGTCGGCGGTGAGTGCACCGGCCGCGGTCTCGATCTCCCACCTCAGCCGGTCGGCGTCCCAGCGCATCATGCGAACCTCGGAGTCCAGCCGCAGGTGCGGGCGCAGCCCGAAGGTGTCGGCGACGTGCTCCAGGTACGCGCGGATGGCCGGCTGCCCCGAGAAGGTCCGCGGCCAGTCGGGATTGGGCGCGAAGGAGAACGAATAGAGATGGGACGGGACGTCGCACGCGCACCCGGGATAGCTGTTGTCCCGCCAGGTCCCGCCCACGGAATCGGCCCGTTCCAGGATCACGAAGTCCGTGATCCCCTCCCGCCGCAGCCGTACGGCCGCGCCCAGTCCGCCGAAGCCGGAACCGATCACCGCCACTCGTACGTGCTCGCGCCCACCCATGCCACCGCTCATGCCCGCCGCCTTCCGCAGCCCCACAGCGCAACACTGCCAGCAATCACTGGCACAATCGGGAGACTAGAGCAGCTCCGTACTCATGGGTAGAGGTCGCGCCCGGAAAGTTACTGTCGGTACGCCATAGGCTGCGTCTGTGGAAGACACGGAAGCGGGGACGACAGTGCGTGAATACCGTACGGAGGAACTGGCCGAGGCGGCCGGCATCCCCGTCCGCACCCTGCGCTTCTACCGCGAGCGCAAGCTGCTCCCGCCACCGCGCCGCGAGGGCCGGATCGCCTGGTACGACGAGCACCACCTGGCCCGGCTGCGCACCATCGCCGCCCTGCTGGAGCGCGGTCACACCCTCGGCGGCATCGCCGAACTGACCGCCGCCTTCGAGAACGGACGCGACGTCGGCCAGCTCGGCGAACTGCTCGGCATCGGCTGGTCCGAGGAAACCCCCGTACGGCTGACCCCGGAGGCCCTCGCCGACTACTTCGAGGGCGAGGTCACCCCGGAGAACCTGGCGGCCTCCCTCGACCTCGGCTACCTCGCCACCGACGGCGACGCGATCGTGCACGTCAGCCGCCGCCTGCTGGACGTCTCCTCCGAGCTGGTCCGCGAGGGCGTTCCGCTCGCGGCGGTGCTGGAGACCGGACGCCGGGTCCGCGAGCACGCGGACGCCATGGCGGCCCTGTTCACCGAGCTCATCTCCACCCACCTGCCGCAGGACGCCCTGCCTCGCCTGCGTCCCCTCGCCAAGAGCGTGGTGGAGGCGGAGCTCACGATGGCCATGGACCGCCTCCTGGCCTCGGCTCAGGACCCCAGTTCGTAGACCGCGGTCACGGGCGCGTGGTCGGACCAGCGCTCGGGGTGCGTCTCGGCCCGCTCGACGAAGGCCTTCACGGCCTTGGCGGCCAGACCCGGCGTCGCGACCTGGAGGTCGATGCGCCAGCCGGCGTCGTTGTCGAAGGCCCGCCCGCGGTAGGACCACCAGGAGTACGGCCCCTCGGTGTCGGGGTGCAGGCTCCTGACGACGTCCACGTAGCCGGCGGTGTCGTACACCTGCCCGAGCCACTCCCGCTCCTCGGGCAGGAAGCCGGCGTTCTTCCGGTTGGTCTTCCAGTTCTTGAGGTCCACCTCGTTGTGGCAGATGTTCCAGTCACCGCACACCACGACCTCGCGCCCCTCGGCGGCGGAGCGCACCTTCAGCTCGGCGAGGTAGGGGAGGAACTCCCCCATGAACCGGTACTTCTCGTCCTGCTTCTCGGTCCCGGCCTCGCCGGAGGGCAGGTAGAGGCTGGCGACGGTGACGCCCGGGAGGTCCGCCTCGATGTAGCGCCCGCTCGCGTCGAACTCCTCGCTCCCGAATCCCACCCGCACGGCGTCGGGCTCGCGCCGCGTGTAGAGCGCGACCCCGGCCCGCCCCTTGGCGGCGGCCGGCGCGAACACGGTGTGCCAGCCGTCGGGCGTGCGGACCTCGTCCGGAATCTGCCCCTCCTCGGCCCGCACCTCCTGCAGGCAGACGACGTCGGCGTCCGACCCGGCCAGCCACGGGGAGAACCCCTTCTTGGCGGCGGCGCGGATCCCGTTCACATTCACGCTGGTCACAGTGAGCATCCCCGCACCATAACGGGAGCGTTCCGTACGATGTTCCGATGTCTCACGGGATAGAGCTCCGCGTCGTGCCCTACGACCACCCGGACGCGCTCAAACTCAACGACCAGGTCCAGCTGGAGTACCAGGTGCGCTACGGCGGTGAGGGCGATGTCACACCGCTCGACCCGGCGATGTTCGCCCCGCCGCGCGGCCTGTACCTGCTCGCGTACGACGCCTCGGGCGCACCCCTGGCCAGCGGCGGCTGGCGCAGCCAGGACCGGAACGACGAGGGCTACTCGGACGGCGACGCCGAGCTCAAGCGCATGTACGTGGTCCCCGAGGCCCGCGGACTGGGCCTGGCCCGCCGCGTCCTGGCCGCGCTGGAAGCCGACGCCCGCGCGGCGGGCCGCACCCGCATGGTCCTGGAAACGGGAGACCAGCAGCCGGAGGCGATAGCCCTCTACTTCTCCTCGGACTACACCCTCACGACGAAGTTCGGCCACTACCGCACATACGACTCCAGCCGCTGCATGTCCAAGCCCCTCACCCCGTGACCCACGGCGGCGGCCGGCCCCCGCCCCCTCGGGCGGTGGTCGGGGGCTCCCGCGAAAGGGTCGCCCGTCCCGGACCGGTCTTCGCCGTTCCCGAAGGAAGCTCCTCAAACGCCGAGATCCCGCCCGGTCTTTCGACCGGACGGGATCTCGGGACGTTTCCGAGAGCTACTCGGAAACTGTCGTTTGTGGACCTGTGGGGATTTGAACCCCAGACCCCCTCGATGCGAACGAGGTGCGCTACCAGACTGCGCCACAGGCCCTTGCGACGTGTGAAACATTAGCATCCCCGTGCCGGTGCTCCAAAACCGATACCGGGGGCGTCGGCGCAGGTCCGTTCACTCGTTCGCGGCGCGGGGGCGGTCGTCGCTTTCGTACTGGTCGAACAGCGGTGTGCGGCCGCGGCCCTGGCCGCGTACGCGGGCGTTCGGGAGCGGCTTCTGGTCCGCCTTCGCGTCCGGCTTCGGCTCGGGCCTCGCGGCCGGCGAGGGCTGCGCGCGCAGCCGCGGGTCCGTCGGCTCGGCCGTGCTGGAGCGGGTCGCGCTCCAGGCGTCCGGGTTCGCGGGGCCCGTGGCGCGCGGGGCGACCGGGGCCGTCACGTACGTCGGCAGCGGGACCGGGACCGGCTCCCAGCTGTCACCGTGGGCGGGGCCGCGCTCGCGCTCGCGCTGCTGGTCCACCCACTCGGCGTGGTCGGTCTGCTCGACCAGCGCGCGCCGTCCGGCCTCCTGCGGGGAGACCGGTGGAGCAGGGTCCGGTTCGGATCCCGCGGCCGCCTCCGGCTCGCGGCGGCGCGGGCGGTTCTCGCGCAGCTGCCGGGCGGCGGCCTCGGCGCGCCGCCGGTCCATCGTGAACTCGTAGCGGCGCCGCTCCTGGACCCGCAGGTGCACGATGTACGCGCTCAGCAGCAAGGCCGGCAAGGCCGGCGCCCAGAGGTAGCCGAGACCGCCGACCGCGGCGACGATCGCGCCGAGCGTGAAGATCAGGAAGAGGAGCGCGGTGGTACGCCGACGGCGCGCGAGCACCTGGAGGCGCTGCTCGCGCCGGTGGCGCTCCGCCACGGCCGACCTCGGCTCCGCCCTGGTCGGGGGTACGGCAACGGCCCGGGCGTCGGCGTCCACGGAATTCACCGTTTCCGTCGCGGCGTCCGGGTCCGCGCGGTACTCGGGACCGGCCTCCTGGTCGCCGCGTTCACGCAGCCCCTTGGCGTAACGACGCTCCATTCCCGCCCGGCCGGAAAGCAGCCGAATGGCAGTGGAGAAGCGTTCCGTCGGACGGGCTTCGTTCAGCTCGTCCTGCCTCCGGAGCCACATGGGCACCAAGTAGGCGGCCCAGGCCCCGACAATGACTGCGTAGATGAGGCCGCTGCTGCTCACACCTCACACCGTAGAGGGGCGCGGCCGGACGGATCCGCCAATTGGGCCGGTGTGTCGCGCGAACCGGCTGATATCACGGACTTTTTTTGTGATTCTTCGGATCAGGTTATGGGCGAATCGGTTCCGCCCCCCGATAATTCGAACAGTTATTCGTTTATGCGCGTGCCCGGTGCCATCGGCGCAGGAGCCCCTCCGGGACCTCGTCCGCCGTCAGCGCGTACACGAGGTGGTCGCGCCACGCGCCGTCGATGTGGAGGTAGCGCGGCCGCAGCCCTTCCTCGCGGAAGCCCAGCTTCTCCACGACCCGCCGGCTCGGCCCGTTCTCGGGGCGGATGCAGACCTCGATCCGGTGCAGCCCGACCTTGGCGAAGCAGTGGTCCACCGCCATCGCGACCGCCGTCGGCATCACGCCCCGGCCCGCCACCTCGCGGTCCACCCAATAGCCCACGTGGCCCGCGCACATCGAGCCCCAGGTGATCCCGGCGACCGTCAGCTGGCCGACCAGCCGCCCCTGGTACTCGATGACGAAGGGCAGCATCCGCCCCGCGTTCGCCTCGGCCCGCAGATGGCGGACCATCTGGCGGTACGTCGGCCGCTGGATCACCGGTCCCCAGGGCGCGGGCGGCGGAATCGTCGCCTCCCACGGCCGGAGCCAGTCGCGGTTGCGCCGGTTGACCTCGCGCCAGGCACTCTGGTCCCGCAGTTTTATCGGCCGGAGCGTGACGTCGCCGTCGGTGAGCACCACCGGCCAGGTGGGTCCGTTCAGCTCGTGCTCCCGTGAGGCTCCGCCGGTCTGGGGTGGTCGCCGCCCCGGATCTGGTCCACCGCGTGCGGCAGGATGCGGGCCAGGACGGCCAGGCCGTCGCGCACCCCGCCCGGCGAGCCCGGCAGGTTCACGATCAGCGTGTGTCCGGCCACGCCCGCCAGGCCCCGGGACAGGGCGGCGGTCGCCACCTTGGCCAGGCCCTCGGCGCGGATGGCCTGCGGGATGCCCGGGACCTCGTAGTCCAGCACCCGCGCCGTGGCGTCCGGGGTGCGGTCGGTCGGCGAGATGCCGGTGCCGCCGGTGGTGAGGATGACGTCGTACCCGGCGGCCACGCCCTCGCGCAGCGCCTGTTCGACCGGGTCCCCGTCGGGGACGACCCGCGGGCCGTCCACCGCGAAGCCGAGCTCCTCCAGCCCCTCGGCCAGCAGCGGCCCGCCCCGGTCGGCGTACACGCCCGCCGAGGCGCGGTTCGAGGCGGTGACCACGAGGCCGCGCAGGGCGCGCCCGGGCTCGTGCCCCGCGGCCGCCGCATCCGGTTCGGCCGGCCGGCCCGCCGCCCCGCTCCCGTCTGCCGGTACGGGCAGGTGGCTGAAGGCGTCGCCGCCGCGCGGGGCGTTCACGCGCGCGTCCAGTCGCCGGACTTGCCGCCGGTCTTCTCCTCCACCCGGACGTCGGTGATGACGGCCCCCTTGTCGACGGCCTTCACCATGTCGATCACGGTGAGCCCGGCGACCGCGACGGCCGTCAGCGCCTCCATCTCGACGCCCGTACGGTCGGTCGTCTTGACGGTGGCGAGGATCTCGACGGCGTCGTCGGCGACCGACAGGTCCACCTTCACGCCGGAGACGGCCAGCGGGTGGCAGAGCGGGATCAGGTCGGGCGTCTTCTTCGCGCCCATGATCCCGGCGATCCGCGCGGTGGCGAGGGCGTCGCCCTTGGGCACTCCCTCGCCGCGCAGCAGCTCGATCACCCGCGCGGAGACGAGCACGCGGCCGCTGGCCCGTGCCGTCCGCGTCGTGACGTCCTTCTCCGAGACGTCCACCATCCGGGCCGCGCCGGCCTCGTCGATGTGCGTCAGCCTGCTGTGCGTGGTCATAGGTTCGTGCCGCTCCCGCTCCGGGCCCCGCAAGGGCCTGTGTGGTGCAACACGCTACCCGCACCGGCCGTACTTCAGCCGAGCAGGACCACTTCGAGCTCGGCCCCCGGCTCCAGCGAGGTGACGTCCTCCGGTACGACCATCAGGGAGTCGGCGTGGGCCAGCGCCGCGATCAGGTGGGAGCCCGATCCGCCGACCGGGCTGACCGTGCCCTTCTGCGCGTCGTACTTGCCGCGCAGGAACTGGCGGCGCCCGGCCGGGGAGCCCAGCGCCTTGTCGGCTTCCAGCACGGCCCGCACGCTGGGCCGGCTGACGTCGGCCAGGCCCATGAGCGCGCGGATCGCGGGCCGCACGAACAGTTCGAAGGAGACGTACGAGGACACCGGGTTGCCGGGCAGGGCCAGCAGGGGGGTGTGGTCCGGTCCGACGGTGCCGAAGCCCTGCGGTTTGCCGGGCTGCATCGCCAGCTTGCGGAAGTCCATCCGCCCGCCGTCGGCCTCGTCGTCCGCGGCGCCGACCGAGGTCAGCGCCTCCTTGACCACGTCGTACGCGCCGACGCTGACGCCGCCCGTGGTGACCAGCAGGTCCGCCCGGATCAGCTGGTCCTCGATGGTGGAGCGCAGGGTCTCGGCGTCGTCGGCCACGGCCCCGACCCGGTAGGAGATCGCCCCGGCGTCGCGCGCGGCCGCGGCCAGCGCGAAGCTGTTCGAATCGTAGATCGTCCCCGCGGCCAGCGATTCGCCCGGCTGGACCAGCTCGCTGCCGGTGGACAGCACGACCACGCGCGGGCGCGGGCGCACCCGTACGCTGCCCCGCCCGATGGCGGCGAGCAGAGCGATCTGCGGCGGGCCGAGGACCGTGCCCGCGGCGAGCGCGAGGTCACCGGCCTGGACGTCGCTGCCGCGCGCGCGGACGTGGGCCCGCGCCTCGGCGGCCCGGTGCACCCGTACCTCGCCGCCCGCGCCCTCGGGGGCCGCGCTGGCCGGGGTCATGCCGGCCGCCGCGCCGCCGCCCGTACCGCCGTCGGTCCACTCGACCGGTACGACGGCTTCCGCGCCGGGGGGCAGCGGGGCGCCGGTCATGATGCGGGCGGCCTGGCCGGGGCCGACGGTGGGCAGCTCCGCGCTGCCCGCCGCCACGTCCCCGATCACCGTCAGCACCGCGGGGAACTCCTCGCTCGCGCCCTGGACATCGGCCGTGCGGACGGCGTACCCGTCCATGGAGCTGTTGTCGAAGGGCGGGAGCGCGACGGGCACGGTGACGTCCTCGACCAGGACGCAGCCCTGGGCGTCGAGCAGCTGGAGCTCGATGGGCTCCAGCGGCCGGATCGCGGCGAGGACGTCAGCGAGGTGCTCGTCGACCGACCACAGGCGCTGGGCGGCCCGGCCGGTGTCCTGCGGTGCGCGGCTGCTCAAGGTCCTACATCTCCTCCGTGACGTAACGGTGAAGCCAGGTGCGGAACTCCGGGCCCAAGTCCTCGCGCTCGCACGCGAGTCGGACGATGGCCCGCAGGTAGTCCCCGCGGTCCCCGGTGTCGTAGCGGCGGCCCCGGAAGACCACGCCGTGCACCGGGCCGCCCACGGTCTCGTCGGCGGCCAGCTTCTGCAGGCCGTCGGTGAGCTGGATCTCCCCGCCGCGGCCCGGCTCGGTCTCCCGCAGTATGTCGAAGATCGCGGGGTTGAGGACGTACCGTCCGATGACCGCGTAGTTGCTGGGCGCGTCAGCCGGGTCGGGCTTCTCGACGAGGCCGGTGATCCGGACGACGTCGTCCTCGTCCGTGGCCTCGACGGCGGCGCAGCCGTAGAGGTGGACGTTGGCGGGGTCGACCTCCATGAGGGCGATGACCGTGCCGCCGGTGCGGGCGTGGACGTCGGTCATCTGGCGCAGCAGCGGGTCGCGCGGGTCGATCAGGTCGTCGCCGAGCAGGACGGCGAAGGGCTCGTCGCCGACGTGCGGCTCGGCGCACAGGACGGCGTGGCCGAGGCCGCGCGGGTCGCCCTGGCGGACGTAGTGCATGGTGGCCAGGTCGCTGGACTCCTGGACCTTCTTGAGGCGGTCGTCGTCGCCCTTGGCGATGAGGGCCGACTCCAGCTCGTAGTTGCGGTCGAAGTGGTCTTCGAGGGCGCGCTTGTTACGTCCTGTGATCATCAGGACGTCGTCCAGGCCGGCCGACACGGCCTCCTCGACCACGTACTGGATGGCCGGCTTGTCCACGACCGGGAGCATTTCCTTGGGCGTCGCCTTCGTCGCCGGAAGGAAGCGGGTACCGAGACCTGCGGCCGGGATCACGGCCTTCTTGATCACAGGGTGCAACTGAGTCATGGGCAGAACGATAGTGGGTCACGCGGACCGCTCCGGGCTTGTTTCCGGTAAGTAGATCCGATAATGAACCGATTTGAAAGGAAATCAGAGTCAGCTGTGGTAGAGAACCCGTCGAACCCGTCCGAAAAGGCTCCACTGCGCCGAGAACTGCTCGCCGCCCGCCGCCTCCTGCCCCCCGAGTCCCTTCGCGCATCGGCCCTGGCTCTCTCCCGCTCGGCCCTCGAACTACCCGAACTGGCCGATGCCCACACGGTGGCGGCGTACGTCTCCGTCGGATCCGAACCCGGCACCCGCGATCTGCTGGACGCCCTGCTCGCCGCCGGGAAGCGGGTGCTGCTGCCCGTGCTGCTGCCCGACAACGACCTCGACTGGGCGGCGTACGAGGGCCCGGACAGCCTGGCCGAGGCCGCGCACCCCGGGAAGATGCGGCTGCTGGAGCCGGCCGGGACCCGTCTCGGGCCGGACGCGGTCACCGGCGCCGACGCGGTGCTGCTGCCCGGACTGGCCGTGGACGGGCGCGGGATGCGCCTGGGGCGCGGCGGGGGCTCGTACGACCGGGTGCTGGCGCGCCTGGCGCGCGCCGGGGCGCATCCCGCGCTGGTCGTGCTCCTCTACGACGAAGAGGTGGTCGCGCGGGTCCCGGAGGAACCGCACGACCACCCCGTTCAGGCGGTGGCCACCCCGTCGGGGGTGGTCAGATTCACGGCTTGAGGGCCGTCACGGCTTGAGCGTGAGGGTCTCCGTGGTCGCCTTGTCCACGGCCTCCTTGCCGAAGGGCCAGTCCAGCAGCTCGCCCTTGGCCCACATCGTCGTCTGGTCCGTGTAGTTGTCGTGGTACGCGTGGCCCGAGGCACCGGTCAGGTTGATCCAGCGCGACTTGTCCAGGTCGTTGAGGTTCACGACCATGCGCATCGACGGCACCCACGTGACCCCGTACCCGCTGGAGGCGTTCCAGCCGGTCGCGTTCACCGTGGCCTCGCCGCCGCCCAGGTTCCACGGGCCGCGGTTGAGGAGCCACTGCATGAAGCCGGGGCCCCCGGTGCCGATGGTCTGGTTCTTCAGCGTCAGCTGGTGCAGGCGGCCCCAGCTCCACGTGGACTGGTCCTTGCCCAGCTTGGCGGTCAGCTCCCAGCGGGCGTCCTTCATGGCCCGCGCGAACAGCTGGTCGCGGGTGGCGGTCGCGGGCTGGTTGCGGGCGGCCGGCGTCTGCCACCAGGCCGACTTCTCGTCCTTGACCAGGCGGCGGACCACCTCGAACCAGCGGTCGCCGCCGTCCGGCTGCGCCGAGTCGGCGTCGCGCGCACCGCACTCGCGGACCGTCTTGGCCAGGTCGTCGACCGGACCGCTGCTCTCCTCCTGGACGTTCATGCAGCTGCCCTCGATCCTCAGCTCCTTCGGCATCTTGTCGCCGAAGGACAGCTTGAGGATGTTGCGCCAGACCGCGTTGAAGTACGCGGCCGCCGCCGAGTCGGGCTCCTGGGTGTAGTTCCAGCCCTCCAGCAGCTTCTGCGCCGAGCGCACGTCCGGGTCCGAGACCTCGATCTTGGCCAGCATCGGGGTCAGCAGCGCGGCGATCTCGCTGCCGTTGTCCATCTGCATGGTGCGCATGTCGTCGGTGGAGATCTTGCCGTTGTCCTTGATCTTCGCCTCGATGAGGTCGTTGATCCGCTGGCTGCGGGCGCCGTAGCCCCAGTCGGTGGTCAGGACGTACGGGTACTTGCCCGCGCCGGTCCCGCTCTCGACGACCGCCTGGTTCGCGGTGACGATGTAGCCGCGCGCCGGGTTGTAGTCGTACGGCATCTCGTCCTGCGGGATGTAGCCCGCGTTGCCGTCCCTGGCGCCCTTCCAGGCGTACTTGGAGTCCCAGCCCGGGGCCGGCATGCGGCCGTCGCCTGCGCCGCGGATCGGGATGCGGCCCGGGGCCTGGTAGCCGATGTTGCCGGCGGGGCCCTTGTTGTCGGCGTAGATCAGGTTCTGCGAGGGCACCTCGAAGTCGCGGGCGGCCGCGCGGAAGCCCGCGAAGTCCTTGGCCCGGTCGAGGGCGAAGACCGCGTCCATCGACTTGCCGGGGTCCAGGGCGGTCCAGCGCAGGGCGACGGCGTAGCCGTTGCCGCGGTCGGGGGCCGAGCTGGAGACGGGGGCGCGGCTGCCGACCGTGCCCAGCTCGTCGCTGCGGTCGGAGATCAGCGGGCCGTTGTTGGTGGTGCGGACGGTGATCTTCTTGCTCTTGCCGCCCGCGATCTTGATGACCTCTTCACGGGTCGTGAAGGGGACCACCTTGTTGTCGTAGACGTAGCCCTCGGGCTTGACCTGCTCCAGGTAGAGGTCGGTGACGTCGGCGCCGAGGTTGGTCATGCCCCAGGCGATGTCGGCGTTGTGGCCGATGACCACGCCGGGCATGCCCGAGAAGGTGTAGCCCGCGACGTCGTACTTGCACTGGTTGGAGACCGTGCGGCAGTGCAGGCCCATCTGGTACCAGACCGAGGGCAGCTGCGGGGACAGGTGCGGGTCGTTCGCGAGCAGCGGCTTGCCGGTGGTCGTGTACTGGCCGGAGACGACCCAGGAGTTCGAGCCGATGCCGCTGCCGTTGGGGCCGAGGATCGCCGGGACCTTGTCCAGGGTCGCGGCGAGGGAGGTCAGCGAGTTGCGCAGGCCCACGGTGGCGCCCTGGGCGGTGGTGTCGTCCGCGAGGCCGGTGGGGTTCGCCGGGGCGGCCGGACCCTGCGCGCCGGTCGAGGCCTGCGAGCCGGTGGTGCCGGTGCCGCCGGAGTTCTTGCCGGCGGCGGTGGAGCCCGCGGCCGTGCCCTGGGGCGCGTACTTGCCGCCCTCGATCTTGCCGGCGTCGACGATCGGCTTGTTCCGGTCGAAGGGGTACGGCGGGTAGAGCTCGTCGATCTGCGCCTGCGTGAGCTTGTTGGACATCAGCGCGCGGTCGATCTCGTCCTGCATGTTGCCGCGCAGGTCCCAGGCCATCGCCTTGAGCCAGGCCACCGAGTCCACCGGCGTCCACTGCTCGGGCCGGTAGTCGTCGCTGAGCTTGAGGGCGGCGTGCTCGACGGAGAGGTCCTTGCCGGACTTCCCCTTCAGGTACGCGTTGACCCCGTCGGCGTAGGCCTGGAGGTACTTCTTCGTCTCGGGCGACAGCTTCTTGTCGTACTCGGCCTGCGCGACCTGGCGCCAGCCGAGCGTGCGCAGGAAGGCGTCGGTCTCGACCTGGTCGGCGCCGAACATCTCGGAGAGCCGGCCGGAGGTCATGTGGCGCCGGACGTCCATCTCCCAGAAGCGGTCCTGGGCGTGGACGAAGCCCTGTGCGCGGAAGAGGTCGTCGTCGTTGTCGGCGTAGAGCTGGGGAATGCCGTGGGAGTCCCGCTTGACCTCGACGGTCCCGGTCAGGCCGGGAACCTTGAGGGTGCCGGTGGCCTGGGGGAACGAGGCGCGGACGTTGTCCATGCTCCAGTACGTCCCGTACCCGAAGCCCGACAGGAGCGCCAGGACCAGCACGAGCACGATCAGACGGGCGCGTCGTCCCCTCTTCTTGACGGGAGGAGCGGTTTCGTTGGCGGGCATCGCTGTCCTTAGAGGGGCAGGGTGGTCCTGGGAGTGCTGGGAGCAACCATAGGCGCAGCACCGGGTCCGTTGATCCGCCAGGGGTCGAGGTGACGAGGACAGGGCCGAACAGGCGTTTCACAATGTGGGTATCGCGTAAAGGGCGCGTCAAATATTAGGTAAGGTAACGAAGTACCTGCCGATCTTGCCGGACTTGTCGCCTGGAGGAACGTTCCGCCGGGCGACTTGAGGAAAGGGCCGCCCGCTGACCGTCCACACGCTCAATGAGCTCCTGCTGGTCTGCTCGCTCGTGCTGCTCGTCGCCGTCGCGGCGGTACGCATCTCTTCACGCAGCGGCCTCCCCAGCCTGCTCATCTACCTCGGCATAGGCATAGCGATAGGCCAGGACGGCATAGGCAACGTCGTTTTCGACAATGCCGAGCTGACACAGGTCATCGGCTACGCCGCGCTCGTCGTGATCCTCGCCGAGGGTGGTCTGGGCACCAAGTGGAAACAGATCAGGCCGGCGCTGCCGGCCGCGATCGTGCTGTCGCTCGTCGGCGTCGCCATCAGCGTCGGCGTCACGGCCGCGGGCGCGCACTACCTGGTCGGGCTCGACTGGCGGCAGTCCCTGCTGATCGGCGCGGTCGTCTCCTCGACCGACGCCGCGGCCGTCTTCTCCGTACTGCGCAAGGTCCCGCTGCCCTCGCGGATCACGGGCGTGCTGGAGGCGGAGTCGGGCTTCAACGACGCCCCCGTCGTCATCCTGGTCGTCGCCTTCGCGACGGTGGGCCCGGTGGACCAGTGGTACGTCCTGGTCGGCAAGATCGCCCTGGAGCTGCTGATCGGCGTCGCGATCGGCCTGTCGGTGGGCTTCCTGGGGGCGTACGGCCTGCGGCACGTGGCACTGCCCGCCTCCGGCCTCTACCCGATCGCCGTCATGGCGATCGCGGTGTCGGCGTACGCGGCCGGCGCGATGGCGCACGGCTCCGGCTTCCTCGCCGTCTACCTGGCCGCGATGGTGCTCGGGAACGCGAAGCTGCCGCACTGGCCGGCGACCCGGGGGTTCGCGGACGGGCTCGGCTGGATCGCCCAGATCGGCATGTTCGTCCTGCTCGGGCTCCTGGTCACCCCGCACGAGCTGGTGAACGACTTCTGGCCCGCCGTGGTCATCGGCCTGGTGCTGACGATGGTGGCGCGCCCGCTGGAGGTCTTCCTCAGCCTGCTGCCCTTCCGGATCCCTTGGCAGGAGCAGGCCCTGATGTCGTGGGCGGGGCTGCGCGGCGCCGTTCCCATCATCTTGGCGACCATCCCGATGGTGACCGGGATCGAGGGGAGCGACCGCGTCTTCAACATCGTCTTCGTGCTGGTCGTCGTCTACACCCTGGTCCAGGGGCCGACCCTGCCCTGGCTCGCCCGCAAGCTGGAGCTCGGCGCCGGTGACGAGGGGGCCGCCGACCTGGGGATCGAGTCGGCGCCGCTGGAGAAGCTGCGCGGACACCTGCTGTCCTTCGCCATCCCCGCGGCCTCGCGGATGCACGGCGTCGAGGTGAGCGAGCTGCGGCTGCCGCCGGGGGCGTCGGTGACGCTGGTGGTCCGGGACGCGAAGAGCTTCGTACCGCTGCCGTCGACCGTGCTGCGGCGCGGGGACGAGCTGCTGGTGGTGGCCACGGATCCGGTGCGGGACGCGGCGGAGGCCCGGCTGCGGGCGGTGGCGCGGGGCGGCAAGCTGGCCGGATGGCTGGGGACGGGCTCGAACGGGGGCTGAGCGGGGCCGCGGGCCCCGGACCTGACTTCAACAGAGCGTTAGAGTGTCGTTCTAATTCTATGTTTTCGGGGTTTGCGGGCGGTTTCACCCCACTTTTACGGGCTCCGGAATGCGAACTTCCAGTTAATCGCAGGTGAAGACACCGCATGTCGCCGGAATCACAGGACACATACCTGGTCTGCCTGTACGATAAAGGCACACCACATCGAACCAACTCTGCCTGACGCAGAGCTGGCGCGACCGCAAAGCGGCCGTGGCTCCCTCCCGCAGTGGGCGCCCAGGTATCACTCGGTTCTGCGCAAGAGGACAGCTCTCGGGGCTCCCACATGTACGGGTGCGGTCGCTCACAAGGCGGCCCACCGTCCGCAGACGGGGACGCTCTACCAGGCAGCGGAAAGGCCAGGCCGTGACATCCGCGGTCACGACCGACAAGTCCGCCCGCCCCGGTTACGGGCAGCTCCTGCGCACGCCCGGCGCCATCGGCTTCGTTCTCCCGGGATTCGCCGCCCGGCTCCCCTTCGGCATGCTGACCATCAGCATCCTGCTCCTCGTCCAGCACACCAGCGGCTCCTACGGCAGCGCCGGCATCGTCGCCGCCGTCACCGGCGTCTCGATGGCGCTGTCCGCCCCGGTGATGGGCAAGCTCACCGACCGCCGCGGCCAGAGCGCCGTCCTGGTCCCCGTCGTCCTCATGCACTCCGCCGCCGTCTCCACCCTCGTGGCGCTCGCACTGCTGGGCGCCCCCGTGTGGGCGCTGGCCCTGGCGGCCGTCCCCGCCGGCGCCTCCGTCCCGCAGGTCGGGCCGATGGTCCGGGCCCGCTGGGCCGCCAGGCTGGAAGGCTCCCCGCTGCTGCCGACGGCCGCCGCGTTCGAATCCGTCACCGACGAGTTCACCTTCGTCGTCGGCCCGGTGCTGGCCACCGCCCTGTGCACCGGCGTCCACCCGGCCGCCGGACTGATCACCGAGGCCGCGCTGACGCTGGCCGGCGGTCTGGTCTTCGCCGCGCAGCGCGCCACCCAGCCGAAGCTGCACACCGTGGCCGCCGGGAGCGAGGAGCACGCCTCCGCGCTGTCCTTCCCGGGCCTGCGCGTCCTGATCGTGGCCTTCCTCGGCATCGGCGCCGTCTTCGGCGGCATGCAGGTCTCGCTCGCCGCCTTCTCCAACGAGATCGGCAACCCGGGCGCCAACGGCCTGCTGTACGGCGTCTTCGCGGCCGGCAACATGACCGCGGGCATCGCCTGCGGCGCCATCGCCTGGAAGATCGGCCCGCGCCGCCGGCTGCTGCTCGGCTACGCCGGCCTCACCGTGGCCGCCTCGGTCCTGTGGACCGCGCACTCCATGATCCTGCTGGGCGCGCTCGGCCTGGTCGTCGGCCTGTGCATCGCCCCGGCCCTGATCACCGGCTACACGATGATCGAGTCCCTGATCCCGGCGAACGCCCGCACCGAGGCCTTCACCTGGCTCACCGGCGCCGTCGCCTTCGGTCAGGCCACCGCCGTGACCCTGGCCGGCCGCCTGACGGACGCACACGGGTCCTCGTACGGCTTCCTGGTGCCCATGGCGGGCACCGTGCTGGCGCTGGCGACCCTGCTCGCGCTGCGGTCGAGCCTGGCCCCGAAGGCGCCGAGCCGGATCATCAACTCGTCGGCGGGAACGCCTGCCACCGGTGCTCCGGAGGTCCCTGCCGCGCGGGTGAACGAGCGTGGTGTCGGTCACCGCGTGCCGGTGACGGTGGACTGATCGGCCGGAATACGTCACCATGGAACGTCGTTAGCACTCATTGAGTCAGAGTGCCAGGAGGAAATTCGTGCCGACCTACCAGTACCAGTGCACCGAGTGCGGTGAGGGCCTTGAGGCCGTGCAGAAGTTCACCGATGACGCACTGACCGAGTGCCCGAACTGCCAGGGACGCCTCAAGAAGGTGTTCTCCGCGGTCGGCATCGTCTTCAAGGGATCCGGTTTCTACCGGAACGACAGCCGCGGCGCCTCGTCGAGCAGCACGCCTGCCTCCTCGAAGCCGTCGACGCCTGCCGCCGCCCCGGCCGCTTCGTCGACGTCCTCGTCGTCGTCTTCCTCGTCGAGCACGAGCAGCAGCTCGACGTCCGCCGCCTGATCCCTGATCTCGTCCGTTCTTCGTAAGGCCCCGCAGCCCTTCCCGGGCGGCGGGGCCTTGCGCATGCCCGGTTAGGGTGGCGGCATGGCTAACGCAGAGATCGGTGTCATCGGCGGCTCGGGCTTCTACTCCTTCCTGGACGACGTCTCCGAGGTCCGGGTGGACACCCCGTACGGGCCTCCGAGCGACTCCCTCTTCCTCGGTGAGCTGGCCGGGCGCCAGGTCGCCTTCCTGCCCCGCCACGGTCGCAGCCACAAGCTCCCGCCCCACAAGATCAACTACCGGGCCAACCTGTGGGCGCTGCGCTCGGTGGGCGTCCGCCAGGTGCTCGGCCCGTGCGCGGTCGGCGGCCTGCGCACCGAGTACGGCCCGGGCACGCTGCTCGTTCCCGACCAGCTGGTCGACCGTACGAAGTCCCGCGCCCAGACGTTCTTCGACGGCGAGCCGCTGCCCGGGGGCACGGTCCCGAACGTCGTGCACACCACCTTCGCCGACCCGTACTGCCCGGTGGGCCGCTCGGTGGCGCTGGCGGCGGCGCGCGGGCGCGCATGGGAGCCGGTGGACGGCGGCACGATGGTCGTCATCGAGGGCCCCCGCTTCTCGACGCGCGCCGAGTCGAAGTGGCACGCCGCGATGGGCTGGTCGGTCGTCGGCATGACGGGCCACCCGGAGGCGGTCCTCGCCCGCGAGCTGGGCCTCTGCTACACGTCGATGGCGCTGGTCACGGACCTGGACGCGGGCGCGGAGACGGGTGAGGGCGTGTCCCACACGGAGGTCCTGAAGGTGTTCGGCGAGAACGTCGGCCGCCTGCGGGAGGTCCTCTTCGACGCGGTCTCCGCCCTGCCCCCGACGGACTCCCGCGCCTGCCTGTGCACCCACGCCCACGACGGCTGGGACCTCGGCATCGAACTGCCGTAGCGGTCCACGTGAGCGGGAGCAATACGATCGTCGCCCTCGACTTCGCGGGGCGGCGGGAGGCCGAGGCGCTCGCCGACCGCCTCGGGAATGCCTGCGGCCACTACAAGATCGGGCTGGAGCTGCTCACCGCCGCCGGGCCCGGCCTCGTCGAGGAACTCATCGGGCGCGGGCACGAGGTGTTCCTGGACCTGAAGCTCTTCGAGATCCCGAATTCCGTGGCGGGCGCGGTGCGCGCCGCGGGCGCGCTGGGCGCCTCGATGGTGACCGTGCACGCGATGGGCGGTACGGGCATCATGTCCGCGGCGGTGGCGGCGGCGCGGGAGTTCCCCGGGCTGCGGGTGATCGCGCTGACGGTGGTCACGAGCATGACCGGGAGCGACCTCGCCGACATCGGCATCGGCACGTCGACCGAGGAGCAGGTGCTGCGGCTGGCCCGGCTGGCGGTGGACGCGGGGTGCGACGGTCTCGTCGCCTCACCGCGGGAGGCCGGTGCGCTGCGGGCCGCGCTGGGGCCGCGCCCGTTGATCGTGACGCCGGGGATCACCCTGGCGGGCGGGGAGCCGGGCGAGCACGCCGCCCGTGCCGGGACGGCGCGGGCGGCCTTCGCCGCCGGGGCATCGCACGTCGTGGTGGGCCGGGCGGTGACACGGGCCGCCGACCCGGTGGCGGCGCTGCGGCGGGTCCGGGAGGGCGGCTGACCGCCGGGCGGCCACTCGTGTGGGTGATGGCGTTGTCCATAGGCTGGGGATTGTCCCCAGGGGCGAGCGGGAGTTGGCGGGGCGGCGGATCGTGAGGGGTGTCCGGGCGCTGGGTCCGGGCGTCGGAACTCGATCGCCGGTGGTGGCCGTCATGTCCAAGTCCTCGCCCTTCTCCTCTTCTTCCCCCTCTTTCCCCTCTTCCGCGTGTCCCCCCGCCTCTTCCGCGTGTCCCCCCGCGCGGCCCGTGCCCTCCTTTCCTCCGCTTCGCGTCGGGCGGGGCGGGGACCGGCTGCGCCGGGCCGTACGGCGTCGGCGGCGCGCGGCTTCGGCCGGCCTGGCCGTACTGGCGGCCGCGCTGGCGGTGGTGGGCGGGACGGAGGCGGCCCAGGCTTCGCGGGGCGCGACTCCGCCCCCCGGGGTGAAACCCCCGCCGGCCGCGGTGCGGTGGGTGTCGGCGCCGGTGCGCATCGCGGACGCGGCGACGGTGCGGCTGTTGCGGCCCGGGGACCGGGTGGACGTGGTCGCGGCGGAGCGCGCGGGCTCGCCGAGGGTGGTGGCCGCCGGTGCGCGCGTGGCCGAAGTACCCGCTCCGGAGAAGGATGTCGGGGATGCCGGGGCGCTGGTCGTCCTGTCGGTGCCCCGGGACACCGCGCGGGCTCTCGTGGGGGCGGGCGCCGTGGCACGGCTGGCGGTGACACTGTGCTGAATCGGACTTGCGTGCAGTCAAGTCACCACAAGACGGGCACCGATTGGACACGCCGGGCCCGGACTGCCGTAGCTTTCGGAACCGTTGGCTCCATGTTCGGCGGATTCGAAGAGAGGCTCAGTGGTGAGCGAGAAGAAGAAGGAAGGCGTCCTGGCAGGCTTCAAAGCCTTCCTGATGCGCGGCAACGTGGTCGACCTGGCGGTGGCGGTCGTCATCGGCGCCGCGTTCACGAACATCGTGAACTCGGTCGTGAAGGGGATCATCAGCCCGCTGGTCGGCGCCGTGGGGACGAAGAGCCTGGACGGCTACACGTCTTGCCTGAAGGACCCTTGCGGCATCGACGCGAAGGGGGAGCCCACCGGCGTGAACATCCTCTGGGGTTCGGTGCTGAACGCCGCGCTGACCTTCCTGATCACCGCAGCGGTCGTCTACTTCCTGATGGTGCTGCCGATGTCGAAGTACCTGGCCAAGATGGAGCAGCGCCGCAAGGCCAAGGAAGGCGTCCAGGAGACCATCGAGATCACCGAGCTGGTGGTCCTCAAGGAGATCCGGGACGAGCTCATCGCCCAGCGCGGCCAGAACGGCCAGAACGGCCAGGGCGGCCAAGGTGGCCCGGGCGGGTACGGCGGCCAGGGCGGCCAGGGCGGCCAAGGCGGCCAGGGTGGGTACGGCGGCCAGGGCGGCCAGTACGGTCACCCCGGTCAGGGCTACTAGCGGGTCAGACGTGGTGCGGCGGCTTCTCGTCGAGGAAGCGGGCCAGGTCGGCCGCGCTCCCGGCGGAGGCCGGCCGCTCGCCCCACCCGCGGTCGGTGTCGTCCGAGGACTGCTGGTCCAGCGGGTCGTCGAAGACGAGCCGGGGCTTGGGCCGCGGCGCGGGCGCAGCCTCGGGCCGGGGCTCGGGCTGCGGGGACTGCGGGTCGGAAGCGGGGGCGCTGCTCATGCCTCCAGAGTACGGCCGCCCCCGCCCCGGACCCCGCCCCCTCCACCGCCCTGCCCCCGGCCCGGGGTCAGCTCGGGGCCTCGGCGCCCGGGCGGGCGTAGAACCACCAGCACACCGCCAGGCAGGTGGCGTAGAAGCCGATGAAGAGCCACAGCGCGTTCGTGACGGCCATGGCGGCGAACATCGCCGGGATGAAGAAGAACCCGTAGGCGGCGATGGCGGAGGAGAAGCCGGTGACGGCGCCCGCCTCCATCTCCGACTGCTTCAGCGCCGCGGCCTGCGCCTCGGGGCCCCTGCCCTCGGCTTCACGCATGTGCTGGTCCCGGAAGATCACCGGGATCTGCCGGAAGGTCGATCCGTTGCCCAGCCCGGAGAAGGCGAAGGCGAAGAGGAAACCGATGAAGAACGCCCAGAAGCTGCCCTGGTCGCCGCCCGAGGGCAGCGCGAAGATCACCACGACCAGAGCCGCCGCCATGCCGACGAACGACAGGATCGTGACCCTGGCGCCGCCGATCTTGTCGGAGAGCCAGCCGCCGGCCCAGCGCATGAGCGCGCCGATGAACGGGCCGATCCAGGCATAGGTGGTCGCCTGGTAGCCCTGCGCCTCGAAGTTGTTCTTGATCAGCAGGGGCAGGCCGGCCGCGAAGCCGATGAAGGACCCGAAGGTGCCGACGTAGAGCCAGGTCATCAGCCAGTTGTGCTTGCGCTTGAAGATGATCTTCTGTTGGCTGAAGGGGGCCGCGGCCACCCGCAGGTCGTTCATCAGGAACCAGGCGAGCAGCGCCATGATCACCAGCAGCGGCACCCAGAGGAACGCGCCGTTCTGGAGCCAGATGTCGGTGTTCTTCTTCGCGTCGTGCTGCGGACCGCCCGCCGGCGCGCCCAGTACCGCGGCCGTGACCACCAGCGGAGCGACCAGCTGGACCACGCTCACGCCGAGGTTGCCGAGACCCCCGTTGAGGCCGTTGGCGCTGCCCTTCTCCCGCTTGGGGAAGAAGAAGCCGATGTTCGCCATCGAGGAGGCGAAGTTCGCTCCGCCGATCCCGCAGACGGCCGCGATCAGCGCCAGCTCCCAGTACGGGGTGCCGGTGTCCTGAAGGGCGAAGCCCAGCCACAGCATCGGCCCGGTCAGGATGATCGTGCTGAACGCGGTGAACTTCCGCTCGCCGAAGATCGGCCCGATGAAGGTGTACAGGATCCGGAAGGTGCCGCCGGTGATGCCGGGGATGGCCGTCAGCCAGAACAGCTGCGACTTGGAGAAGCCGAAGCCGACGTCGTTCAGCTTGACCACGGTGACCGACCAGACCTGCCAGACCACGAAGCCGAGCATCAGCGCCGGGATCGAGACCCAGAGGTTGCGCTGGGCGACGGTGCGGCCGGTGGACTGCCAGAACCCCTCGTCCTCGGGCCGCCAGTCGCCGATGGTGGCGCCCGGCTTGTAGGTCTCGCGGCGGTGCGAGCGCACCGGGGACGGGGTGGGGGTGGGGGTGGGTATGGACATGGTCATCGGTCCTTCGGGTCGAGGAGCCACAGTCCCAGCACGACGAGGAAGGACAGGATCAGGAATCCCGCGCCCCACCAGGCCGTGCCGGTGTTGCCCTCCATCCACTCGTTGACGGTCACCGTCAGCGCCCAGAGCTGGCCGATCACGACCGTGAGGGCCAGGGTCAGACGGGCGTTGAGCTTCGAGGAGCGCTCCGGCTCCTGTTCGGATCCGGCGCCCGGACCGGGGCCCGTGTGCCGGATCCGCGGGTCTCCGTAGCCGCTGGTGGGGCGGATCTGCGGATACCGCTCCCGCACCGGCCGGTTCAGCCGGGGCTGGGCACTGCCCGGCTGGTAGTCCGGGCGCGGAGGCAGGGCGCCGTCGCTCATGTGCGCCTGCTCTCGGTGGCGCGGTCCGCACCGGGGCAGCCGAGCCTGCGGGCCATGTCGGGCCGGGCCTCGCCGAACTGCCGGCACAGGGCTTCCCTCGCCGACTCTCCCGACCGGGCGGTGGCGACGGCCCAGACGCTGCCGTCGGTCTCCTCGGTCAGGAAGATCCTGGGGAGCGGGCGCGGCGGCGGGCCGGCGGTCACCTCGCCGGTACGGGCGTCGAAGACGCCCTCGTGGCAGGGGCAGTACAACTCCCCGTCGGATCCCCGGTCCTCGCGCCACAGCACGGCGCAGGCCAGGTGGGTGCAGACGGCGGAGTAGCCGACGAGGGCGCCGTCCGGCAGCCGTACGGCCAGGGCCCGGTCCTCGTCCCCCGGGAAGCGGAAGGCGACGGACTCTCCCGGCGCCAGCCGGTCGGCGACCTTCTTGGTCTGGGGCGGGCTCGCGCTGTCGCCGTGCCGGTGCAGGATGCCGGAGGCGACGCCCACACCGCCGATGGCGAGGCCGCCCGAGACGGTGGCCACGATCCGCAGGTAGTCGCGGCGGGTGGTGAGGGAGTCGGCACTGATCCGGTCGCGCAGCCGCTCCGCGGCGTCCTCTCCCGCGAGTTCCGGTCCCGTGGCGGGCGAGGGCGGTTCGGTGAGGCTCATCGGACATCCACTCCGTTGATCTCGACGACGGGCAGGCCGCCGGGGACGGGCCACTGGACCTTGTCGGCGGGGACGACCATCGCGACGCCGGTGCTGACCATCACGTCGCCGAAGGCGAAGGAGTCGGCGACCTGGACGCCGGGGCGTTCGGCCTGGAGCTCTTCGAGGGTTCCGTAGAAGAGGGCCCCGGTCGGGCAGACGGTGGCGCACATCGGGGCCAGGCCGTAGGCGGTGCGGTCGTAGCAGAGGTTGCACTTCATCTGCAGCTTGGCCTGGAGGTCGATCTTCGGGACGCCGAAGGGGCAGGCGTTGACGCAGTTGGCGCATCCGATGCAGCGGGTGGTGTCGGCCTGCTGGACCACACCGTCGGCGGTCACCAGGATCGCGTCGGCGGGGCAGACCTCGGCGCAGGGGGCGACCGGGTCCTCGCAGTGCATGCAGACGGTCGGAAGGGAGGCGACGGACATGCCGGGGTCGGTGTAGTCCAGGTGGATCATCGATTTGCCGCGGTGGGAGTCGCATTCGCGGCAGGCGGAGACACAGGCCTGGCAGCCGATGCAGCGCCCCGGGTCGATGAAGATCGTGCGGCCCATCATGGCGGGTCAGCTCCTCTCCGCCGTGCCACGGCCCTGCGGGGACGTGGGGGGCAGGCGGTCGGTGCGGGAGGCCTGGGCCTCCGGGTAGGCCTCGTGGCCCGGGGCCGTGGGCGGCGCGGGCACCTCGTCGACCCGCTCGGCGGCCTCGATCCGGGCGGCGCAGACCTTGTACTCGGGGATCTTCGAGCGGGGGTCGAGGGCGTCGATGGTCAGGGCGTTCGCGGACGTCGGAACGGGCCAGTGGTACGGGATGAAGACGGTGTCGGGGCGGATGGCCTCGGTGACCAGGGCCGGGAAGACCTCGCTGCCGCGGCGGGTGACCACCCGGACCGGGTCGCCGTTGCGGAAGCCGTGCGAGGGGTGCACCTCCACCCAGGGGCGGGGGGTCTGCTCGACGAGGGCGCCCAGGCGGCGGGTCTGGTTGCCGGAGAGGAAGTGCGCGACGGTGCGGCCGGTGGTCAGGGAAAGGGGGAACTCTTCGGTGTAGGCGTCCATGGGCGGATGCCATTCCACGACCTGGAGGTGGATCTTTCCGTCGGGGTGGTACGTCCGGCCGTCCTCGAACAGCCGGGGCGTGCCCGGGTGCTCGGTGGACGGGCAGGGCCAGGCGATCCCGCCCGTCTCCTCCAGCCGGTCGTAGGTGATGCCGTAGTAGTCGTTGACCGTGCCGGCGGAGGCGATCCGCAGCTCCTCGAACACCTCGCGGGAGCCGGGGAACTCGAAGTGCGCTCCGGCGCCCAGCCTTCGGGCGAGCTCGCAGATGACCCAGGTGTCGGTGCGCACCCCGGCCGGGGGCTCCTGGGCCTTGTTGTGCTTGACCACGCGGGCCTCGGCGTTGGCCATCACTCCCTCGTCCTCGGCCCAGGTGGTGACGGGGAAGACGACGTGGGCGTTGGCCGCGGTCTCGGAGAGGAAGAAGTCGAACTGTGCGTGGAACTCGGCGGTGTCGTAGCCGTCCTTGACCACCGCGTAGTTGGGAAGGGAGACGAAGGGGTTGTTGCAGATGCCGATGAGGCCGCGGATCTCCCGCCGCTGCATCTGCCAGACCATCTCCATCATGGAGGTGCCGGCGCCGGGGAGTTCGGATTCCTCGATGCCCCAGATCCGGCAGATCTGCGCCCGGTGCTCCGGGTTGGTGATGGAGCGGCCGCCGGGAAGGAGGTCGGACTTCTGGCCGTGCTCGCGTCCGCCCTGGCCGTTGCCCTGGCCGGTGATGGTCCCGTAGCCGGCGCCGGGCTTGCCGATGTTGCCGGTGGCGGCGCACAGGTTGATGACGGAGAGGCAGTTCTCGACGCCCTGGGAGTGGTGCTCGATGCCGCGGGCGTGCCAGGCCATGGCCCGGCCCGCACCGGCGAAGACGCGCGCGACCTGGACGATCTGCTCCGCGGGCACCCCGCAGATCTCGGCGGAGCGGGCGGGCGGGTACTGCGCGACGGTCGCCTCGACCTCGTCCCAGCCGGTGGCGTGGGCGGCGAGGTAGGCCTCGTCGGCCAGGCCCTCGGCGACGATCACGTGCAGGACGGCGTTGAAGAAGGCGGAGTCGGTGCCGGGCCTCAGCGCGACGTGGATGTCCGCGGTGCGCGCGATGGCCGTCTCGCGCGGGTCGACCACGATCAGCGTGGCGCCCCGGTCCCGCGCCCCCCACAGGTACTGGGTCATCACGGGGAAGCACTCCCCCACGTTCGACCCGGCGATGAGCAGGCAGTTCGTGAGGAGGATGTCGGAGAAGGGGTTGCCGGCCCGGTCGATGCCGAAGGCGAGCTTGTTGGCGCCCGCGGCGCTGACCATGCACAGGCGGCCGTTGTAGTCGACGTGCTTGGTCTTCAGCGCGACCCGGGCGAACTTGCCGACCAGGTAGGTCTTCTCGGAGAACAGGCTGGCGCCGCCGAGCAGGCCGAACGCGTCGTTCCCGTACGCGCCCTGGATGCGGCGGATCTCGGAGACGGTGAAGTCCAGGGCCTCGTCCCACGAGCACTCCCGGAACTCCTCGTCGCGGGATCGGCGCATCAGCGGGCTCGTCAGCCGGTCGGGGTGGTTGACCTGCTGGTAGGCGTTGATGCCCTTGGGGCACAGCCGCATCCGGTTGATGTCGTGGTTGCGGGGCTCCACGCCGAACACCTTGCCGCCGCGGTCCACGCGCAGGTACATCCCGCACTGCACGCCGCAGAAGCAGCAGTGGGTGGGGACGAGGGTCTCGCCGTTCTGGTCGGCGTGCCACTGGTCGGCAGGGATGCCGCCCGCGTCGCGGAAGTTGCGCGTGCCGGGCGGGGCGATCGACGGGTCGAGGGGCAGTGCGGCCTGCTTGGCGGGGTCCGTCGCGGTCACTTGAAGCCCTTCTTGACGTGCGCGAGGTAGGCGTTGCCGCGCAGGACCCGCTTGCAGCGCGGGCAGTACTCGACGAAGGCGTTGAAGTCGAGCTTCAGGTCCCGCATCGTGCCGCGCAGGTTCTCGACGTACGGGGCGGTGTCGACGGGCTCTGCGCAGCGCTTGCAGGCGAAGACCTGCTCGTCCTGGCGGGCCGTGTACTTGAACAGCTGCATGCCGACGGCGGCGGGCCGCTGCACGATGTGGAAGGACTTCCCGAACGGGATGTAGATGAGGGTGAACACCACCGACACCATGTGCAGCAGCGCCAGGAACTCGTAGCCGCCGCCGTGCAGGAAGATCGACGAGAAGGTCAGCAGCAGCCCGGTCACCGAGATCACGATCAGGCAGATCAGCGGCAGCAGGTCGTAGGCGAAGCGCTGGCCCGTGATGGCCCCGCGGTCCTTCATCCGCCGCCACAGGAAGTACGAGGCACCGGGGATGACCAGCACGGCGGCGATGTCCAGGCCGTGGAACATGAGCCAGCCGACGACGTTCAGCGCGTTGAAGCCGAGGATCTTGAAGCCCCAGATCCGCATCTCGTATCCGGGTCCCGAGCCGGTGGAGGAGGTGAAGGTGAACCAGCCCCAGGTGAGCGGGAAGGTGATGGCCGCCGCCAGCAGGCAGCCCCAGAAGATCATCTGGTGTGCGGCCCAGCGCGAGCGCGAGCGGGCGCCCAGGAACTTCTGGAAGCCGAGGTAGGTGGCGATCATCCGCGGCACGGCGGTGGGGGCCTTGCGGAAGTTCGCGGCGGAGAAGAAGCTGCCGAAGCCCTTCTTGAACAGGCGCCGGGCGCCGGGCGCGGAGACCCAGACCGTGTACCGGTAGGCCACGCCGAAGGCGAGGAAGACGGTGGCGACGGCGTACGGCAGCAGCGCGGAGTCGAAGTCGCGCAGGAGCCGGCTGCCCAGCACGATCGCGGCGATCAGCAGCAGCGAGACGACCGTGCCGGCGAGCGTCGCCCGCGCGGTGACGGACGGTCCGGCCGGCGGGAGGGTCCCCGTCAGCGGCGGCGCGGCCGGGCGCGGGGGCACGGACGGGGGCGGGGGCGGTGGCGGCTCCGCGGCGAGGGCTTCTGAGGGCTCGGACACAGCACCACGCTAGGTGGTCTGTACCGATTAGGCCCGTTATAACGTAGTTGGGGGTGGGCCGTACGAGTGAGTGTCCGACAAAGCCGAACGGCCCCCGCGCCTCAGACGGCGGTCAGCCCGCGGGCCTCGAAGGCCGCCCTGGCCATCGCGATCTGCTCCGCCGTGGGCGACGGGGTCCCGTGCAGCGTGAACTCCTTGCCGAGCGCCTCCCACTTCCCCACCCCCAGCTTGTGGAAGGGCAGCACGTCGACCCGCGCCACGTTGCCGAGGCGGGCGGCGAAGGCGGCGACGCCCTCGACGTTCTCCCGGGCGTCGGTCAGCCCCGGCACCAGCACGAAGCGCAGGTGCACCTCCTTGCCGAGGTCGGCGAGGCGGCGGGCGAAGTCCAGCGTCGGCCGAAGCGGCCGCCCGGTCACCTTCCGGTACGTCTCCCGGTCCCAGGACTTGATGTCCAGGAGGACGAGGTCCACATCGCGCAGCAGCGCGTCGGTGGCCCGGGCGCCGAGGAAGCCGGAGGTGTCCAGGGCGGTGTGCAGACCGAGCTCGTGCTTCATCCGGTGCAGCAGTTCGCCCGCGAAGACCGGCTGGAGCAGCGGCTCGCCGCCGGAGACGGTGGCGCCCCCGCCCGAGGCCGCGATGAACCGCGTGTACTTGCGGGCCTCGGCGATGACCTCGTCCGCGGAGGTGCGCTTGCCGGACCGCATCCGCCAGGTGTCGGGGTTGTGGCAGTACAGGCAGGTCAGCGGGCATCCGGCGAGGAAGGTGACGAAGCGGGTCCCGGGCCCGTCGACGCCGGTGGACAGGTCCCAGGAGTGGACCGAACCCTCGCTGGGCCGGTGGGTCGCGGCGGCGGCCAGGGTCGTGGGGAGGGGAAGCAGGACGGTCATGGCAGGCACCCCTTGAGCTGTGGTCCGTCGTTTCTCGATCGCGGTGGGAGATCCTTGGCGTGCGGTCCGGAGCCGGGTGAGGGCCGGCCCCGGACCGCACGTTCGCGGGGTTACAGCGCGCCGTGGAAGGTGCGGTTCAGCACGTCGAGCTGCTGGTCCCGGGTGAGGCGGACGAAGTTCACCGCGTAGCCGCTGACCCGGATGGTCAGCTGCGGGTGGTTCTCCGGGTGTTCCATGGCGTCCCGCAGCACGTCGCGGCTCAGCACGTTGACGTTCATGTGGAAGCCGTCGCCGGCCACGTAGCCGTCGAGGACGCCCGCCAGGTTCTTGATCCGCTCCCCGGGGGTGCGCCCCAGGCCGCCGGGGGTGACGGTGCTGGTCAGCGAGATGCCGTCCTCGGCGTCCTCGTACGGCAGCTTCGCGACCGACAGGGCCGAGGCGACGTAGCCGTGGGTGTCGCGGCCGTTCATCGGGTTGGCGCCCGGGGAGAACGGCTCGCCGGCGCGACGGCCGTCCGGGGTGTTGCCGGTCTTCTTGCCGTAGACGACGTTCGAGGTGATCGTCAGCACCGACTGGGTGTGCTCGGCGCCCCGGTACGTCGGGTGGCGGCGCACCTTGCGCATGAACTCCTCGACCAGCCGGACCGCGATGCCGTCGACCCGGTCGTCGTTGTTCCCGTACGCCGGGTACTCGCCCTCGACCGTGTAGTCGGTGGCCAGGCCGGTCTCGTCGCGGTGCACCCTGACCTTCGCGTACTTGATGGCGGCCAGCGAGTCGGCGGCGACGGACAGGCCGGCGATGCCGCAGGCCATCGTGCGGCGCACGTCGCGGTCGTGGAGCGCCATCTCGATGCGCTCGTACGCGTACTTGTCGTGCATGTAGTGGATGACGTTCAGCGCGTGGACGTAGGTGTCGGCGAGCCACTCCATCTGCTCGTCGAACTTGGCCATGACCTCGTCGTAGTCGAGGACGTCCGAGGTGACGGCGCCGCTCGCCGGGCCGACCTGGGCGCCGGACCTCTCGTCCCGGCCGCCGTTGATCGCGTACAGCAGGGTCTTGGCGAGGTTCACGCGGGCGCCGAAGTACTGCATCTGCTTGCCGACCGGCATCGCGGACACGCAGCAGGCGATCGCGGTGTCGTCGCCGAAGCGCGGGCGCATCAGCTCGTCGGACTCGTACTGCACCGAGGAGGTGTCGATCGAGACGCGGGCGCAGAACTCCTTGAACCCCTGCGGCAGCCGCGGCGACCAGAAGACGGTCATGTTCGGCTCGGGGGCCGGGCCCAGGTTGTAGAGGGTCTGGAGGTAGCGGAAGGAGGTGCGGGTGACCAGGGGGCGGCCGTCCTCGCCCATGCCGGCGATGGACTCGGTGACCCAGGTCGGGTCGCCGGAGAACAGCTCGTCGTACTCGGGCGTGCGCAGGAAGCGCACGATCCGGAGCTTGATGATGAAGTCGTCGACGAGCTCCTGAGCCTGCTCCTCCGTCAGGAGGCCGGCCTCGATGTCACGCTGGAGGTAGACGTCGAGGAAGGTGGAGGTCCGGCCGAGCGACATGGCCGCGCCGTTCTGCTCCTTCACGGCGGCCAGGTACGCGAAGTACAGCCACTGGACGGCTTCGCGGCCGGTGCGCGCGGGTCCGCAGATGTCGTGACCGTAGGAGGCGGCCATCGCCTTGAGCTCGGCGAGCGCGCGGATCTGCTCGGAGAGCTCCTCGCGCAGGCGGATCGTCTCCTCCAGCGGACGGGGAGTCGCGGAGAGGGAGTTCAGCTCCTCCTTCTCCTCCTTCTTGACCGCGATGAGGCGGTCGACGCCGTACAGGGCCACGCGGCGGTAGTCGCCGATGATGCGGCCCCGGCCGTACGCGTCCGGCAGGCCGGTGACGACGCCGGCCTTGCGGGCGGCGCGGATCTCGGGGGTGTAGGCGTCGAAGACACCGGCGTTGTGCGTCTTGCGGTACTCCGTGAAGACCTTCTCCAGCTCCTCGGAGACCGGGTAGCCGTACGTCTCCAGAGCGCCGGCGACCATGCGCCAGCCGCCGTAGGGCATGATCGCGCGCTTGAGCGGGGCGTCCGTCTGGAGACCGACGATCAGGTCCTTGTCGCGGTCGATGTAGCCGGGGGCGTGCGCGGTGATGGTCGACGGGACGTCGTACGCGACGTCGAGGACGCCCTTCTCGCGCTCCTGCGGGAACTTGTCCGTGATGACCTTCCACACGGCGGTCGTGCGGGGAGTGGGCCCGGCCAGGAACTCCTCGCCGCCTTCGTACGGCGTGTAGTTCTGCTGGATGAAGTCGCGGACGTCGATGGCGTCGCGCCACAGACCTCCCTTGAAGCCCTCCCAGGCCTCGCAGGCCTCGCCGTTCTTCGTGGTCTCCGCAGGAGTGGCGGTCATGGCCGGCACCTTCTTCCGTCGCATCGTCGCTTGACTCCATTGCACGCCTTTTGATCGATCATTCGGCGCCGCGTTGGTCCCGATCCGATGCCCGAAGGTCCCGCGTCTCACCGAAAATCGACGTCGACACCATCTCCGACCTGGGCTTTCCCCCAGGACGAAAGTCCATGGCACCCCTTGTGAAGATCTTCACAAGGGGTGCCCCCAGCCCCCTCAGACTCGCCGGGTGCGCACGAGCCGGAAGGCGGCAAAGAGGAGCCCGGCGGCCAGGGCCAGCACGAGGGAGATTTCGACGAGCTGCGTCGGCCAGTAGTGCGAGACCGGGTGGAATTCGGCGTACCGGCCGATGACGTGCATGTCGGCGGGGCAGTCGCCCATGTGCCCGGTCCGCTCGAAGCAGGCGTACTGCGGCAGGCGCTCACCGGTGGCGGTGACGAGTCCCGCGTCCATCAGCAGGGCCGACCCCGGCTGCCCTGCGGCCACGCTCCCGCGGGGGAAGGGCGTGATCACCGTCTGCACCGGGAGGAACGACCACCGCAGGGCGCCGAGGGCCACCAGCACCAGACCGACCAGGAGGCCGGTGACGGCCATGGCGGCGAGGGTGCGCCGCACCAGCTGGCCCACGAGGACCCCGACGGCCACACCGAGCAGGCAGTACGCGACGAGCACCGGGCCCCCCGCCTCGTAGGGCCCCCGGTCCGCCCAGTGGAGCTGATAGGTGCCGTACACCCGGGCCCAGCCCAGGCGGTAGATCCCGACCAGTGCGGCCGAGCCCAGTCCGCAGACCACCGCCGCCACCAGGACCTTCGCGCCGAGCCACGCCCTCGCCGTCGTGGACTGGGAGAGGGCGAGCCGCCAGGTACCGCTCTCCAGCTCGCGAGCGGTCATCGGGCCGGCCACGAAGGCCCCCACCAGCAACGGCAGGAACAGCAGCGCCCCACCCGCCGACTGCAGGCAGAGCCGCAGCAGGTCGTACCCGCGGTCCGGGGGCAAGAGGGCCGACGGGTCGGAGTACGGGGCCTGCGCCCCCGCGCGCAGGGCCACCACCGCGGCGAGGCTCGCGGCCACCACGGCCGGTATCGCCCACAGCACGCGCCGGTGCTGGCGGACGGTGACCCAGTACGGGCCCTTCAGCGTGAGCGCGCTCATGCCCGCACCCCCGTACCGGCGAGGGAGTCCTCGACGTCGAACGACGGGGCGTCGGGCGAGCGCAGATGGGCGAGCAAGAGCTCCTCCAGCGAGGGGTGCACCGTCTCCCAGGTGCCGCCGTCGACGGGGCCCCGCGGCCGCACGAGCGCGGTGATCCGGCGGCCCGTGGTGCGGGTCTCGACGACGGTGTGCGCGGCGAGTTCGGCGCGGGCGGCGACGGGGCCGCTCAGCAGCCGGTGGGCGGCCTGGACCTCGTCCATGGGGCCGCTGAGGCGGATCCGGCCGCCGTCGACGAGGAGGAGGTGGTCGCAGACGCCCTCCAGCTCGGTGAGGATGTGCGAGGACATCACCACGGTGGTGCCGTTCTCCGCGGCGTCGGCCATCAGTGCGCCCATCAGGCGGTGCCGGGCCAGCGGGTCGAGGTCGGCCATCGGCTCGTCCAGGAGGAGCAGGCCGGGGCGCTTGCCGAGGGCCAGCGCCAGGGCGACGCGGGTGCGCCGGCCGCCGGAGAGCGCGCGGATCCTGGTGCCCGGGTCGAGCTCCATTTCCTCCACGATCCGCTCCGCCGCCTTGGCGTCCCAGCGGCCGCCATTGAGCTCGCGGCCCATGCGCAAGGTCTCGGCGATGGTGAACTGCGGATAGAGGGGCTTGTCCTGGCCCACGTAGGCCAGCGCCTCGGCCGGCGCCGTGCGCAGCGTGCCCTCCGTGGGGAGGGCGAGCCGGGCCGCGAGGGTCAGGAGCGTCGACTTTCCGGCCCCGTTGGGGCCGACGAGCGCGCACACCCGTCCTTCGCGCAGCCGGAAGGAGCAGTCGCGCAGCGCCCAGCCTCCCCGGCGTCCGTGGCGCAGGCCGAGCCCCTCCGCCTCGATCACGGTTTCCGTCATGAGTCGCCGTCCCCCTTGAATCGTCGGTCCAGTACGGACGCGAAGAGCGCCGCCACGTCGTCCCGTTCCATCCCGGCCTCCCGGGCCCGCCGCGCCCAGTCCGCGAGTTCCTCGACCAGCGGAGAGTCGGCCGGGGCACTGCCCAGGGACCTCCGGATGAAGGTGCCGAGGCCCCGCTTCGCCTCGACGAGTCCTTCGCGTTCGAGCTCGCGGTACGCCTTGAGCACGGTGTTCGGGTTGATGGCGGTGGCCTCCACGACCTCGCGCGCGGTCGGCAGTTTGTCGCCGGGCTCCAGCAGGCCCAGGCGCAGCGCCTGCCTGGTCTGCTGGACGATCTGGAGGTACGTGGCGATGCCGCTGCGCCGGTCGATGCGGTACTCCAGCACGCCGGAACCACCCTTTCACTAGCCAAGTAGTGGAAGGGTGGTGCAGAGCCGGCTTCCTGTCAACCTGCCCCGCCGCGGCGGGAGTCGGCCTAGCTCGGGGCCTCCGCGCCCTTGCGGGCGTAGAACCACCAGGCCACCGCCACGCAGCTGGCGTAGAAGCCCACGAATCCCCACATGGCGCTGGTCACCGAGAAGTTGGCGAACATCGCCGGGATGAAGAAGAAGCCGTACGCCGCGATCGCCGCCGTGAAACCGGTGACCGCGCCCGACTCGATCTCCGCCTGCTTCAGCGCGGCCGCGTACTGCGGCGTGCCCTCCGTCAGGCCCTTCAGGTGCTGGCCCCGGAAGATGACCGGGATCTGGCGGAACGTCGAGCCGTTGCCGATGCCCGAGAAGAAGAACGCCGACAGGAAGCAGAGGAAGAAGCCGGGGAACGAGCCCCGGTCCGAGCCCGCCGGCAGGAAGGTGATCACGCCCATGATCGAGCCGGCCATGCCCACGAAGGACAGGATCGTCACCCGGGCGCCGCCCAGCTTGTCGGCGATCCAGCCGCCCGCCCAGCGCGCCAGCGCGCCCAGCGCCGGGCCCATCCACGCGTACGTGGCCACCGAGTACGCCGGGAAAGTCGTCTTGATCAGCAGCGGCAGGGCCGCCGCGAAGCCGATGAAGGAGCCGAACGTGCCGACGTAGAGCCAGGTCATCAGCCAGTTGTGCTTGCGCTTGAAGATGACCTTCTGCCGGCTGAAGGGGGTGGCGGCCACCAACAGGTCGTTCTGCCCGAACCAGGCCACCGCGGCGAGCACGACCAGGACCGGGATCCAGACGAACGCCGCGTTCTGGAGGTAGATCTCCGAGCCGTCCGCCTTCTCCTGGCCCGCTCCGATCGCCAGCACGGACGAGGTGATCAGGATCGGGGTGAGCAGCTGGACCACGGAGACCCCGAGGTTGCCCAGGCCGCCGTTGATGCCGGTCGCGTTGCCCTTCTCCTGCTTGGGGTAGAAGAAGCCGATGTTGGCCAGCGAGGAGGAGAAGTTCGCACCCCCGATGCCGCACAGCGCGGCGATCGCGATCATCGTGCCGTACGGGGTGTCCGGGTTCTGCACGGCGAAGCCCAGCCACAGCAGCGGGCCGATCAGCACCACCGTCGAGATCGCCGTGAAGCGGCGCTGGCCGATCATCGGTCCGAGGAAGGTGTAGAGGATCCGCGCCGTACCGCCGGTGATGCCCGGGACGGCCGTCAGCCAGAACAGCTGCGACTGGCTGAAGCCGAAGCCGACGTCCTTCAGGTTCGTCGCCGTGATGCTCCAGACCTGCCAGACCACGAAGGCGACGAGCAGGGCCGGCACCGCGATCCACAGGTTGCGGGTGGCGACCCGCTTGCCCGTGGTCCGCCAGAAGGACGGATCCTGCGGCGTCCAGTCCGTGATGGTGCGGCCGGGGCGGTACTGCGCCGGATCGGGCGCCTGCGCGCGGCGGCCCGTCTCCGTGCGCAGATCCTGCGTGGCGGAACTCATGGCATGTCCTGGGGGTTTGAGAAGGCTCCTGAGGGTCCTGACCCATCCAGGTTCCGTCCCGCACGCCCCCCGGCATCAGAGGAGAACGTCGCCCGGCCGACGAGGAGAACGTCGCCCCGCCGACGAGGACAAGGTCCCGTCGCCCACAGTGCGCAGGTCTGGGACCCCGACCGCGCGCCTCGCCTGCCGACCGTCGTGCGGCTGCTGTCCTGTGCGGTATGACGTACGTACCGATGACCTCCCGCAGCCGGCACGAGAGCCACCGGGCCTCGACCCCGCTGGAGCTGTTCTTCGACCTCTGCTTCGTCGTCGCCGTCGCGCAGGCCGGCCGGCAGCTGGTCCACGCGCTCGCCGAGGACCACGTCGGCCCCGGCATCACCGGCTACCTCTTCGTGTTCTTCGGGGTGTGGTGGGCCTGGATGAACTTCACCTGGTTCGCCTCCGCCTACGACGTCGACGACGTGCCGTACCGGATCGCGACCCTCGTGCAGATCGCCGGCGTGCTCATCTACGCGGCCGGGATCCCGCGCGCCTTCAACGACAACGACTGGACGATCTGCGTCCTCGGCTACGTGGTGATGCGGCTCGCGCTCACCGTGCAGTGGCTGCGCGCCGCCGCCGGGGAGCAGGGGGCGGCCCGGCGCACCGCGCTCACGTACGCGGTCGGCCTGCTGGTCTGCCAGGCCGGCTGGGTGGCGCTGCTCGCCGCCCCGGAGCACTCGCGCAGGTGGCTGTTCCTGGTCCTGGTCGTGGTCGAGCTGCTGATCCCGGCCGTCGCCGAGCGCAGCTACCAGACCCAGTGGCATCCGCACCACATCGCCGAGCGGTACGGCCTGTTCACCATCATCGTGCTCGGCGAGACCATCGCCGCCAGCACGGTCGCGGTCCAGTCGGCGATCGACGAGCACGAGGCGCTGGGCGAGCTGCTGCCGATCGCCGCCGGCGGGCTGCTGCTGGTCTTCGCGGCCTGGTGGATCTACTTCGCCGTCCCCGCGCACGACCGGCTGCGGGGCAATCGCGAGGCCATCCCGTGGGGGTACGGGCACTACGTGATCTTCGCTTCGGCCGCGGCCATCGGGGCCGGCCTCGAAGTGGCGATCGAGCACGCGGTCGGCAAGACCCACGTCTCCGCGCTGTCCGCCAACCTCACGGTGTGCGTCCCGGCGGCGGTCTTCCTCGCCTTCGTCTGGCTCCTGCACTCCCGCCACTTCAAGCGGGGCACCGCTCAGCAGCTGGTGCTGCCGCTGACGGCACTGGCGATCCTCGCCTGCGCGTGGACCGGCCCCCAGGCGGTGCTGTGGGCCGGGCTGGTCGCCTCGGCCTCCGTCGCGGTGGGCGTGACCTTGGCCGACCGGGCGCGTTCTGGTGCGTGAGGACGGCGGGCGCAGCGGCCGCGGCGGCCGAGGCGAGCGCGCCGGCGACAGGGAGAAGAAACGATGAAGGTCCCGGTACAGCGGTACGCGGACACGGGCGCGGCGGTGGCGGAGTACGGGGAGCTCGCCGACCCGGCGTTCTGGCAGCAGCCCCCGGCGGCGCGCCTCGCGGCGTTCGCCCGGCTGCGGGCCCTGGACTCGCCGGTCTACGTGCCCGAGGGCAAGGGCCGCGGCCACTGGGCCCTCGTACGGCACGCGGACGTGCAGGAGGCGAGCCGGCTCCCCAAGGTGTTCGCCAGCGCCCCCGGGGTGACCACGCCCGAGCCCGCCCGGTGGGTGCGGGCGCTGTTCGGGGACTCGATGGTCAACCTGGACGGCGCGGACCACGCGCAGCTGCGCAAGATCGTGCAGCGGGCGTTCACGCCGCGGCTCCTGGCGGCGGCCGAGGCGGACATCCTCGCGGTGGCCGCCCGGATCGTGGACGACGTACTGGCGCGGGAGCCCGACGAGTTCGTCTCGGCCGTGTCCTCCCGGCTGCCGCTGGAGGTCATCTGCAACATGATGGGGATCCCGGAGCGCTACCGCGCCGAGATCGCCGACCGCGTCAACCACGCCTCGGAGAACATCGGCGTCGAGCGGGGCCTGGCCGCCCGGCTGCGGATGCCGGGGCGCGGACTGCGGGCGCTGGCCAGGATGCAGCGGATGGTCGCGGGCATCGGCCGGGAGCGGCGCAAGAACCCGACGGACGACCTGATCTCGGCGCTGGTCTGCGCCGATGTGGACGGGCAGGCCCTGAACGCCCGCCAGCTCGGTGCGTTCTTCTCGCTGCTGATGGTGGCCGGGGTGGAGACCACCCGCAACGCGATCACCCACGGGCTGAGCCTGCTGACCGACCACCCCGGCCAACGGGACCTGCTGCTCGCCGAGTTCGAGACGTACGCGGACGGCGCGGTGGACGAGATGATCCGCCACTCGACGCCGATCATCCAGTTCCGCCGGACCGTGGCCGCCGAACACACCCTGGGCGGGCACCTGTTCCACCCCGGCGACAAGGTGGTGCTGTACTACGCCTCCGCCAACCGCGACGAGGCGGTCTTCCCCGACCCCGACGCCTTCGACATCACCCGCTCACCCAATCCGCACCTGGGCTTCGGCGGTGGCGGTCCGCACTTCTGCCTGGGCGCGCACCTGGCCCGGGTGGAGATGAAGGCCCTGTTCCGCGAGCTGCTGACCCGGCCGGTCGGACTGCGGGCGGTGGGGCTCCCGGACCTGGCGGGCTCGAACTTCGACAACCGGGTCCGCGCGCTCAAATTCGCCTTCGAACGCCCCTGAGGGGCGCGGCCGGCCACCGGGCGGGCTGGGAGCCCGGCGGCCGGAGCGGGGGGGGGGATCCGCGGGAGCGCTCATGCGCGGCCAAAAGCGCCCTACTGCAGGCGCCGCACCGCGAGCACGCAGTGGGCGCTGCCCGTGAGCACGGCCTCGTCGCCCGCGAACTCCTGAAGGGTCTTCGGGTCGACCGGCTGGCCCGGGACGGCCTCGGGCCAGGCCCGGGTGGCGAAGAGGAAGTAGGCCTGGCCGCTCTCGTTGGCCGCGGCGACCCACTCGTCCGGGGCGGTGCAGGTCGCGTTCAGCCCCGGCAGGGTCAGCGCGACCTGGTTGTCCGCGAGCACGATCTGCACGGGGAAGCCGGCCGGGTTGCGGGTGCCGTCCATGACCACGTCACCGATGGGCAGGCCGATCTCCTCCAGCAGCCCGCGGGCGGCGGTCTCGCCGGCCTCCCGCCCCCGCGGCCCGTCGCCGAGGGTGTAGGCGAGCAGGTACGGGATGTCGTGGCCCTCGGCGGGGTCGCCGATCCAGGCGAGCACCGAAAGGGTGCCGAGATGGGACCGGTCGGTTTCGGCTTGAGTTGAAGTCATGCGCCGCACCCTAGTGCTCTCTCCGCCGCGCCTTTCCGGCCTTTCACCCGGGCGGGCTAGACGGCCCAGAATCCCTCTGCGGAATTCGCCTGCATGTTCGCGTCCTGGTACTGGAGCCGCACGATGCGCGCCTTTTCCGGGATTTCGAACACCACCCACCCCTCGGCCCGCTGGCCGACGGCGAGGGAATCGAAGACGAGCGGTTTTCCGGTGGTCAGCTCACCGGTCGGCACCACCCTGTGGCGCCCTCCCGCGCTGTCGTACGCCCACATGTGCCCCAGTTCCCCGTACGAGTCCCCGCCGACGTTGACGAACGACATCGAGGCCGCCACCCAGCGCTTGCCCGCGGGCGGGGCGTAGTTCTTCTCGACGCTGACCGCGGGGTCGACGTACGCGTTGAGCACGGCCTGCAGGTGCCGGCCCATCTGACGGCCGCGCACCCGTACGGCGTCACCCACGTGTGCGTCCTTCGCGGCGGACCGGGCCGCCCCCGGGGCCGCCGGATCCTCCCCGGCCCCCGGTGCGCCGTCGTCCACCGGGACGGCGGGCGCCGCGGCCGGGGCGAGCGCGGGCCCCTCGGGGGCGCCGGAGCAGGCCGTGGCACCGATCAGCAGGAGGGGGAGCAGGGCGAGGACGGGGAGAGCGGGCTGGCGCATGCAAGATCCCTTCGGGGATGTATTTCGGTCAGTTTCACGCGCCCTGCCAGGCAATTGCGCACAACGACACGAGCGTGCGGAGCGAGTTCGTACGGCCACCTGCCAGCACAATGCGTTCCGGCGGATTCCCGCCGCTCGCACCATCTGGAGGAAGAATGCGCATTTCAACCCGCGGAATGGCTCTGACGGCCTTCTCCGCACTGGCCGCCGGCACGCTGTTCACCGCTCCGGCCGGCGCCACCGCTTTCCATCAGAGCATTTCCGTACACCATGACGCGTACGTCGCGCAGGACGGCTCCGTCACCCTTTCCGGGCCGTACCACTGCGAGCAGGCGTCACCCACCGGGGTGATGCAGATCAAGGCGACGGTCGTACAGGAGGACGGCAGCCGGCTGAGCATCGGCGCGGAGCAGCCCGTCTGCGACGGCCGGGAGCACCGCTGGGTCGCCGTCGCGCCGGGCCGGTTCGCGAACGTGCACCCCGGCCGCGCGGAAGTCACCGCGGAACTCCAGGAGATCCACCTCTCGGGCCTGATGCCCCGGTCGGTCACCACGGTCGCCCGGGACACGCGGGACGTCGAGGTCCACGGGCACTGAGCGGTACGCGGCGAGCGACACGCACCCGCCCGGTGGCCGCCGCTACCGGCAGGCGGGGGCCACGCCGGTCATCGACATGAACGCGACGGTCCGGCAGCCCGGATCCGCATGCGGGCGCCCGGCCGTACGGTGCACGGCCGCCGGTACGCCGGCGGACAGCAGGAGCAGTGCGAGGAGAGCGGTCGTGGCCCCCTTGCCCGGCCGCTTGTTCAGCCGGTGCACGGCGGTGTCCCGGTCCGTGTGGTCGTCCGTTCCATGGACGGCATCATCACTCCGGCCCCGGCATCCCACAACTCGGGGTGAGCGAGTGGTCACCCCACGCCGCGGGAGCTGCCCGCGACGTCGAACTCGCACCACACCGCCTTGCCGTCGCCGCGGGACTCCACGCCCCAGTGCGTGGCCAGCGCGTCCACCAGCAGCAGCCCGCGCCCGGTGGTCGCGGCCTCGCCCGGGGTGCGCCGGCGCGGCCAGACGCTGGAGCGGTCCTTGACCCACAGCCGGATCCGCCGGACCGGCTCCGGCAGCACCTCCATGGTCAGCACCGCCCCGCCGTCCGTGTGCAGCAGCGCGTTGACCAGCAGCTCCCCGGCGGCCAGTTCCACATCGTCGGCGAGGTCGGGCATGCCCCAGTCGCGCAGGGCCTGGCGCAGGGCGTAGCGGGCCTCCGAGAGCCCCTCCGGGTCCGCCTGGTGGATGTACTGGTGGATCCGCGGGGCCCGGTGGGTGCCCGGGTCGGGGGCCCGGCGCAGCACCAGCAGGGCCACGTCGTCCCCGGAGCCCCAGCGCTCCCAGAGCCGGTCCGAGAGGTGGTCGGCGAGCGCCCCCGCCTCCTGGGGGCCGCTGCGCACGGCGTGGGCCAGGGCGTCCATGCCCTGGGTGATGGCGGTGCCGGGCTCCTCCACCAGGCCGTCGGTGCACAGCACCAGCGTCTCCCCGGGGACCAGGTCGAGCCGGGTTTCGGGGAAGTCCTCCTGTTCGAACACCGAGGCCAGCCCGAGCGGCAGTCCGCCCCGTACGTTGGGCCAGCCCGTACGCCCGTCCGTGTGCCGGATCAGCGGCCCGAGGTGGCCCGCCCGGACCGCCCGCACGCCACCGGTCTCCAGGTCCACCTGTGCGTACATGCAGGTCGCGAAGCGCTCGGTGTCCAGTTCGGCGAGGAAGCGGGAGGCCCGGGCCAGAACCGTGGACGGCGGATGCCCCTCCCCCGCGTACGCCCGCAGCGCGATCCGCAGCTGGCCCATGATCGCGGCCGCGTGCGTGTCGTGGCCCTGTACGTCGCCCACGACGATGCCCACCCGGTCGCGGGGCAGTGCGATCACGTCGTACCAGTCCCCGCCGACCTCCCGCCCGCTCCACGCGGAGTGGTAGCGCACCGCGATCTCCCCGCCGCTGATCTCGGGGATCCGGCGCGGCAGCATCGAGGCCTGCAGTCCCGTGGCGAACTCCCGCTCCTGGTCGAACAGGAGCGCCCGCTGGAGGGACTGCGCCACGATGCCCGCCAGGCCCAGGCAGAGGTTGCGCTCCTCCGGGCTGAACTCGGTGCGCCGCCGGTAGAACAGCACGAGCCCGCCGATGGCCTTGGCCTGCGCGATCAGCGGCAGGTAGGCGGCGGCGTCGAAGCGGATCCGGCGCAGGTAGTCCGCGAGCAGCGGGAACTCCCCCGCCAGTTCGGTCAGGGAGGTGACGAACCGCGCCTTGCGGGTGAGCACCGCCTGCGACAGCGGCAGCGAGCCGTCCAGCCGGGTGAACTGCCGCTCGCTGAGGATCTCCAGCGACTCCCCGCTCAGCGCGATGATCTTGATGGCGCCGTTCTCGACCAGCCCCAGGGCCAGCCCGTCGGCGCCGAGGCGTTCCAGCGCCCCCGCGCCGGTCAGCGTGGCCGTGACGTCGTCGACCGTCACGGCCCGCGACAGGGCCTCCGTCGTCCGCTGCACGATGGCGGCCTGCTGGGCCCGCGCCGACTCCAGCTTGCGCAGCACCGTGGCGTGTGCCAGCTCGGCCGTGGCGTCCCGGACGATCCCGACGATCCGCAGGGGCCGCCCCTCGGCGTCCCGCTGGATCCGGCCCTGCGTGTGCGTCCACTGGTCGACGCCGTCGCGGCGCTGCACGGTGAAGTACGAGCCGTACGTCTCCATGCCGCCGTCCAGGGCCGCCTGCGTGGACTCCGCCAGCCGGGCGCCGTCGTCGGCCGGGATCCGCAGCCCCAGCCCGTCCGGGGTGTCGTCGAACTCCTCCCGCTCCAGATCGAAGACCACGAGCCCGGACTCGTCCAGCGTCAGCGTCCCTGCCTCCAGGTCCCACTCGAAGCTGCCCATGCCGTTCAGCGCGAGCCGCTCGCCGGGCCCCGTCACGGGGTCCCGGCTGCCCTGCCCGGATCTGTCGCGCTCCGCCGCTGCCACGAGAGACACACCACCTAACGGCCGGGCCAGCACGGCTGGGAGATCAGCCGCTCCCACTCCTCGTCAGGATGCCCCGGAAGGGTGCGCCCGGCCTCCTGCCAGCGCCTGACGAGGGAGAGGTAGATCGTCGGCTGGTCCGGTGCGGCGCGCCCGGCAGGGGTGTGGGTGCCGGGGGCGCAGGGCGAGGCGGCGGCCCTGGCCACGGGCCTGGAGCCCGGCCTCGCGGCGGGACCGGCCGCGCCGGGCTGCTCCGCCCGGCTCGCGGGAATGCGCACCCAGCCACGGCCGCCCTGTGCTCGCTGCTCCGCACTCATCGCGGACCCCTCTCGACCTCACCGCAGAGACGTCTTCGGATGCCCGGCACCGGCCCGGTCGGGCCGTACGGTCCCGGTGGAGCCCGTCGGCCTGCCCCGGGCACCGAGGCGCTTTCGCACTCCTGTGACCAGTCTCCCCGCCGTGAACCCCGCACCGTGCACGAATCGCATGGAAGGGCCGAATGAGGGAGCCGTGAGCAGCCCCGCGAAGAACAGTCCCGGCCACGAGGACTCGAAGCCGGCACTGAGCTCCGGCGTACCGCCGTCCCCGACGGTGTCGAGGACGGCCCGCAGCCGGGCGTCCAACAGCTCCAGGCGTCCCAGGTGCGGGGTGAACCCGGTGGCCGCGACCACGTGCGCGACGTCCAGTACGACCGACTCCCCGGCCGGCGTGGTCAGCCCGAGCCGGGTCCGCTCGCCGACCGCCGCCGCGCGGTGCAGCCGGTGCCCCAGCAGCACCGGCACGCTCCGCTCGAAGCGGTCCCGCAGCCACCAGGCCCCGGCGGGCCCGAGCGCGGTCGCCGCGATGCGCTCCCGGGTCGGCGCGGGCAGCCGGCGCACCGCCCAGGGCAGCTCCGACCAGGCCCAGCTGCGCCAGCCGGTACCGAGGCCGCTGTGCGGCTCGCGCAGGGCGCGCAGCAGCGGGCGCTCCAGCGGCTGGGGCACGGTGTTCCAGTTCAGCCGGGAGCGGCGGGCGACCAGGCAGGGCCGGGCCCCGTTCTCCGCCAGCAGGGCGGCGGTCTCCAGGGCCGCCTGCCCGGCCCCGATCACCGCGACCTCGCGGCCGGCGAAACGGGCCAGGTCGCGGTGGCCGCTGCTGTGCGAGCAGTGCCCGGCAGGCAGCTCCCGCAGCGGCTCGGGGAGGTGGACGAAAGGCATCACCCCGACGGCGAGAGCGACCGTGCGGGCGGGCAGCGGCGGCCCCTCGGCGGTGCGGACCAGGAAGCCGTCGCCCTGCGGGCAGACCTCGGTGACCGTCACCTCCTCCACCTCGGGGACGGCCTGCCGGGCGAACCACATGCCGTACGAGCTGAACACCTCGATCGGGAGCGGGCTGCCGTGCTCGGCCGCCGGTCCGCGGCCGGCGCAGTACGCGGCGAGGGTGTGCCGGCCGCCGGGCGCGGACAGGTTGGAGGACCAGGGCTCCGACTTCAGGTACATGCCCTCGGGCATGTGGTCCCGCCACGAGGCCATGGGCCGCCCGAGCACCCGTACGCCGAGCCCGGCCGCGGCCGCGTGCGCGGCGATCGACAGCCCGTACGGCCCGGCGCCGACCACGACGAGATCGTTGATCCGCGTCACCGCTGTCCCTCCAGTCTCATGGACCCCGCGCCACTGTCCGTGCCACTGCCCGTGCCTGCGGCGGCGGGCGGAGGCGGGTGGCGGGGCGTCACCGGGTCACCAGCTCGTCCGGTTCGGCGGGGGCCGCGGGGTTGGCCGGGTTGGCCGGGGTGGCCGGCGGAGTCAGGTCGCGGCCGCGCTGGCGCGGGGCGCGCACCACGGCTCGCGCCGTGCGCCGGCCGTGCGCCGGGACACCGCGCAGGGCGCGCGCGCCCTTGCCCGCGCCCCGGCCGAGGAACGCGGCGAGCATCGCGAGGAACGGCATCGGGTCGTCGGCGGCGAACCAGGCCGCCTCCACCCGTCCCCGCTCCACCCGCGGCGCCACCCGTACGGGCCCGGGCCGCGGACCGCCGGACCGCGCACCGCCGGGCCGCTCGCCGCCGGACCGCGCACCGCCGGCGTGCTCCTGCCCGGACCCGCTCTCCTCGGAGCGCGCCGGTGCGGGGACGGCGGCCCGGCCGACCGCGCCGGACCGCCACGGGAGTTGGCGGCCGCGGACCGCCGCCAGCAGGGCGTAGTTCTCCGCGACGAACACCCGGCCGGGTCCGCCCGAGGGCTCCGGGACCCGTTGCCCCGTCAGATCCAGGTACATCGCCTGGACCACGTCCAGCCCGCCCGCGTCCGTGAACAACCGGAACTGCGCCCCCGGCCGTGGGTTGAAGTCCACCAGCCGGAAACAGCCGTTCTCGTCCCGGCGGAAGTCCAGGTCCAGGATCCCCTGGTAGCCCAGGCGCCGGGCGAGCCGCAGCCCCGCCTCCTCCACCGCCGGGTCCGGCAGCCAGCGACCCACCGCCGTCAGCCCCGTCCGCACCGGCCAGGACAGCTCCTTGCGGCCCGATCCCGCGAGCAGCGGATGCCCGCCCCGGCCGAACGCCCCGTGGAAGAACCAGTCGGTGTCCGTCCCGGCCGGCAGGAACCGCTGGAGCAACAGCCTGCTCCCCGCCTCCTGCGTGCGCTCGTACAGCCGCCGCGCCTCGGCGGCGCAGTGCACGAGCGTGGTGCTGCGCAGCCCGGCGCCCGCGGGCAGCAGCCAGGGCCGGCTCCACTTGGCCACCACCGGCAGGCCGAGCCGCCACGCGGCCTCCGCCGCCTCCGCGCCGCTCGCGGGGATCACCGTCTCCGGGTGCGGGACGTCCCAGCGCGCGCACAGCCGCGACAGCTCCGCCTTGTCCGCCACCCGGGCCGGCAGCCCGTCGGGCTGATGGGGGATCCGGAACCGCCCGTCGAGCATCGAGGCGATCCGCGCGACGGCGATGGCGCTCAGGTCGTCCATCGCGATCAGCACCGCGGGCCGGCCGATCCGCTCCGACACCCCGACGAGGCAATCCAGCAGCGTCTCCGGGGCCTCGGGGTCCAACCCCCCGTCCGGGCCCGGATGTACGGCGCGCAGGTAGCGCGAACGCCCCATGGGACCTCCCCCGGCCTCGACGACGGCATGGACCTCCACGCCCCTGCGCCCGAGCGATCTGACGGCGCCGAGGGTTCCGTGGTGGAACGGATTCCGATCGAGTCTGAGCACTACTGCGGGCACATGGCCGTCGAACGCGTGCATGGGAACGGTGTCTTTCACCTAGTCGGACCAAGCGGGGAGGATACGCAGCTGCGAATGGCCTAGGCGGCGGTCACCGGACAGGCCATTCGTCAGATGTGATGCCTAACGTCTTTGACAAGCACACCGATTCAGGAAAGTTCGGGAGACGCCATGCCCAGACCACACCGCCGACTGGCGAGCACCTGCATCGGTACGGTGACGGCCGGGCTGCTCGCCACCGGAGCCGCGCTCGCGGCCCCCGAGAAGGAGCAGCCCAAGGGTTCCGACATCGCCATGGGCGCGTTTCTCGACTCCGGCCAGACCGGGGTCGCCCGCATCCCTCAGCTGTCGCGCTGGCTGGGCGGCAAGGAGATCCGGGTCGGGCACACCTATCTGCCCGGAGACCGGTGGGCCCGCATCGAGAACCCCGACTTCCTGGAGGCCTGGGCCCAGTGGCGCCGGGCCAAGCCGGACCGGCTCTTCGTCCTCAACGTGCCCATGCAGGAGCACAACGAGGACCACGTCCCCGACCGCGAGGTGGCCCGGCTGATCCGGGCGGGCGCGGAGGGCCAGTTCGACCACCACTTCGAGAAGCTCGCCCACCGGCTGGTGGAGCTGGGCGTCCCGGACACGGTGATCGTGCTCGGCTGGGAGATGAACGGCGCCACGTACACGCACCGCTGCGCGCCGGACCCGGAGGGATGGAAGGAGTACTGGAACCGCATCGTCAACACGATGCGCTCCGTCCCCGGGCAGCGGTTCAAGTTCGATTACGCCCCCAACCGCGGTTCGGACGCGATCGGCTGGACCAAGTGCTACCCGGGCGACGACGTGGTCGACGTCGTCGGCATGGATTCGTACGACCAGGCGCCCGGCAAGACCTTCGACGAGATGGTCAAGCAGCCGTACGGACTCCAGCAGCACGTTGATTTCGCGAAAGCGCACGGCAAAGATATCTCGTACCCGGAGTGGGGGCTGTTCCGGCACGGGGACAACCCGGCGTACGTGCAGCGCATGCTGAAGTGGATCGAGCAGCACAAGCCGCTCTACCACACCATCACCGACTACTGCCCGCACGGCGTGTGGCAGTGCAAGCAGAACCCCCGCTCCGCGAAGGCCTTCCGGGCCGCGCTCGCACCCGAGCGGCCGGGCCCGGTGATCCCGACCCCGGTGGTGCCGACGCCGGTCATCCCGACGCCGGTGGTCCCGACCCCGGTCCTGCCGACGCCGTCGATCCCGACGCCGCAGATCCCGACGCCGCAGATCCCGACCCCCGGGCTCCCCGTGCCCTCGCCGGTGGTCCCGAGCCCGCAGCTCCCGGCTCCGGACCCGTCCCCCGAGACCCCGGGCACCGGCCCGAGCCCCGAACCCGCGCCCGAACCCGTGCCCGTGCCCTCGCCGGCCGTGCCCTCGCCCGAGGTCCCGGTCCCCGCCCCCGAGCCCGTTCCGGTGTCCCCGGAGCCGGTCGAGCCGAGCCCGCAGGTCCCGGCACCCGAGAGCCCCTCGCCCGAGCCGGTTCCCGAGCCCGTGCCCTCCGCGGCGGTCCCGTCGCCGCAGACCCCGGTGGACCCGGGTACCGGCCCGAGCCCGGAGCCCGTCCCGGTGCCCGTCCCGGTGCCGGTCCCCGAGCCCTCGCCGGTGCTGCCTCCGGCCCCGGACCCGGTCCCGGTCACACCGAAGCCCGAGCCGCCCGCCAACAGCACGCAGTGGTGCGTGCCGGTCAACTTCGGCGAGTGGCTCTCCAAGCTGGTCGGCAAGCAGTCGGTCTGCGTCAAGGTCGACTGGGGCAAGGACTCCGGCTTCTGGCCCTGGTAGAGCCGTCATCGGACCCGCAGTTCGTTGAGCCGCGCCCGCCAGTCCCTGGCGGCCGGCAGCGCCTCGCGCAGCGCGTCCACCGCCCGCTCGCGCCCCGTCACCTGCGATTCGTGCAGGCGGAGCAGGGGCGCGAGCGCCGTCCTGGCCAGCAGGAACCGCTGGTTGACGACGGTCTCGGGCCGCCAGTGGTTCTTGTACGGCTCGCTGCCGCGCAGGAAGCTCACCACCGGGCGGCCCTCCGCCAGGGCCCGGCCCGCCTCGTAGCGCAGCAGCAGCGTGGCCACGTCCACCTTGCGGTTCCGCAGGTCCGGGTCGGCCCCGTACAGGTAGCCGCCGCTGAGCGCCCCCGACAGCAGCGTGACGTTGGCGGCGACCACCTTCCCGTCCAGCCGGAACTCGGTCAGCCGGCCCTCGCCCACGCGCACCATCCGCCGGGTGGCCCGGGTCAGGTGCTCGGCGAAGCGGGGCCGCAGGTGTTCCGGGGTCACCCCGCGCCCGCGCCACTGCTTCTCGTGGAGCCGCAGCAGCGTCCGTACGGCGCGCGGCACTTCCTGCTCGGTGACCTCGCGCTCCTCGATCCCGGCCGCGTCGGTCTTGCGCAGCTTGGCCCGGACCCGCTGGGCCCCGGAGGCCGGCATCCGTTTGACCAGCTCGTCGAACGGCAGCGCGGGCAGCTCCATGCAGGTGGAGTCGGTGAGCTTGCTCCGGGTCCCCTGCCACTGCTCGAAGAGCGCCTCGGCGGCGGCCCCCGGCCGTACCTCGCGCAGGTCGACGACCGCGCCGCGGGCGGCCCGGTGCAGGCCGCGGGCCAGCGCCGGGACGACCTGGTCGGCGTACCGCGCGTCCACGAGCACGTCGAAGTAGTCGGTGATGCCCCCGCCGAGCGGCACCAGGAGCGGGAGCGGCCGGTGGACGAGCATCAGCGCGCAGGCGCCGACGAGTTCCTCGCCGCGCCGTACGAGCACGATCCGCAGGCGCCCGTCCCTGCCGTACGAGAGCCACCAGGAGTGCAGCCAGGCGTGGCTCTGGAAGGGGGTGGCGGTGGGACAGGCCCGCATGAGCCGGTTCCACGGCTCTTCCATCGAGGCGAACTGCCGGGGGTCGCGGCACAGCGTCACCGACAGGGCCCCGGCGGAGCCCGTCGTCATCGCACGGACTCCTTCTCCTTGGTCTCGGTGTGGTCGCCCTGGGCGGGCAGGGAGGCGTACTCCTCGACGGCGGGCGCGGCGACGGGCCGCTCCTCGGGCCGGCGGGTGCGGCCGGCGGGCCGGGCCAGCAGCCACAGACCGCCCAGCAGCCCGCCGGCGCACAGCCCGACGGCCCCGCTGATGGCGGCGGACGGCGAGGCGGGCTCGCTCGGCGCGACGGCCTGGTTGAACAGGAGCAGCTGGACGCCGGTGTTCTTGGCGGCCTGATTGCTGCTCAGCGAGAGCGCGTCGGCGACGGCGTTGGCGATGTCGGCGGCCTCGCTCGCGCTCTTCGAGGTACCGGTGATGGCGATCATCGGGGACTCGGGGGAGGTCTCGGCGCGGACCTGCGTACGGAGCTCGCGGGCGCTGACGCCCGCCCGCGGCTGGGCGTACGCGAGCGTGGAGCTGCTGGTGGCGATGCGGGCGTACGCCTGGGCGAAGCCGAGGGCGGTGGCCGGCTCGGTGGTGTCGTCCGGTACGGCGACGACATAGCTGGTGGCGGCGTACTCGGGGGCCTTCAGCACCCCGTACGCCCCGCCCGCGGCCAGTCCCAGCACGGCGGCCACCGGCAGCGGCCACCACGCGGGCGGCGGCAGGAGCCGCACCTTGCGACGGCGCCGGTCGGTCCGCTTCTGGTCGGCCCGCTTCTGGTCGGCCTTCCTCTGGTCGGCTTTCATCTGGTCGGTCTTCTTCGGATCGGCGGTGTCAGCCATGTACGTGCCTTCCTGGAGGGATGGGAGTGGTTTCGGGCCCCCGCGCGGGGAACCCCGTCGGTGGTGCGTCGTCGATCAAGGCGCCCGGCGGCGGCACCGGGGCGGGGCGGGATCCCGGCAGGGCCAGGGCGTAGACCGCGAGAAGGCGCTCCGCGCTGCGGGCGATGTCGTAGCGGCGGGCCACCGGGGGCTGGGGCAGGCGCCGTGCCCCCGCCTCCATGTGCCCGCGCAGGGCGGCGACCAGCTCCTGCGTCCCGGTCCCGATCCGCCGGGCCCCCGGCGCCTCCGCGGCCGGCAGGTCGTCGATCGCGGGACAGGTGACGTGCAGCACCGGCAGCCCCGCCGCCAGCGCCTCCACCACCGCCAGCCCGAACGCCTCCTCCCGCGAGGGCGACACGAACACGTCCATCGCGGCCAGCAGCGCCGGGATCCCGGGCGTGCGCCCGTCGGCGCTGTCGCCCAGCGGATCCCGCTCCCCCAGCAGGTGGATCCGGCCCTGCGCGCCCAGTTCCGCGGCCAGCCGCCGCAGCGCCGCCCGCTCCGGCCCGTCCCCGGCCAGCAGCAGGTGCGCCCCCGGCAGCGCCGCCACCGCCCGTACGAGCGAGTCGAACCGCTTGCCCGGCACCAGCCGGCCGACCCCGCCGACCACGAACGCCCGCTCCGGCAGCCCGGTACGGGCCCGCGTGGCCCGGCGCACCCCCTCGTCGAAGCGGAAGCGGGCCGCCTCGATCCCGTTGGGCACGACGTGCACCCGCGCGGCCGGCACCCCCCAGCCCTCCAGCCGCGCCGCCACGGTGTCCGACACCGCGACGGTCGCCGCGCCGAGCCGCTCACTGGCCAGGTACAGCGCCCGCACCCCGCCCGTCAGCTTCCGGCCCTCGATCTCGCCCTCGCCGAGCGAGTGCTCGGTGGCCACGGTCGCCCCGACCCCCGCGAGCCGGGCCGCGAGCCGCCCGTACACGCAGGCCCGGTACAGGTGCGTGTGCACGAGGTCGTACTGCTCGCGCCGGATGAACCGCACCAGCCTCGGCAGCGCCCCCAGGTCCCGGTTGCCCTTCATGCCCAGGTGCACCACCCGGACCCCGTCGGCGCGCAGCCCCTCGGCCACCGGCCCCGGGTTGGTCAGCGTCAGCACGTCGCAGCGCATCGGCATGTGGCGCAGCAGCAGCCGCAGCTGCTGCTCGGCGCCGCCGACGCCGAGCCCGGTGATGATGTGCAGCGCCCGCAGCGTCTTCACCGGCGCACCGCCCGGCGCAGTTCCCGCACCCGGTGGCGCAGCTGCTTGATCCGCAGCCGCGCGGGCCCGTCCGCCTGGCTGACGTGCGTGCGCGGCAGGGCGTGCGGGCCGGCCAGCCGGCCGGGGTCGATGGCGCAGGCGTACCCGTACCCGGCGGCCCGGGTCGCCGCGACGACCCGCGCGTCGAGGTGGCCGTACGGGTAGCAGAACCCCTCCGGCAGGGTCCCGGTCAGCTCCCGGATCAGCTCCCTGCTGCCCCGCAGCTCCTGCTGGAGGATGTCGTCGGGGGCGGCGGTCAGGTCCTGGTGGAGCAGTCCGTGCGAGCCGATCTCCTGCCCCGCGGCGGCGACTTCGCGGATGCCCTCGGCGGTCAGCAGGGACTTGCGCGGGCCCAGCGGGTCCCACACGTTGTCCACCCCCAGCCGCCCGGGCAGCACGAACAGCGTGGAAGTGCAGTCGTGGCGGCGCAGCAGCGGCAGCGCCCGGGTCAGGTAGTCGGTGTAGCCGTCGTCGAAGGTCAGCCCGACGAGGTCGGCGCCGCGCCCGGCCGCGCAGGCCCGCAGCAGTTCGCCGACGGACACTCCGCGCAGGCCCCGCGAGCGCAGCCACAAGAGCTGCGCCTCCAGCGTGGCCGGGGTGACGGTGATGCCGTACGGGTCCTCGGCGGGGTCGGTGAACTCGGCGACCGAGTGGTACATCAGGACCCACGGCGAGGCGGTCCGGCGGGCGGGGACCAAGTGGGCGGCCGGCGCCGTGCGGGTGTCAGCGGGCATTGCGGAACCTCTGGGTCATCTGGGCGATCTGGGCGGGCAGGGCGGTGATTTCGAGCACCCGTATGGCCACGCCGCAGGCGCCGAACATGGCGGGCACGAGCAGGCAGCCGAGCGCGGCGCTGAGCAGCGGGTCGGGGATCATCGGCCCGGCGATCCAGCCGGTGGCGCAGGCGCCGACGCCGGCGACGGAGAGCCGGCCGATGCTGAGCGCGACCCGGCGGACCTGGATGGCGACGATCCGCGAGCCGAGCCCGGTGAGCAGCAGTGCGGCGGTGGTGGAGATGCCGGCCGCGTTGGCGGCGGCGATGCCGTAGGTGCCCCACCAGCGGACGGCGAAGGCTCCGGCCACGATGTTGACGAGGAGTCCGGCACCCATCGCGAGCGCCGGGAACCAGGTGGGCCGGGCGGTCGAGAAGAAGGGCCGGGACAGCGCGCCGACGAGGCAGTGGCCGAGCAGTCCGAGGGCGTAGACCCGCATGACGGAGGCGGTGGCCAGGGTGTCGCGGTGGGTGAACGCGCCGCGTTCGAAGAGGACCTGGATGATCTGGGGCGCGTAGCCGATGACGAGGGCGCTGCCCACGAGGACGGCGAGGGAGGCCAGCGCCAGGTCCTGTTCGACGCGCCGCCGGGCCTTCTCGCGCTCTCCGCCGGCCATGGCCTGGGCGACGACGGGGAAGGTGACGGTGCAGATCATCAGCGACAGCACCATCGGCATCTGCGCGACCTTCTGCGCGTAGTTCAGGTGCGAGATGGCCCCGGACGGCAGCGAGGCCGCCAGGAACCGCTCGACCAGGACCTGCGACTGCCGGAACACCGCGAAGAAGATCACCGGGGCGATCAGGCCGAACGCGATGAGGGTGGGCCGGTCCCGGTCTCGCTGGCTGCGCGGTGCGCCCTTGGCGCGGGGCGGCCCGAAGCCCACGTTCCGGATGAACGCGGGCAGTTGGACGAGCACCATCAGCAGTCCGCCCGCGGCGACCCCGGCGGCGGCGGCCCGCACCCCCCACACCGCGTGCAGGGCGATCATCGTCCCGATGATCCCGACGTTGTACGAGACGTAGATCGCGGCCGGCGGCACGAACGAGCGGTGGGCCCGCAGCGCGGCGCTGAAGTACCCGGCGATCCCGAAGGACAGCACGGTCAGCGCGGTCATGCGGGTGCACTCCACGGCCAGTGCCGGATCGGGCAGTCCGGGCGCGAGCACGGCGACGACCAGCGGCGCGGCGACGACGAGCAGGGAGGCGACGGCGGCCAGGAACACCGTCAGCCGCGGCAGGGTCGCCCCCACGAGCAGCCTTACGGGGTCCTGCGCGCGGGCCGCCTGACGGGTCAGCCCGGCGCGGGCGGCCGCCCGCCGGGCGAGGGCCTGGCTGAACGCGGGCACCATCAGCAGGGCCATGGCGTCCTCGATGAGCAGCGTCGAGGCCATCTCGGGCACGGTCCAGGCGATCAGGAAGGCGTCGCTGTCGTGCCCGGCCCCGAAGAGGTGCGCGATGGTCTGGTCCCGGAACAGCCCGAACACCGCCCCGGCGGCGGTCAGTCCGGCGGTGACGGCGGCGGCCTTGGCCAGGAACCGCCCGAGCGGAGCCGGCGCCGCGTTCCCGCCCGGAGTACCGGCGGGCGGCTCGTCGCGTACGGGCCCCTCGGCCTCGGGCGGTTCCCGGCGGGTGGCGGCCCGGGCCGCCACCCGGACCCCGCGCTCTGCCGCGGCTCCGCCCGGGGACGGGGGCCGGACCCCGGCGGAGCCCTGCGGTGCGCCGGGGGACGCCGGGGCCGGGGTGCCCGGGACGCGGGCGGGGCCCGCCCCGGCCGGGGGGCCGGAGGCGGGCCGCCAGGGCGTCGTATCGGTCACCGGCCGTCCGCACCCGAAGCGGCGCGCGGTGCGGCCACGAGGCGGGTGCGCCCTCCCGTCGCGGCGGCCGTGTCCCGTCCGGAGGGCGAGGGCAGGGCCCACCAGGCCGCCAGACCGATGATCACTCCGGTCAGGACGGTGGAGGGGCCGCCGATGTCCGCGTACAGGAAGTCGATCAGCTGCCACACGAACAGCCCGATCGCGATCAGCCCGCAGTCCCGGATCCCGGCGCCGCCGCCCGCGCAGCGCCGCAGGCCGGCGACGAGCAGCGCAGCCCAGCCTCCCGCCAGCGCGGTCAGCCCGATCAGCCCCTGCTCGCTCAGCACCAGCAGGTACATGTTGTGCGGGGAGAGCAGCGGCTGGCGGATGTACGCCTGCCCCGCCCCCGCGGTGTCGCTGCCGGAGGACAGCCCCAGCGAGGAGTGCCCGTCCCGGTTGGCCGGGAAGCCCTTGAGGCCCACCCCGACCGCCGGCCGCTCGCGCCACATCGACTCGGCGGCGGCCCACATCGTGTACCGGTCGGTCACCGACTGGTCGGGGGCGCTGGAGACCTGCGTGATCGAGGTCAGCCGCTCCGCGACCATCTCGGAGCCGACCCCGAGCCCGCCCACCAGGACCACCCCGGCCGCGGCCAGTGCGAGCAGCACCTTCAGCGCCCGCCGGATCCCGGCGAGCAGCATCACCAGCACCGCCGCGCCGACCGTGGCGATCCACGCGCCCCGGCTGAAGGACAGCACCAGCGGCACCACCAGCACCAGGGCCGCGCCGCCCGCGATCCGCCGCACCCGGCCCGGCAGTCCCGGGGCCAGGGCCGCCGCGGTCGCCACGACCAGCCCGTACGCCACCACCGTGGCCATGCCCATGACGTCGCCGGGCCCGAAGGTGCCGACGGCCCGGATGTCCTCGCCCTGGTACGAGGCCCCGGTGTGGGTCGCGAACTGCACGACCCCCACCGCGCCCTGCACCAGCGCCAGCACCACGAAGCAGCCGGCGGCCAGCCGGAACTCCCCGGCGTCGCGCACCAGCAGCACGATCGCCGCCGGGACCAGCACGAACACCTGGAGGTAGCGCACGAACCCGGGCAGCGCCGCGTACGGGTCACCGGCGGTCGCGGTCGCCACCGCCAGCCCCACGGCGGGCACGCCGAGCACCAGCACCCCCAGCGGGCTCAGCGCCCGCACCCGGCCGCGCAGCGCCTGCACGGCGCAGACCACCGCCAGCAGCAGCGAGGCGGCGTCGGCCGGGCCGACCTTGCCGGAGGTGCTCGCGTCGCCCGCCGCGATCGGGGCGAGGAGCAGCAGGACGGTCGCGGCCAGCGGCAGCAGCGGCCAGTGCCGGCGCAGCAGCCCGGCGGCCGGGTCGGGCCGGGCGGCGGCCGCGGCGCCGGGCGGGGAGACGGCGAGGCTCATCAGCTGCCCCCCAGCCGGAAGCGGAAGAAGGAGGCCGCGGTGCGGCCGAGGATCCACAGGTCCTGCCAGAGCGACCAGGTGTCGATGTAGTGGTTGTCGAAGCGGGCCCGGTCCTCGATGGAGGTGTCCCCGCGCAGGCCGTTGATCTGGGCGAGCCCGGTGATGCCGACGGGCATCCGGTGCCGGGCCTCGTAGCCGGGGTGCACGGTGCTGAACTTCGCCACGAAGAACGGGCGTTCCGGCCGCGGCCCGACCAGGCTCATGTCACCCCGTACGACGTTCCACAGCTGCGGCAGCTCGTCCAGCGAGGACTTGCGCAGGAAGGAGCCGATCGGGCTCATCCGGTTGTCGCCCGCGACCGTCCACCGGGTGGCCGACTCGTGCTCGTCGGCGCGCAGGGTGCGGAACTTCAGCAGCGTGAAGGGACGCCCGTACAGGCCGACCCGCTCCTGCCGGAAGATCACCCCGGGCCCGTCGGAGATCCGTACGGCCAGCGCGCACGCGCCCATCACGGGGGCGGCGGCGATCAGCGCGAGCGCGGCCAGCAGCCCGTCGATGGCCCGCTTCACCCACCGCTCCACCGGCCGGGACGGGCGCGGCAGCAGAGGCTGTACGGCGTACCCCCACAGCTGGTCGGCGGGCTGGGCCACCCGCATGCCGGTCACCTTTGCGGTGCCGGCCGGGTCGGCGAGCCAGAGCCGGCAGCCGTGGTCGTGGAAGAGCCGGACCAGGGAGGCGGTGCGCTCGTCGGCCTCCGGCGGGCGGGTGAACACCGCGTGCCGGACCGAGTTCTGGATGACCGCGCGCCGGATGTCCTCGTGCGTGGCGAGCACCGGCACGGCGCCGCCGTCCTCTTCCGAGGCTCCGGTGGCGGCGAGCCCGACGGGCCGCAGCCCGTACTCGGGCCGCCCGTGCAGGGCGGCGGCGACCGCACTCGCCCCGGCGCCGGGGCCGACGACGAGGGCGGAGGCGGGCCGCAGGCGGGCCGCGCGGCGGCGGAGCTGGTTGACCGACCCGCGCCCGGCGCAGGTCAGTACGGTCTGCAGACAGACGGCGCCCAGCAGGGCCGGCCAGCCCATGGCCCCGCCCGGTGCCGTGGCGGCCACGACCGCGGCGAAGGCGCACCACAGGATGGCGGCCCGCCCGGCCAGCGCGGGCAGGTCCAGCAGCGCGGAGGGCGCGAGCCGCGGCCGGTACAGCCCGGCCTGCGCGTGCAGGGCGGCGAGCAGTACGGCCATCGGGGCGGCCGCCTCGGCGGGCATCGCCGGCGCGGACGCCGACAGGACCGTCGTGGTGAGCGTCGTGGTGACTGCGGCGGCCAGCGCATCGGCGGTCAGCAGCGGGAGGACGCCGTCGCGGCGCCGGACCCGCTGCGGCCGCGCCAGGGGCCGGGCCTGGTCGGCCCGGGGCCGGCGTGGGGGGTGGATGGCGGTCACGGACCGTCGGACGGCTGCGGTGCCGGCGGCGGCGCCGCCGGACCCCGTGCCGCCCTGCCCGGTGTGCCGGGCGGGTGCGCTGTCCATCGTCATCGGCTGATGCGCTCCTGGTTCAAGGGCCGGGGCCTGCCCAGCAGTTCGTGGTACAGGCCGGTGACCGCGTCCGTGGTCCGCCGCACGTCGAAGTCGGTCCGGGCGTGCTGCCCGGCCTGCTCCCCGAGTGCGGCGAGCAGCCGCGGTTCGGCGAGCAGCCGCCCCAGGGCCTTGGCCAGGGCCGTCGGGTCCTCCGGCGGTACCAGGCAGAGCCGTCCCTGGCCGGGCGGCAGGCTCTCCCGGGCACCGCTGACGTCGGAGACCAGGACCGGTCGGCCGCAGGCCATGGCTTCGAGCGGGGCGAGCGCCATGCCTTCCCACCGCGACGGCAGTACAACGAGATCGGCGGCCCGAAGCCACGGTCGGATGTCGGGAGCGGCGCCGGCGAAGAGCACCCCGGGCGGGGCGCTGCGGCGCAGCTTCTCGGTGTCGGGGCCGTCGCCGACGAGCACGAGACGGGCCTCCGGGACGTTGCCGAGCACCTCCCGCCAGGCCCGGAGCAGGATGTCCTGGCCCTTCTGCTGGCAGAGCCGGCCCACGCAGACGGCGAGCGGCCCGTCGCCCAGGAAGGCTGCGGGCAAAGGGAGTTCGGTACGCGCGCGGGCCCGGTCGGCCTCGCGGTCGGGGCCGCCGGGGCGGAAGTGGTCGAGGTCCACGCCGTTGCGGATCACCGCCCAGTGCGCGGCGATCCCCTCGGCCTCCCCGGCCCTGCGCTCGGCCTCGCTGACGCAGAGCACCCGGTCGGCCCAACGGGCCCCGAACCGCTCCCATCGCAGGGCGAGCGCGGCGGTGGCCCCGCCGACGGCGTCGAACGACCAGGCGTGCGGCTGGAAGACGGTGGGCACCGCCCCGCGCACGGCGAGCCGCCCGGCGAGGCCCGCCTTGGCACTGTGGGCGTGCAGGACGTCGGGCCGGACCAGGCGGATGACCCGCCGGGCGCCGAGCACTTCGGCGGGCAGGTCGGGTCCGGGGGACCGTCCGGCGCGCCAGGCGAGCACCTCGGCCCCGGCCGCGCGAGCGGCGTCGGCGAGCTGTCCGCCGCGCGGGCAGGCGACCGCGGTCCGCAGGCCGGCGGCCGTCTGGGCGCGGACGAGGTCGAGGACGACGCGGGCGACGCCGCCGTCGACGGGCTGGACGAGGTGCAGGACGGACGGGGGGCGGGGAATCGGAGCCTGCGCGCGGGAAGACTGCGCAGGGGGAGGCTGTGTCGGCACGCGGAGTGGTCTCCTACGTTCAGCGGCGCGCGTCTGTCTGAACGAAGAGCACGCCGAGGAATTGACCCTGGCTTTCGCCCGTGAACCTGAAGCTCAGGCTGCGGGCGCCACCGGACAGGGCGGGACTCAGATCGAACACGTCCGCGTCATATCCGAGATTATTCATATGTTCGGGCTGTCGCACGAACGAGGGATCTCCGAATTCGGTGATCGTGGAATTCATAACATCATTAAAAGGATTTTCAGCATCGCTGATGGCGACCCGGCGGCCACTGTCGGAGGTCACCGTGAGCGAGTCCCCCAGCGTCCCCCGGTCCCCGTCGTACGCGACCACCCCGGCCTTCCCGGCGGAACCGGCGGCCGCGTCCAGGCCGGCGATCTCGACCGTGTCGGCGGCACCCGGGCCGGCGCCCGCGGCGATCGACTCGAAGCCGTCCCACACCGAGATCCGGCGCACCGGCTCCTGCGGGTGCTCGTACGCCACGACCAGCGTCCAGCCGCCCCAGGCACCCACGTCGGAGTGGCCCATCGCGATGTTCAGCTGGGCCACCGTCCACATGCCGGCGCCGCCCCTGCGGACCATCGGGGTCACGTCCGCCGAGGCCTGGTAGGCATCGCTGCCCGCGTCCGACCGGTGGCCGATCACCGTGTCGGCCAGGACCTCCTTGTAGGCCCCGCCCGGCTCGGCGACCAGCACCCGGCCGTTGTCCTGCGGCGGCTTCTGCTCGCCCACCCGCAGGTTCCCGCCCCAGTACAGGCGGGCGTACGAGACCTTCGCGCCCTGCGGGACCTTGAGCTCGGCCCGGGTGGAGTTGTAGGTGTCCGGGTCCTTGTCGACCTCGCTGTAGAACATGTCGAAATCGCTGTTGACCCCCGCCGCGCCCCGGTCGACCTCGGTGCACGGCTCGGCGTCCGGCGCCTCCTCACGGCGGCAGGCGATGGAGGAGTTGGAGGCGCGGACCAGTCCGCCGCGCTGGACGGCCTGGTAACGCTGCGCGAAGGGGACCTTGGTCATTTCCCGCACGGCGGGGGCGGCCGGGCCCGGTGGGGCGGCGGCCGCGGCCGCGGCGGGGACGTTCGCCGAAAGTACGAGGCAGGACAGCAGGCCGAGCGTGCCGAGGATTCCGCGGGACGAACCCATGACCCTGTCTCCATTTTCGATCAAGGGGACAAAACAGAAGTGAACTTTGTCAGAAAGCAGGCGGGAAATCACGCCGGACTCGCTCGTACGGCCTTTTGGGCGATAACACGCACCCTCACAGGCGGCGGGTCGTTATGCGGTGCACCATTGTTCGAACCGAAAGGAAAAACGGAGATGAAGAAGAGGCTGATGCGCGGCACCACCCTGGCGGTCGCCGGCACTGCGGTGCTGATGGGCGGCGCGGGCCTCGCCTCCGCGGACTCGGGAGCCGCGGGCTTCGCGGCGGAGTCCCCCGGTGTGCTGAGCGGCAACCTGGCCCAGGTCCCGGTCAACGTGCCCGTGAACGTCTGCGGCCTCACGGCGAACCTGGTGGGCGTGCTGAACCCCGCGTTCGGCAACACCTGCGTCAACGCCTGACCGACGGTCCGACTGTCAGCCGAACCGTCAATCAGGCCGCTCGAAACCAAGGCATCCGGGTGAAGCCACGCAACCCGAACCAGGGCCGGGGCGTTGATCCGGGTGCTCCACCACCGGGCAATCCAGCAAAAAAGGGACGACAATGATCAAGAAGATGATGGCCACTGCGGCTGCCGCAGCCTCGGTCGTGGGCATCGGTGCCGCCATGGCCCCTCAGGCGATGGCCATCGGCAACGACAACGGCATCAACACCGTCAACGGCAACGGCGCCTCGCAGATCTACGGCAACCAGGCCACCTACGGCAACATGAGCCCCCAGATGGCGCTCATCCAGGGCTCGTTCAACAAGCCCTGCATCGCGCTGCCGGCCAAGGTCAACGCCCAGTCGATCCTCGCGGTCCTCAACGTCGGCGTCCAGGACATCCCGGTCCTGTCCAACCCGATGAACCAGCAGTGCACCGAGAACTCCACCCAGGCCAAGGGCGACGAGCCGCTCTCCCACATCCTGGACAACATCCCGGTCCTGTCGGGCAACGTCTCCGCCGGCAGCTGACCGCCGCCGCGCAAGCGAGGCCGCCGCACCCTCCGGGTCGCGGCGGCCTCGCCGCTTGTCCACACCGTGCACACGCTCCTCTCGGCCGCGCCGTAAATAGCGCGAATATCCGTCGCGAATTCCGGACGGCGTACGCGTGGGTGAATTTACGAAGCCACTCGCGAAAATCTCCGGTTTCTTTTCCCGGACCCACTCGTTGTTATTTCTGCAGTGGACACGCCCCTGCGGGAAGGATCGAAAACAAATGACGTACAAGAAGGCAGTGGTGCTGGCCGCCGGCGTCCTCATGGCCGCCGGTGCCGCCTCGCCCGCCATGGCCGACTCGGCTGCCGACGGCAAGGCCATCGGCTCCCCCGGCGTGCTCTCCGGGAACCTCGTCCAGGTTCCGGTCCACGTCCCGGTCAACGTCTGCGGCAACACCGTCAACGTGATCGCCCTGCTGAACCCCGCGTTCGGCAACACCTGCGTCAACGCCTGACGAAGCACCTGCCCGCAAGGGCAAACCTCCTCGGGGTGGCCTCGGAGTGCACGGCGGTGCACTCCGAGGCCACCTTCGATTCAGCACCGGCGGGAGTGCCGGTAGACAGGGAAGGACCCATGCGACAGGTACTGAGCCGACAGGTACTGGGCAAGGGGGTGCTCACGGCGGCGGCCGCCTCAAGCCTGCTGTCGATCGCGACCGGCGCGGCCTACGCGCACCCGGGGGCGATGGCCGAGGCCTCGCATTCGCCGGGCGTGCTGTCCGGCAACAGCGTCTCGGTACCGATCACCCTCTCGCCGAACGTGTGCGGCAACAGCGTGGACGGCGGAGCGGCGCTCAACCCCGCGATGGGGAACACGTGCGCCACCACGACCGGCTCGAACGCCCACCAAGCCGACCGCGACTACGAGCGCTACCTCAGCCCGGAACACGCCGAGGCCTTCGAGCGCTACCTCGAAGAGCACCAGGGCGGCCGGCACGCGCTGCCCGAGCAGCGCCACGAGGAGCCGCGCCACGAGGAGGCCCGCCACCACGCACCGCGGCACGCGGCCCCCCGGCACGAGGAGCCGCACGACGAGGGCGGCTACGGAGGCTCGGACGAGGAGGAGTGCGACGACCATCCGCACGCCCTCCCCGCCCCGGCGCCGGTCGCCCACCACGCTCCACCGGCTCCCGAGCGGCCGCAGCCGAGGCCCCACCCGAGGCCGCAGCCGAAGCCGAAGCCGGAGGCGGAGCACCCGGCTCCGATGCCCGCGCCGAAGCCGCACCCGGCACCGAAGCCGGTCCCCCACCCGGCGCCGAAGCCCCCGGTCCACGAGGCGCCCGCCCCGGTCCCGGCTCCGGTTCCGCTGCCGGCCCCGGTCCACGAGGCGCCCGTACCGCTCCCCGCCCCGGTCGCGGAGGCGCCCCGACCGCTTCCGGCTCCCGCGCCGGTCGCCGAGGAGGCCCCCGTACCGGCGCCGCCGCACGGCAGCCGGTTCGAGGAGCACCCGGCCCCGGCGCCGGCGCCCCAGGTCGTCCGTCCCGCCGACCAGCCGCCGGCCGCCCCCGCCGGTGACACCCCGATCCACCTGGCGCCGGCTCCCGTCCCGGTGACCCCGGCCGCGCCGGCCCCCGTGCCGGCTCCGGCTCCCGCTCCGGCGCCCGCTCCCGCGCACGTGTCCGCGCCGGAGCTCGCCGCGACGGGCGCGGGTCAGCCCGGCGCGGCGGCCGCCCTCGCCTCGGCGCTGATCCTGGGCGGCGCCATTCTGTACCGGAGGTCCCGAAACGCCTGACCGGCAATACCGGTAATCGGAAGAAATATCGGCCGGAGAATCCCTCGTCGGGTTCTCCGGCCGTTGCCGTACGCGTTTCCGGAGCGGCAGGTAATCGTTACCCAGGGCGAAAGCGGCGCGACGGTCGCCACTGACACCTGTGTCCACGAAAGAAGAGGATTTCGATAATGAAGCTCACGAAGGTCGCCGCGGTCATCGCCGGCTCCGTTGCCGCGCTCGGCGCCTCCGCTCCCGCCTTCGCGGCCGCGGCGCCGGTCGAGATGCCCCCCATGAGCCTGACGAGCGGGGCCACCGAGGCGGTCAACTCGCTCGCCCCGGTCACCGAGTCGCTCCCGCAGACGCTGGGCAACGGGGTGGCCGAGCAGGGCGAGACCGTCACCAAGGTCGTGGACACCGCGCAGCGCGTCAACAAGGTCCGCAACGATGCTCCGGGCGAGGTGCTCAAGGTCGCGAGCGGGGCCACGGGGGCCTCGCCGCTCCTCGGCGGCGTCAAGCTCAACGGCGGGGCCCACTGAGCCGGTCCGGTCCCCCGCCCCCGGCGGGATCCGCGGGATCAGCGGGAGAAAAAGAACTGTGGGCGCCACCGGCGAGGCCGGTGGCGCCCACAGTCAGGTGTGCCGACTGACGTCAGTCGTTGACGCAGACGTTGCCGAACGCGGGGTTCAGCAGGCCGATCACGCTGACGGAGTTACCGCAGACGTTGACCGGGACGTGGACCGGGACCTGGATCAGGTTGCCCGAAGCCACACCGGGCGAACCCACGGCCGCGCCTTCGGCCGACGAGTCGGCCATGGCGGAGCCGGCGGCACCGGCCGCAGCGAGACCGGCGGTGGCCAGGACCAGGGCGGCCTTCTTGGCAGAGTTCATGGGAAGTGCACCTTCTGTTCGATGTTCTGCCCCGACGCGGGGCTCACACCGAGCGAAACGGTCCAGCGTCCCGTACGACACGGCCCCGCGCGCAATCAGACCTGTTCAGCTCAATAGTCGTAACCACGCGCGGTTCTCGGCCGTTCGTATGCGATCATTCCTCCCCGCTACGGGAGGGCGGGGAGCTCCGGCATGACCTCCACCGGCGTCAGGACCGGCTTGGCCGGCTTGAGCGGCTCGGCCGGACTCACCGGAGCGACCGGAGTGACCGGCTTCGCCGGCTTCGCCGGGGCGGCCGGCACCGCGGGCACCGCGGGCACCGCCGGCTTGGCGACGGGCACCGCCGGCTTGGCGACCGGAGCCACCGGCTGGGAGACGGGGACCTCAGGGATGTCCGGGATCTCGGGGATGGAGGGGATGGAGGGGATGGAGGGGATCGGCAGGGCCGGCAGGGCCGGGATGTCCGGGATCGTCGGAAGGTTCGGCAGGGTCGGCAGCGAGATCGGCGGGAGCTTCACCCCGGGCAGGAGCCCCTCCAGGGATTTGGTGATCCCGTCGAGGATCGCGGTGATCTGCGCGAGGAGGTCGTCGAGCGGCCCGGCGGCCGCCGCGCGGCGGTCGACCTGCTGCTGGACGGCCGCGACCCTGTTCCGGACGGCGGCGGCCGTGTCACCGTCCGCGGCGCCCGCGGGGGCGGCCGCGCCGGAGAGTATGACGACGGCGAGGGCCGACGGGACGAGGACGCGGACGCGGGACGGCTTCGTGCGGTGCATGGCGGTTCCTTCGGTGGTCGCACAGAGGCGGACCCGAGCGATCCGCTTCCTCACCCACCGTGCGAACACCTTCCACGGAGCGCAACCGGACCGTGAACCGCCCGGCCGCCTCTGGGCGCTTCGTACGGGCTTCGCGCACGCGTCCGCAGAAGCCTCACCCTGGGCGGGGAAATCCTCGGCCGCGGCAGGCCGTTTGAGTGAAGCAGCGGAACCAACCCCCGGGAAGGGCAGTTGACCAGGGCGCTCCACTAGCGGGCACTCGTGCGACAAAAGGACCAATGATGCTCAAGAAGATCATGACTGCTGCCGCGGTCACCGCCGCCGCCGTCGGCGCGGGCGCTGCTGTTGCGGCCCCGGCCATGGCCATCGGCAACGACAACGGGATCAACACCGTCAACGGGAACGGTGCTCAGCAGATCTACGGCAACCAGAAGACCGAAGGCCCGATGAGCCCGCAGCTCGGCCTGGTCCAGGGCACCCTCAACAAGCCCTGCATCGGCCTGCCGGTCAAGGTCAACGCGCAGTCGATCCTCGCCCTCATCAACGTCGGTGTCCAGGACGTCAACGTCCTGTCCAACCCGATGAACCAGCAGTGCACCGAGAACTCCACCCAGGCCAAGGGCGACGAGCCGCTCTCCCACATCCTGGACAACATCCCGGTCCTGTCGGGCAACGGCTCCGTCGGCAGCTGATCTCCGCTCCCTGCTTTCCGCGGTCCGGGCCCGATGTGCCCGTGGAGCGATGTGACGAGGGCCCCGGCAGCGTCCAGCTGCCGGGGCCCTCGGTCGTGCGGGGCCCTCAGCCGGTCCAGAACTCCCACCACCGGGTGAGGATCAGCATTCCGATCACCCCGATGTGCAGGACGGGCGGGGCCCAGCCGAACTCGGTGAAGAAGGTCCGTACCGGGCCGGGCGCGGGCAGTGCGCCCGTACGGACGTTGTGCGCGGTGACCGCCCAGAACATCAGCAGGGTGGCCGTCCAGGTCAGGCAGCACCACAGGCAGAGCGCGTTGATCTCGTACAGGGACTGGACCATCAGCCAGGTGCAGAAGCCGACCCCGAAGACCGTCCCGGCGTTCAGTCCCAGCCAGAACCAGCCGCGGTAGCGGGCGCCGGCCAGCAGGCCCGCGCCGACGCACACGACGGCCCCGAACGCGACGAGCCCCAGCAGGGGGTTGGGGAACCCGAAGACCGCCGCTTGGTCGCTCTTCATGACGCTTCCGCAGGAGACCACGGGGTTCAGACTGCAGGCGGGTTTGAAGTCCGGGTCCTCCAGCAGGAGGAACTTGTCGAGGGTGATCACCCAGGAGGCCAGCACCCCGGCGGCCCCGGTGAGCACCAGCAGCCAGGCGGGCGCCCGCCGGCCGGATTCCGGTTCACCCTCGTCTCGACTGGAGGGCAGTCCCTGTTGGCGGGGAAGGCCCACTGTTTTCGTTGCCATACGGCCCATGTTCCCGCGCTCCGGCACAGACCCGGGCGAACCATGCACATCCCGGGCCAAGTTGACCTGAAGGGGTGGCGGGAACCCCTGATGCTTCCCGGACGTTTTACCGAACCCCGGACGTGATGTCAGAGCCAGGGGCTACGTTGAGCTTCCGCTAAGTCACAAGCTGCGACGGCCTGGAGACCCACCTTGAGCGATCCGTACGAGACAACCGAGGCGCACCTCGCGCGACTCCTGGGCCGCGCCCTCAACTCCTTCGACCTGCCGGACCGGTTGGTCGAGCGCCTCGGTACGGCGCTCGCCCACAGCTCCTCGCTGTACGCCACCCACCACAGTCCGGCGGCGGGCCTCTGGCGGGAGACCCACCGGCACACGTACCTGCTGTCCGACGGCGGTTCGGCGTCCCTGTGGGAGCTGGTGTACCGGCTGGCGGGCGACCGGACGATCCGGCACGAGGTGTTCGTGAGCAAGGCGGAGGCCTGCCTGGCCGTGGCCCGGCTGTTCGGCGAGCCCCCGGCGGAGGCGGCGTTCGACCCGGACCTGGATCCGGCGCTCGCGGCCGCCGAGGAGGAGCCGGACACCGATGCGGCCTTGCTGAGCGCGCTGTTCGCGGCGACGGCGCCGGCGCGGCGGCACCGGGAGTACGCGGTGGAGGAGTCCGCCGACCACGCCCGCCGGGTGCTGCGGCGCGCGGAGAACCCGGACCGGCCCGGTGAGGGGACGGCGCTGCGGCTGCGGTCGGCGTACGCGCACCAGATCACCCAGGCGTTCGGGACCCGCCCGTTCACGGCGGACGGGCGGGGCACGGGATTCAACCTGTACGAGCACTCGTTCGTACTGCTGGACGGGAGCGAGCTCAGCCTGTGGGAGGTCGAGCACACGGCGACGCCGGACGGGCGGCACATGTGCGAGGTGTACGAGAGCGAGGTGGCCGCCCGCGGTGCGATGGAGCTGCGCGCACAGGTGAGATGACCGCCCCTCAGGGCAGTGCGGGGGCGGACAGGCGGAGCTCCGGGGACGGGTCCTGCGTGATGCGGACCGCCTCCGGGCGCAGGTCCGCCGGGGTCGGCATGGCAGTGCCCGGGAGCCGGACCGCGGCCGCGCCGTGGGCCAGGGCCGAGGCGAGGGCCTTGGGGCCGGTCCCGCCGGCGATCAGGAACCCGGCCAGAGAGGCGTCGCCCGCCCCGACGTCGCTGCGCACGGCGGTCACCGGCGCGGTGCCGTGGAAGGTGCCCTCGGCGCTCACCAGGAGCTGCCCGTCCGCGCCGAGCGAGGCCAGCACGGCGCCCGCGCCCCGCGAGCGGAGTTCCTGAGCCGCCCGGGCGACCTCGCCGAGGGTGGCCAGGGGGCGGCCCACCGCCTGGGCGAGCTCCGAGGCGTTCGGCTTGACCAGGTCCGGGCGGGCCGGGAGGGCCGCGGTCAGCGCCGGGCCCGAGGTGTCGAGGGCGACCCGGGCGCCGGCCTGGCGGCCGCGCGCGACCAGGTCGGCGTACCAGCCGGGGGCCAGACCGCCCGGGAGGCTGCCGCAGGCCGCGATCCAGTCGGGGTGGCCGGAGGCGGTGCGGACGGTCTCCAGCAGGAGGGCGGATTCCTCCGCGGTGAGTACGGGGCCCGGTGCGTTGATCTTGGTGAGGGTGCCGTCCGGTTCGACGAGCGCGATGTTGGAGCGGGTCTGCCCTGCGACCGTCACCGCCGTGACGTCCACGCCCTGCACGCCCAGCAGTTCGGCGATCAGGGCGCCCGCGGAGCCGCCGAGCGGGAGGACCGCCGTCGTGAGGACTCCCGCGGCGGCCACCGCGCGCGAGACGTTGACCCCCTTGCCTCCCGGGTCCACGTGGTCGCCGGTGGCGCGCACCACGGCGCCCCGGTCGAGCGAGGGGACCTCGTACGTCCGGTCGAGGGAGGGGTTCGGGGTGACGGTGAGGATCATACGAGCACGACTTCCGTACCGGCGGCCTCGATGGCCGCCTGCTGGGCAGGGGCGAGCCCCTGGTCGGTGATCAGGAGGTCCACGTCCGCGAAGGAGCCGAAGCGCGCGAAGTGTTCGCGGTCCGCCTTCGAGGAGTCGGCGAGCAGCACCACCCGGCGGGCGGCTGTCATCGCGGCCCGCTTGACGGCGGCTTCCGCGAGGTCGGGGGTGAAGAGGCCGTGCGCCGAGAAGCCGTTGGCGGCGAGGAAGGCGACGTCGGCGCGGATCTCGGCGTAGGCGCGCAGCGCCCAGGCGTCGACGGCGGCCCGGGTGCGGTGGCGGACGCGGCCGCCGACGAGGTGGAGGTCGATGCCGGCGTGGTCGGCGAGGCGGGCGGCGACGGGCAGCGCGTGGGTGACCACGGTGAGCGCGGAGTCGACGGGGAGGGCGGCGGCCAGGCGGGCGACGGTGCTGCCCGCGTCGAGGACGATGCTCCCGCCCCCGGGGACCTCGGCGAGGGCGGCGAGCGCGATGCGGTCCTTCTCGTCGGCCCGGGTGGCCTCGCGTTCGGTGAGGTCGGGTTCGAAGTCGAGGCGGCCGGCCGGGATGGCCCCGCCGTGCACGCGGCGGACCAGGCCCGCCCGGTCCAGGGCCTTGAGGTCGCGGCGTACGGTCTCGGCGGTGACCTGGAAACGGTCGGCGAGGGACAGGACGTCGATCCGGCCCGCCTCGCGGGCGAGCCGGAGGATCTCCTGTTGGCGCTCCGGTGCGTACATGTGGATTCGCGTCCGTTTCTGCGGATTACACCCCACTGTACGCTGATATAGGGCCATAACAAACCAAACGGGCATGTCCGCCAACAGAAGCGGACATGCCCGGAGGAGTGCGGGAGGAGCTAGCCGACGGGGACGGCTTCGGAGGCGGAGGCCTGCGTACCGCCCTCGCGCTCTTCCATCGGGATCTGCTTGCGCGGCAGCACGAACATCACCGCGAAGATCACGACGAGCACCGCCACGACCCACCACAGGGCGCCGCGGAAGGCGTCGGCGTACGGGGCGCCGAGGACCCGGTCGTCCGCGATCGACCCGAAGAAGACGACGGAGGTCAGCGCGAGGCCGAGCGCGTTGCCCATCTGGCCCGTGGTGTTGATCAGGCCGGAGGCCGAGCCGGCGTGCTCGCGCGGCACCTGGGACAGGATCGTGTCGTTCAGCGGGGCGACGATCAGGCCCATGCCGACGCCCATGACGACCAGCGGAGCGGCCATCTGCCAGGAGGCGATCCCCATGCCGTAGTGCTGCGACTCCCAGATGTAGAGGAGCAGACCCGCGGCCATGGTCAGTGCGCCGGCCTGGAGCACCTTGCGGCCGAACCGCGGGACGAGCTTCTCGACGGAGAGGCCGGCGGCGACGGAGACGGCGATGGAGAAGGGGATGCCGGTGGTGCCGGCGCGCAGCGGGCTCCAGCCGAGGCCCATCTGCATGTAGAGCGTCCAGACGAGGAAGAAGATGCCGGTCGCCAGGCCGAAGGCCAGCTGGACCGTGATGCCGCCGGCGAAGCTCTTGATCCGGAAGAGGGAGAGCTCGACGAGCGGGGAGCCGTCCTTCTTGATCTTGTACTTCTCGTACACGATGAAGGCGGCGAAGACCAGCGGCGAGGCGATCATGCAGACGAAGCCCCACAGCGGCCAGTCGTTCTCCCGGCCCTGGGTGAGCGGGAAGATCAGCATGACCAGGGCGAGGGTCGCGAGGACCATGCCGACCAGGTCGAGGCGCAGGGCCTTGGGGGCCTTGGACTCAGAGATGAACTTGCGGCCCAGGATCACGGCCGCGATGCCGACCGGCAGGTTGATCAGGAAGATCGTGCGCCATTCGAGGCCGAAGAGGTTCCACTCGGTGAGCAGCGCGCCGAGCATCGGCCCCGAGACCGCGCCGAGGCCGACGATCGCGCCGAACATGCCGAAGACCTTGCCGCGCTCGTGCGGCGGGAAGGTGACGTGGATGATCGCGAGGACCTGCGGCACCATCATGGCCGCCATGCTGCCCTGGAGGAGGCGGGAGGCGACGAGCATGCCGGGGTCGGCCGCGATGCCGCACAGGAGCGAGGCGGCGGTGAAGCCGGCGACGCCGACGAGGAAGAGGCGCCGGCGTCCGTAGATGTCCCCGAGACGGCCGCCCGTGATCAGGCCGGCGGCGAAGGCGAGCGCGTAGCCGGCGGTGATCCACTGGATCGCGCTGGTGGAGGCGCCGAAGTCCTGGCGCATGCTGGGTATCGCGATGTTGACGATCGTGACGTCGACCAGGTCCATGAAGGACGCGGTCATCACGATGGCTAGCGCCAGCCAGCGGCGGCGATCGGCGGGCGAGGTGGTCTCGGAGGTCATGGAAGGAAACTTAGACGGGATCTAGGCCAGATGGTGTCCTATTTCCCATGGCAATGTGGATCGCATGACCGACACCCCGGCACGGCTGCTGACCCTGCTCTCCCTGCTCCAGACCCCGCGCGAATGGCCCGGGAGCGAGCTGGCGGAGCGGCTGCGGGTGAGCCCGCGCACGATCCGCCGCGACATCGAGCGGCTGCGGGAGCTGGGGTACCCGGTGGAGGCCACGCTGGGCGCGGAGGGCGGGTACCGGCTGGTGGCGGGGGCCGCGATGCCTCCGCTGCTGCTGGACGACGAGGAGGCGGTGGCGATCGCGGTGGGGCTGCGGGCGGGCGCCGGGCACGCCATCGAGGGGGTGGAGGAGGCGTCCGTACGGGCCCTCGCGAAGCTGGAACAGGTCCTGCCGGGACGGCTTCGGCGCCGGGTGGGCGCGCTGCAGTCGGCGACGATCGCGGTGACCCGGGGAGACGGGCCGAGCATCGACCCCCGCACGCTCACCACGATCGCGGCGGCGGTGGCGGGGCCCGAGCGGCTGCGGTTCGCCTACCGGGCGCGGGACGGGGCGGACTCGAAGCGGCTGGTGGAGCCGTACCGGCTGGTGAGCACCGGGAGCCGGTGGTACCTGGTGGCGTACGACCTGGACCGGGGTGACTGGCGGACCTTCCGGGTGGACCGGGTGGCGGAGCCGTTCGCGACGGGTGCCCGGTTCGCGCCGCGGGAGCTGCCGGTGGACGCGGCGGAGTTCGTACGGCGCGGGCTGCGGGGCGGGGAGACGTACGCGGTGGACGTGTCGTTCGGCGCCCCGGCCGAGGTGCTGCCGGGGTGGCTGCGCCAGCACGCGGAGCCCGTGGGCGGGGGCTGCCGGGTGAGGTTCTCCAGCGGGGACTCCCCGGAGTGGGTGGCGGCCCGGCTGGCGCTGACCGCGGTCCCCTTCACGGTGCACACGCCCGACTTCCTGGCCGCGGCGGCGCGCGCTCTGGCGTCCCGGCTCACGGCGGCCGTGGCCCCGGGCACGGCCCCGGCCCCGGTCCCGCAGGGGTGAGCACGGGCGGTGAGCACGGGCGGCGAGTGCGGGCAGAGGGGAGCCCCCGGCGCCTGGGGGGGTAGGCACCGGGGACTCGTTCGGGGGGCGGTCGGTCCGGGGTCAGGCCACCGCGTCGAAGCCCGTGTCGCGGGCCATCCGCTTCAGCTCCAGCAGGGCGTGCTTCTCGATCTGCCGGATCCGCTCGCGGGTCAGTCCGTGCTGCTTGCCGACCTCGGTCAGGGTCCGCTCGCGGCCGTCCTCGATGCCGTACCGCATCTTGATGATGGAGGCCGTGCGCTGGTCCAGCTTGCCCAGCAGGTCCTCCAGCTCCTCGCTGCGCAGGAGGGACAGGACGGACTGCTCGGGGGAGATCGCGGAGGTGTCCTCCAGGAGGTCGCCGAACTGCGTCTCGCCCTCGTCGTCCACCGCCATGTTCAGGCTGACCGGGTCGCGCGCCCAGTCCAGGACGTCCCCGACGCGCTTCTCCGTCGTGTCCAGCTCGGCGGCGATCTCGGCGTGCTCCGGGTCCCGGCCGTTCTCCCGGTTGAACTCGCGCTGCACACGGCGGATCCGGCCGAGCTCCTCGACCAGGTGGACGGGGAGGCGGATGGTGCGGGACTGGTCGGCGATGGAGCGGGTGATGGCCTGGCGGATCCACCACGTCGCGTACGTGGAGAACTTGAAGCCCTTGGCGTAGTCGAACTTCTCGACGGCGCGCACCAGGCCGGCGTTGCCCTCCTGGATCAGGTCGAGCAGGGGCAGGCCACTGCGCGGATAGCGGCGGGCGACGGCCACGACGAGGCGCAGGTTGGAGCGGATGAAGATCTCCTTGGCCCGCTCCCCCTCGGCGGCGATGGCTTCCAGCTCCTCGCGGGCCGGGCTCTCGCCCTTGCGCTCTATCTCCCCGTCGAGGATCTGCCGGGCGTACACGCCCGCCTCGATGATCTGGGAGAGCTCCACTTCCTTGGCCGCGTCGAGCAGCGGGGTACGCGCGATCTCGTCGAGGTACATGCCCACCAGGTCGCGGTCGGCGATCTCCCCGCCCACAGCGCGGGCGCTGCCCCTGGACTGACTACGGGCGACGGCGCGGGTTGCCATGCGTGCTCCCTTGCAATGAGTTAGGTCGCGGTGCGGCTGCTGGAACGCGGGTGTCTCTTCGCGGTGCGTTCCTGGACACTCTCCCGAGTGCCCGCTTCCGAAGGAAACAACGACTGGAATCGGGACAGAATTCCCACGACGGTCCCTCTTTTTGGGGATCTTGCAGTATCCTGCCCCGCCACCGCGCCCGAGTGACCGTCGTCACACCCCGCGGTGCCCGTCGTGGCCACCCGCTCCATCCCTGAAGACGGCCACCGCCCCCTTCTGGTTGCCCGACCCGGCCCGCCGAATCGCCGGATACGCGACAACCACCCCAAACCCGCCGCTCCCGCACCCCTCACCTCACCCGTCCGAGTGAGGGATGGCGCATACGCCCCCGGCATGGTCGGCGCCTGGTCGGCTTCGGAGAGTCGCACCGCTCTCGCACACGAGACGTTGGAGGCCGTAATGCCGAAGGTCGCGACCTCCGCGTCGGATCAGGACGAGGCCGTGTGGGAGTCATGGAAGGCCATGGACCCCCATCCTGGTCGCACCCGAAGACCTGGAGGAACACGGCAGTGAGGACGGGGTCGGGGTCAAGGCGTCCGCCGTCCAGGTGATCATCGAGGTGGTCTCCCCCGGTCACGAGAACATCGCGCGCGACCGCACCCGCAAGCGGCGTGAGTACGCGCACGCCGGCGTTCCGGTCTACGTGCTCATCGACGACTACGACGCGGGCGGCACCGTCACCGTGCTGAGCGCGCCAGACCCCGAGCGCGCCGTCCACGAGGACGAGATGAGGGCCTCGTACGGAACCGGGGCCACCATCCCCTCGGGACCCGCCAAGGGGTTCACCATCGGTGCGGACATCACCAGGTCCGGCGGGGCGGGCTGAGCCCGGAACAAGACCGACCCCCTGTCGTTCGCATGCGAACGACAGGGGGTCGTCAGTCATCCCCGGGGTGCCCCGAGCCGCGTCAGTGGGCGATCACCGGGATCTTCACCTCGGCGTCGGCACCCGCGCCGTCACCGGAGGCCACCGGACCGCCGGCGCCCGGCCGGCCCGTGGTGATCAGCGTCAGGGCGATGGTCGAGCTGGCGACGAGGATGCCGACCGCCCACCAGATGGCGGAGGAGTAGCCCTCCACCATCGCCTGGGCCTGGATCAGCTTCGCCGCCGGGCCGCCCGCCGCGGCCTCGGCCGCGTGGTCGGTCAGGTACGCGGTCGTCGCCGAGGCGGCGATCGTGTTCAGCAGCGCGGTGCCGATGGCGCCGCCCACCTGCTGCGAGGTGTTGACCATGGCGGAGGCGACACCGGCGTCGGCCGGGTTCACCCCGTGCGTGGCCAGCGACATGGCCGGCATGAACGCCGTACCCATGCCCAGGCCCAGCAGCAGCTGCGCCGGCAGGATCAGCGCCGGGTACGAGGACCCGACCTCCAGCTGGGTCAGCAGCAGCATGCCGGTGGCGGCGAGCAGGAAGCCCGGACCCATCAGCAGCCGGGGCGGGACCCGGGTCATCAGACGGGCGCCGATCTGGGTGGAGCCCGTGATCATGCCCGCGATCATCGGCAGGAAGGCGAAGCCGGTCTTGACCGGCGAGAAGCCCTTCACGACCTGGAGGTAGTACGTGAGGAAGAGGAACAGGCCGAACATCGCGATGACGGCCAGGCCGAGCGAGAGGTAGACGCCGCCGCGGTTGCGCTCCAGCAGGACGCGCAGGGGGAGCAGCGGGGACTTCACGCGGGACTCGACGAACACGAAGGCCGCGAGCAGCAGGGCCGAGGCGACGAACATGCCCACGGTGAGCGCGTCCGACCAGCCGGCCGACTCGGCGCGGGTGAAGCCGTAGACCAGCGCGACCAGACCCGTGGTCGAGAGGATCACGCCGGGGATGTCGAGCGGGGCGCGGTTGCGGCCGCCCGCGGGCTCACGGATGATCATCCACGCACCCACGGCCGCGATGATCGCGAACGGGATGTTGACGAAGAAGGTCCAGCGCCAGTTCAGGTACTCGGTGAGGAAGCCGCCGAGGATGAGGCCGACGGCGCCACCGCCACCGGCGATCGCACCGTAGATGCCGAAGGCCTTGGCCCGCTCCTTGGCGTCGGTGAACATGACGGCCAGCAGGGAGAGCGCGGCCGGGGCCAGCAGTGCGCCGAAGGCACCCTGGAGGGCGCGGGCGCCCAGCATCATCGCCTCGCCGTTGGCGGCGCCGCCGAGCGCGGAGGCCAGGGCGAAGCCGATGAGGCCGACGATGAAGGCGTTCTTACGGCCCCACTTGTCGGCGATGCGGCCGCCGAAGAGCAGGAGTCCGCCGAAGGCCAGCGCGTACGCGGTGATGACCCACTGGCGGTTGCCGTCGGAGATGCCGAGGTCGGTCTGGGCGGACGGGAGGGCGATGTTCACGATCGTCGCGTCGAGGACGACCATCAGCTGGGCCAGGGCTATGAAGACGAGTGCCTTCCAGCGACTGGGATCGGCAGCCAGCGGCGCGGGCGCGGCTGTTTTTGACATGGGGGTACCCACTTCTGTGCGGAATGACTGAAACGAAGTCTCTGATACTGCTTACGACTGCTTGATGCTGTTTAAGACGGGTTTACGACGCTAGCGGGCGCGACCCGGGACGTCACATGGTTTTCTGCCTCAGGTCCTCAAGCGTGGCCGCCTCACCCGGCAGTTCGGAGCGGGCCGGTGCGCGCAACCCGTCCAGGAACAGCTGGAGGTGACGGTGGACGAACCCGTCGACCGCCATGCACGAGATGCCCGGCAGGGGCCGGCTGAGCTGGGAGAGGGCGACCATCAGGTCGCCGACGCCGACGTCCGTCCGGACCAGCCCGGCCTTCTGACCCGCGGTCACGAGGGTCTCGACGTTTTCCGCCAAGGCCTCGCGGGCCGCGATGAGTTCGGGGTGCTCGCCGTCGAAGTCCCCGCCGAGCATGGGGCACAGGGCGCCGATCCGCTCGTCCGCCGCGGCGTGCGTGAAGCGGCACAGCGCGGCGAAGGCGTCGGCCTCCTGCGCGAGAGCGTCCTCGGCCTGGACCGTGACCCGGTCCATGACGAAGAGCACGACGTGGTGGACGAGGGCCGCGCGGTCGGGGAAGTGCCGGTAGAGGGTCGCGTTCCCGACGCCCGCCCGACGGGCGATCTCGTCGAAGGGGGCCGCCGAGCCCTGCTCCACCAGCACCTCGCGCGCCGCCACCAGGATCCGCTCGCGGTTGCGCACGGCGTCCGCGCGCGGCCGCGGGACCGGGCCGGCCTCCGTGGCCAGCAGGTCCACGGCCGCCTCCGGGGCGGACAGGGCCGCCGCCGAGGTGGTGGGGCGCTTCATGCGGGGCCTCCCTGGGCCTGGGTTCCGTACTCGCCCCCCAAACGGGGAGTCGGTCCCCGCTTTGCGGGACTCCCGTACAAACGGGGATTGCGTCCCCGGTTATTTCACTCTCTTGTGTGACCTGGGTCACATGAGGGTTCCCGTTCGGCCGCACCCGGCGCGCGGGCGCGCCGCAGCCGACGGAGGGTGATCGCACAGAGCGCAGTCCGGGCCCGGCCGGCTGCCGCGGACCCGAAGGCGATCTTCATGCCGCAGACCCGCCACCGGATACGCACACCACGCCGCGCCGGCGCGTACATCGGCCTCACCGTGCTGGCCCTCGGGATCACCGCGACCGCGAGCACCGGGATATCCAGCCGAGGCCATTCCGCGGCCGGGCCCGTGGCCACGAGCGCCGAGTCGGCGCTGGCGCCCTGCCGGATCACCGGCGCGATGGGCGTCCAGATGTCCGAGGGACTGCCCACCCCGCCGGGGTACTCCCGCTCGACCGGCGAGGTCCGCGCGCTGAACCTGATGATCGACTTCCCGGACGCCAAGGGCGAGGGCACCGCGCTCGACCGGATGGCGGAGTTCTTCCCCCAGACCTCCGACTGGTTCCGCACCAGCTCGTACGGGCGGCTCACGTACCGGGCCGAGGCCCCCATAAGGACCTGGCTGCGGATGCCGATGCCGTTCGCCGCGTACGGGATCGAGCGCGGATCCGCGTACGAGCCCGGTTACCGCCAGCTCGTCGAGCACATCGTGAAGGCCGCCGACGCGGAGGTGGACTTCAGCCGCTACGACCTGGTCAACGTCCTGGTCACGCCGAACGCCGGACCGTCCGCCCTGGACACCGTGCTCTCCGTGACCTTCTCCGGGAACGCCGAGGCCCCGATGGCCGACGGCGTACCGCTCGCCAACACGTCCTTCGTCTACAGCCGCCAGGACGACGGCTCCGGCACGTACCGGGAAACCGGCTACCGGGTGCTCCCGCACGAGAACGGGCACGTCTTCGGACTGCCCGACCTCTACACCTCCGACGGCGGGGGCTCGGTCGGGCACTGGGACATCATGAGCGAGGACTGGGGAGCCAACAACGACCTGCTGGGCTGGCACAAGTGGAAGCTGGGCTGGCTGGACAGCTCGCAGATCAGCTGCGCCGCGAAATCCGGCGTCAGCGACCACACCCTGACCCCGCTGGCGGTGGAGGGCGGCACCAAGCTGGCCTTCGTACCGCTGTCGGAGACCGCCGGGTACGCGGTGGAGGTGCGCACCCGGGCCGGGAACGACGAGGCCGTCTGCAAGCCCGGCGTACTGATCTACAAGGTGGACTCTCAGGTGGACACCGGGCGCGGGCCCGTCGCCGTCTCGGACAGCGCGATCGGCAGCGGCGGCTGCACCCGGCGGCCCAACGTGCACGGGGAGCTGTCGGACGCGCCGTTCCGGCCGGGCGAGACCTTCACCGACGAACAGAACGGCATCAGCGTCTCGGTGGTGGGCGAGCTGCGCAACGGCAGCTTCCAGGTGCGCATCACCCGCCCCTGAGACCGCGCGACCGAACCGAGGAGAGAGCAGGATGACGACCGGTACCCCCGAGGAGCGGCTGGCCGCGGCCGGATTCACCCTCCCGAAGACGCTCGCCCCGCTGGGCGCCTACGTGCCCGCCCTGGTCAACGGGCACTACGTGTACACCTCCGGCCAGCTCCCGATGGTCGACGGCGCGCTGCCGCTGACCGGGAAGGTCGGCGCCGAGGTGACCGAGGAACAGGCCAAGGGGCTGGCCCGGCAGTGCGCGCTGAACGCGCTCGCCGCGATCGCCTCGGTGGCCGGGGACCTCTCCGCCGTCAAACGGGTGGTCAAGGTGGTCGGGTTCGTGGCCAGCGACCCGCGGTTCACCGGCCAGCCGGGCGTGGTCAACGGGGCCAGCGAGCTGTTCGGCACCGCGTTCGGCGACGCGGGCATCCACGTGCGCAGCGCGGTGGGGGTGGCGGTGCTGCCGCTGGACGCGCCGGTGGAGGTGGAGGTCGTCGTGGAGCTGCACACCCCGATGGGCGTCTGAGGCACCGGCCGGCCGGGGCCCGCCGGGCCGGTGGAGGCGCACGCTGCGCTCACTCGGCTCCGCGGCCGCGGAGCTCCTCCCAGGTCCACAGGAGCTGGCGGCGGGCCAGGACGCCCACGGCGTGGCGCCGGTACTTGGCGGTGCCGCGCACGTCGTCGATCGGGTTGCAGGCCGCGGCGGCGAGATCCCCGAACTGCTTGACGATCGACGGGGTGATCGCCGTACGGCTCTCCCAGAACCCGCCCTCGTCCAGGGCCGCGGCCAGGAACTCCTCGGCCGTCTTCGCCCGGACCGGCGTGGGGGCCGCCGAGCCGATGCCCGTACGCACGCTCCGGGTCCGCGGGTGCAGGGCCAGGCCGAAGGCGCAGACGGCGATGACCATGGCGTTGCGGGTGCCGACCTTGGAGAACTGCTGGGGCCCGTCGGCCACCGAGACGTGCACGGCCCTGATCAGCTCGTCGGGGGCGAGGGCGTTGCGCTTGACGCCGGTGTAGAAGGCGTCGATAGGGATCAGCCGGGAGCCCCGTACGGACTCCACCTCGACCTGCGCGCCGGCGGCGAGCAGCGCCGGGTGCGCGTCACCGGCCGGGGAGGCCGTACCGAGGTTGCCGCCGACGCTGCCGCGGTTGCGGATCTGCGGGGAGGCGACGGTGTGCGAGGCGAGGGCCAGGCCCGGGAGCGGTGTCCGCAGGTGCTCCATGATCTGCGTGTACGTGACGCAGGCGCCGAGCCGTACGACGTCCTCGCCGGTCTCCCATTCCCGCAGCGCCCCGATGCGGTTCAGGTCCATGAGGTACTCCGGCCGGCGGTGGTCGAAGTTGATCTCGACCATCACGTCGGTGCCGCCGGCGATGGGCACGGCGGTGGGGTGCTCGGCCTTGGCGGCGAGCGCCTCCTCCCAGCCGGCGGGACGAAGGAATTCCATGGGAGTCCCATCGACCGGCGCGTTCGGCCTCAAACCGAATCAGCCGGAATTCCCCTGCGGGGAGACACGTCCTCGGGCCGGACCGCCCCGGCGACACCCGGCAGGAGGCTGCGCCGGGCGAACCGGGTCGTACGCGGCCGCACCACGGCGGGGTCGAGCACGTCCCCACTCCCACCCCGACGCCCACAACCCCCAGGTCACGCCCACGCGTTTGGCTCCGCCCCGCTCCTGCCGCAATCCGTGCGACCACTCCCAGCACGATCCGCTAGGCTGTCAGCGGCCAGTTCGCCTTCGTAGCTCAGGGGATAGAGCACGGCTCTCCTAAAGCCGGTGTCGCAGGTTCGAATCCTGCCGAGGGCACAGTGGAGAAGGGCACCTACCGAAATCGGTAGGTGCCCTTCTGCGTGAGGCGGGTCAGGCGACCAGGTCCGCCGGTGGTGGCGTCGACCTTGAGGTCGGCCATCTCTCCCGCGTCCTGGATCTCAAGATCAGCTCAGGCCTCTGCTGCGTTCACCGATGCGGTCACCCTGCGGAGTGCCGGCCCGCTTCAGGGCCGCCTTGGTGTGCGCTCCGCCCTTGACCTTGCTGCGCACGAGACCGTCGAAGCCGTGGCCTGCCGGGCGCGGCGGCCGATCCGGCTCCAGGCCCTGGAAGGCCTCTCGGAAATCCTGCCTCTGCTGCTCTTTGCTCATCCCGTCGTCAACTCCCTCGGGAAGCACCCAATCGGACTATTGGGATGGTATGCAGATATGAGGAGCAACGCACCCGGACCGACCGTAAAAACTCCCGATCAAGCCGGTCAGGGGCGCGGCGGAGCCGGACGGTCCGGCTGCCCCGCCAGCCACCGGGTCAGCTCCTCCGGACAGGGCGTCCCGCGCGGCAGCTGGTACTTCGCCGCCACCCGGTACACCCCCGGCCCCGGAGCCAGCAGCTCCGTCCAGACATCGCCCGCCGCGTCGGGAGCGGCCTTGAACAGGCACCCCGCCGTGTTCGCGTATTCCTTGCCCAGCGCGCCCGAGCCCGCGCCCCCGCCGCGCGCCTTCGACGCGAACGTCTCCTGCGGCGGCGGCACCGGCCTGCCCGCCCCGTCCACCAGCCCCAGCCACGGCGAGTGCGGGATCCGTACGAGCACCCGCCCGGCCGCCTTCACGTCCACGACCAGCTGGTCCGCGCCCGCGCGCACCACCGTGGCCGACCCGGACACCAGGTCCGTCGGCCCGTCGACCTTGAACAGCCGCCAGTTCCGGTCGCCCCACACCTGCTCCAGGTACGGAAGCCCCTCGCGCACCAGCTTCGCCTCGTCCTCGCCACCCGAATCGGGTTTGTCGGACGGCAGCACCACGTAGTGCACGGCCCAGCGGTCCAGCCACTCGCGGTAGCTCTCGGCCGTGAGGGTGTCGTCGTAGAAGAGCGGATTGCGCTCCAGGTCGGCCTGCCGGTTCCAGCCGCGCGCGAGGTTCACGTACGAGGGGAAGGCGGAGGACTCGCGGTGGCTGCTGGCGGGCACCACCTCGACCCGGCCGCGCGCCGCGTCCGCCTTCTTCAGCTGGTCGACCAGCGGGGCCAGCTCACGGTTCCAGGCGGCCACCGGGGTGGTGCGGACGATGTCCGTGATGCTGTTGGCGGTGATCCAGACGTTGATCCCGATGAACGCGAACAGCACCCCGTACCAGCGCCTGCTGCGCGGGACCGCGTACGGGAGGGCCGCGAGCAGCACGGCCGTGCCGAACAGCATCACCAGCCGGGTGACGTTCGAGCCGACCTGCGAGTCGATCGCCCAGGTCAGCAGCACCCCGAACGCGTACACGGCGGCGGCGATCCGGACCGTCTTCCACCGCTTCGGCACGAGGAACAGGATCGCCAGCCCGAACACGAACGGCGGAGCGGCCGAGCCCAGCTTCATCGGCTGCGTCCCGGAGAACGGGAACAGCCAGGCCGACAGCCCGACGACCGCCGCCGGGGCGAGACCCAGCGCGTACGCCCCCGGGCGCCGTCCGCTCAGGAACAGCGCGGCCGCGATCACCCCGAGGAAGAGCCCGGCCACCGGGCTGGAGGCGGTCGCGAGAGCGGCCAGCGGGGCCGCCACGGCCGCCTTGGCCCAGCGCCGCTCCGCCCATTTGCGGGGCCAGCAGAAGACGGCGGCCACCGCGGCGAGCGCGAACATCGCGCCGAGCCCGAAGGTGACCCGGCCGGACAGGGCGTTGCACAGCAGCCCGTAGACCCCGGCGAGGGCCGGCCACAGCGGCTCGCGGACGGTGCCGCGGCTGCGGGTCAGGATCAGCGCGAGCAGCCCGGCCGAGACCGTGCCGGCGACCATCATCGTGGTCCGCACGCCGATCATGTACATCACGTACGGGGACACCACGCTGTACGAGACGGGGTGCATGCCGCCGTACCAGGCCAGGTTGTACGCCGAGTCCGGATGGCGGCCGACGAACTCGGCCCAGGCGTCCTGCGCGGCCAGGTCGCCGCCGCTGTTGGCGAAGCTGAAGAACCAGATGACGTGCAGGAGGGCGGCCACGGCGGTGGCGACGAGCACGGGGTGGCGACGGAGCAGACCGATCGCGCGGGAGCCCGCGGCGGGCGGGAGCGCCCCTATGCCGCCGGGTGCGGCCCCGGGCACGTCGCCTCCGCCGGCGGCTCCGGATGCACCCCGGTCTCCCTTGCTCTGCTGCTCAGCGGTGGTCACTGCACTACTCCCCGGATTCTCCGGACTTCCCGGACTCCCCGGGTTCACCGGAGCATCGATCGAACTTCTGCATGCCGTTCCCGGCTCGCTAGACGCGCGGCGGCGCCCCGGGGTTGCCCGGGGCGCCGGATCACGCGGTATCGCGGGGGCTGTCAGCCGACACGGGTCAGTTTGCTGCCGATGCCCGGAGCGGCGAGGTCGCTCTGCAGCGCCACCGGCACCTTCACCTGGCTGGCCCCTTCGCCGACGGTCAGGACGCCGATCTCGGTGCCCGCCTTGGCGGTCTGCGGCAGCTTGCCGTCCCCGGCGCCGAGCTTGACGTTGACCGTGAGCGACGGCCAGCCGACCGCCTCCACGTCGGCGGTGGCGACGACCGGGGTGTGGCCGCCGAGACCGTCGTCCACGTACCCGACGACATCGCCCTTCTTCGCGACGGGCGCGTTCACCAGCATCTTCTGCGTGGCCAGCATGACCTGCTTGCTCGCCGCGATCGCCGTGTCGAGGATCGGGACGCCGTACTGGCCGAGCACCGCGCCGACGATCAGCTGCTTGGTCTTGCCGACCTGCTTCTCGGCGGCGAAGAGCAGATTGCCCCCGGCCTTGGTGGTGGAGCCGGTCTTGATGCCGAGCGCACCGTTGCCCGGGATGAGCGTGTTGTAGTTGCGCCACTTCTTGCCGTACTGGTCGGTCCATTCCGGCAGCTTGGTGATCGCGATCAGCTCCGGCATCTCCACGACCTTGAGACCGAGCTTGACCTGGTCCTCGGCCGTGCTGACCGTCGTCGCGTCCAGGCCCGAGGGGTCCGTGTACGTGGTGTTGGCCATGCCCAGTTCCTTGGCGGCCTCGTTCATCTTCTTGACGAACGCCTCCTGGTCACCGCCGGCGTCCCACCGCGCGAGCAGCCGCGCGACGTTGTTGGCCGACGGGATCATGATCGCGGCGAGGGCGTCGTACTCCGAGATCTTGTCGCCCGCCTTGAGGGTGCCGACCGTGGACTCGCCCTCGGAGCTCTTGGCGCCGTCGTCGACCGCCGTCTGGTCGATGTCGATCATCGGACCCTTTTCCCCCTTCTTGAGGGGGTGGTCCTTCAGGATCACGTACGCCGTCATCGTCTTGGCGACGCTGCCGATGGCGACCGACTTCTGCTCGCCGAAGCTGCCGACGGTGCCGAGGCCCGCCGCGGCCATGTAGCCCTGGCCCTCCTTCGGCCAGGGCAGGACCGGGTTGCCGCCGTCGAAGGTGTACGAGGACTTCGCGGTCATCGTGAGCTTCGGCTCGGGCATGGGGCGCACGAGCTGGACGACCGCCAGGACGATCGCGAGGAGCGCGACGAGCGGGGCGTAGATCTTGAACCGCCGGACGGCCGTGCGCATCGGGCTCGGCGGCGGGGGCGGGTTGTTGGTGAGGTCCGCGAGCATGTCGAGCGGCGGCTTGGGAGGCAGCGGCTGCTGCGTGGTCCGCTCGGTGTGCTCGGGTACGGGTACGGGGGCGGGGGCCGCCGGGGCGGCCTTGGCCGGAGCCGGAGCCGGGGCCGGGGCCGGCGGGGCGGCCGCCGAGGCGGGCTTGGCCGGAGCCGGGGCGTCGTCCTTGCGCAGCGGAACGAACGTGCTGGCCCGCTCCCCGCCGACCGCCTTCGGCGGCACGGGCCGGGAGGCCGCGGGCTTCTGCGAAGCCGGGGCGGGGGCCGGAGCAGGGGTGGGGGTGGGGGCCGGAGCCTTGGCGTCCGGCTTGACGGCACGGAACACGGCGGTGCGCTCGCTGTCGGCCGCCTCGTCGGCGCCCTTGCCCGCGGGGCCGGATCCGGAATCCACCTTCGGGGCGCGGAACACGGCGGTGCGCTCGCTGTCCCGGGAGGCCTTGTCGTCATCGGCGGAGCCGGAGCCCCGCTCGGCGCTCCCCGGCTTCACGGCGCGGAACACGGCGGTGCGCTCGCTGTCGTCCGCCGAAGCGGAACCCTCGGGCCGGCCCGCCGGAGCCGAACCCGGCTTCCGGGCCGGAGTCCCGGCGGAACCGGAACCCTCGGGCGCGGAGGCCGCGCCACCCCGGGCGGGAGCCGAACCCGGCTTCGCGGTCGAGGCATCGGCGCCAGCCGAACCGGAACCCTCGGAAGAGGCGGCCGAGCCGCCCCGGGCGGGTGCCGAACCCGGCTTCACGGCGCGGAACACGGCAGTGCGCTCGCTGTCCTGCGCCGACGGCTTGGCCGAGGTATCGGCAGCCGGCGACTTGTCCGTGCCGGACTCCGAAGCGGAATCCTTACGCGCGGTACCGGAACCGGAACCCGCTGCCGGGCTCCGCTCGCCGTCGACCGGCTTCCCGGGGGCGGATGCCGGGGCATCCGTACCGCTGCCCGTCTCGTCGGGAGTCGGAGTCGGAGTCGCGGCCGGGGCCGGGGTGGCGGGCGGGCGCGGGGCGCTCGCGTCGGCCTCGGCCTCGGCCTCGGCCGGGGTCGGATCGGGCTGCGGCTCGGCCGGCGTGACCGACGGGGTGCGCAGGGCCGTCGTGCGGTCGCTCTCGGCCGGGGCCGGGGCGGCGTCCGCATCCGCCTCCGCAGGCGCGTCGGAGTCCGCGTCCGCATCAGCGTCGGAGCCCGCGTCGGAGCCCGCGTCGGAGCCCGCGTCGGAGTCCACCCGACCGGAGGACTCCGTCTCGTCCTCGGTCGTGGCCACCCACGCCGCCACCGCGTCGCGCAGCGGGTCGCGCTTCTCGCCCGCGGTGCCCGACTCCGGTTCCCGCGGCCGGAACACCGACAGCCTCGGGTCACGCTCCGCGGAGGACATCGCCGCCCCCGACGCTCCTTCATCAACCGACTTGTCGGGGGACTCGCCCGCCACCAGTTCCTCCTCGATCGCCACCACGTCCGGCTGTCCGAATGTCTAACAGTGTCCCGTCTCGGGAGCATCGCCCCCGCGCTAGACGAGAACGACATAGTTGCCGGTTCCCCCACAAAGCGACCAGGCGCTCTCGACAGATGAATGTGAGAGGCGTCACCCTGTCACTCATCCACGCGGGGAGGCATGGATGGGCAGGAGCCGCAGAACAATTCCGGAGGAGCTTCTGCTGCTCGCTTTGGACCCGACCACGGGTACCACGGCGCAGCCGCAGTCGCTCGACCTCGGCCTGGCCGGGGCACAGCTAGTAGAGCTGGCTCTGGCAGGACGGATAGCCCCTGACGGGGATCGTATCGCCGTGGTGATGCCACGGCCGACAGGAGATCCGACTCTGGACTCCGCACTGGAACTGCTGCGCAGGCGCGGCAGCCCGGTACGGGCCGTCCACTGGATCGGTGGACCCCGGCTGGGGCTCCGCCAGATTTACCTCGCTCATCTGGAGCGCTGCGGCATGGTGCATGCCGTCGCGGGCCAGATGTGCGGAGTGCTGCCGACGACTCGCTACCAGGCGACCGACACGGCGATCAGCCGGGAGATCCGTGCCCGGCTCGACAGTGCGATCCGCACCGGCGTACCGCCGGACCCGCGGACCGCGGCGCTCGCCGCACTGGCCCACGCGGTCGGACTCGGCAAGCACCTGTACCCCGGCAACGAGGGGCGGTCGTCCAGATCCCGGCTGCGGGATCTGATCCGGCACGACCCGATGGGCGGTCTCGTGGCGCACGCCGTCATGGACGTCCAGAACGGCGTGGCGGCGCAGCCGCGCCGCGACCGTGCACCGGCGGCCCCGCCGCCCGCCCGGGCCACGGCGAACGGCGTACCGATGCAGGCGCGCCGGACGGGTGCGATGGCACGCGCCGGTGTGGCCGCGCACTGATCCACCCGATCCACCCGATCCACCCGATCCACCGGACCGAAGGACTTTCGGCTCCACGGCTTTACCGATTCACCGCTCCACCGAACCGCCATCGCCGCAACCGGCGTCCCCGATGACCCGGTTCGGGAGCCGCCAGCGCGCGGGACGGCGGGGCCGGTCCGCCGGCCCCGCCGTCCCGCGCGTCTGCATTTCCGGGCCGTTCTCCGGCGCCGCCCCGCCCTTCGGTGGCAGTCTGCTCACCATCAGACACGCAGAGAGACAGAACCAGAAGAAGGCGGAGGTGCCGTTCAAGTGGCGTCCAATGTCAATCCCACCGTCCGACGCCGCCGACTGGGCATGGAGTTGCGCAAGCTCCGCGAAGACAAGGGCATGACGGCCGAGCAGGTCGCCGAACGCCTGCTCGTCTCCCAGTCGAAGATCAGCAGGCTGGAGAACGGCCGCCGTTCCATCAGCCAGCGCGACGTCCGCGACCTGTGCGACGTGTACGAGGTCGAGGACCGCCGGCTCGTCGACTCCCTCATGCAGATGGCCAAGGACTCCCGCCAGCAAGGCTGGTGGCACGCCTTCGGCGACATCCCGTACAGCGTGTACATCGGCCTGGAGACCGATGCCGCCAGCCTGCGCACCTACGAACCCCAGATGGTGCCCGGCCTGCTCCAGACCCCGGAGTACGCCCAGGCACTCATCCGCGGCGCGCTGCCCGAGACCGCTCCGGTCGATGTCGAAAAACGCGTACAAGTGCGCATGCACCGGCAGAAACGGCTCTCCGAGACGGACAACAACAATCCGGAAGTCGGACCGTTGCGCCTGTGGGCGGTCATCGACGAAGCCGCGCTGCGCCGGCACGTGGGCGACCCCCAGCTGATGATCAAGCAGCTTGAGTACTTGATAGAGCAGTCCGAACAGCCGTACATCACCGTGCAGGTGATGCCGTTCTCGATGGGCGCCCACCCGGGCGTGAACGGCCAGTACGCGATCCTGGAATTCCCGGACGCGTCGGACTCGACGGTGGTCTACATCGAGGGCGTGACGAGCGACCTGTACCTGGAGAAGGCCAATGACGTCCAGAAGTACAGCGTGATGTACGAGCACTTGCGCGCGCAGGCCCTCAACGTGGAACAGACGCGGCACTTCATCGGCGAGATCATCGGCGAGTACGCGGGCAAGGGGCGGTAAAGGCGGCAGGGGCGGTAGAGGCAGAGAACGAGGTAAAAGGGGAGGAAACCGGGCAGGTGGCGAGGGGGGCCGGTACGGTACACCGTCACTCCCCGGCCACAGAAGTCCTGAATGGAATATGCCACTCGGTCGGGTGAATGACCCCTTCACCTGTCCGGAGGTGCCGGTAGCGTCGATCACGTCGGTCAGGGAAGCGAAATGGCCGACACCCCACTGGCACGACTCGCTGAACCGGAGAGAAACATGGCTATTCGTCAGGGCGCCACGGACAACTGGATCAAGTCCTCCTACTCCGGCGGAAACGGCGCTTGCATCGAGGTCAAGTCCCCGGTCGTGGAGGCCATCGCGGTCCGCGACTCGAAGGTGCAGGACGGTCCGTCCCTCACCTTCGCGCCGGGTTCCTGGACCTCCTTCGTCGCCGACGTCACCGAGGGCCGGCTGGGGCGCCTCGCCTGAACGTCACGGCGTACGGCCCCGCCGGTCCCTCCTCTGCATCACGCGCCACGACCGCATCACCCGCACCACCCGCTCCACTGACTGAAGCCCTCTCGACTGGCCCGCCGTCCCGGCCGAGGGGGCTCGGCCATGTCCGCCCTACCGGAGCTCCCCCACGTACCGGTCCGTTCCCGGCACCGTCGGGATGAACGGCGCCACCAGCTCCACCCGCCCCAGCCCGGCCTCCGCCACCTCGGCGTCCAGGCCCCGGAACCGGTCCCAGCAGGCGCGCGGATCGGCCTCCAGGAACCACAGCAGCGTCAGCCGGGTGTCGACCCCCTCGACCTGCTTGACGTACGTCATCCGGTCGCCGGGCAGCGGAGTCGGCCGGAAGACCGTCACCATCGCGGCGGGCGAACCGTGCAGCCGCTTCGGCAGGGCGCGCGAGCGCAGCCACTCCAGCAGTTCCGCCCGCTGCTCGGGGCCGTCCGCGTCGACGACCTGGAGGACCAGCCCGGCGTACGGGTGGTCGAGGGCGTGGAAGTCCCGGGGACCCGCCGCCCCGTCGCGGTAGACCGTCGCCTCGTGGTCCTGGAAGGACGTGAACACGTGGGTGCGGTCCTGGTAGACGCGGCCGTCCCGGTTCAGCCGCTTGTTGATGCCGACCGTCCACTTCATGTGCTCGTCGTAGCGGCCCTCGGTGACCCAGTACGCGGAGATGTAGCACCCGGCGGTGACGGGCTGGGCGACGGCCGACTTCTCCGGGTAACGCAGCTCCTGGAGCTCGCGGGTGGCGACCCAGCGGCGGCCCGCGTACATCCAGGGCATGGCCATGGCGCCGGCGTAGTAGTGGTCGTCCTCGTACCAGCGGTTGTACGCGTACTCGTGGCCCGGATGCGGCTCCACCATGGTGATCAGCGCGTGGCCGGGTCGGACCCCGTACGGGCCGACGGCCGCCAGAGCGGCGTAGTCCTCGGGCCGGGCGTCCTCGCGGCGCTCATGTGTCGTCATGCCCAAGGGTCTAGCTGATGTGACGTCAGATGACGAGCCCTCGGGGCGCGTTCCACTCCTTGACACATAGGTGCTGTCTACATGCTTCCGCGTCTAGGATGCGCGCGTCCGCCTTCCCCGAAGGAGCACCATGTACGCGACCGCCACCCTCCCCCCACCCGCGTTCGCCGCCCGCGCCACGGCCGTCGCCGGGTCGCCCGTCCGCGAGATCCTCGCCCTCACCGCACGCCCGGGGGTGATCTCCTTCGCCGGCGGCCTGCCCGCGCCCGAGCTCTTCGACGCGGAGGGCCTGCGGGCCGCGTACGACGCCGCCTTCGCGGAATCCGCCGCCCGGGCGCTCCAGTACTCGACCACCGAGGGCGCCCCGGAGCTGCGCGAGGCGGTGGCCGCGCGGGTGACGGCCCGGGGGCTGGCGACCGGCGCGCAGGACCTGCTGGTCACCACCGGCTCCCAGCAGGCCCTCACCCTGATCACCTCCACGCTGGTGGAACCGGGCGACGCCGTCCTCGTCGAGGACCCGACGTACCTGGCGGCCCTCCAGTGCTTCGGGCTGGCCGGGGCGCGGGCCATACCCGTGCCCTGCGACGGGGAGGGCATGCTGCCCGACGCCCTGGAGGAGATCGTGGCCCGTGAGCGGCCCAAGCTCCTGTACTCGGTGCCCACGTTCCAGAACCCGACCGGGCGGACCCTGCCGGGCGTACGGCGGGCGGCGGTGGCGGACGTCGCGGCGCGGCGCGGTCTGTGGCTGGTGGAGGACGACCCGTACGGGGAGCTCCGGTACGAGGGGGCGGAGGTCCCGTGGCTCGCGGCGCACCCGGGGGCGGAGGACCGTACGGCGCTGCTCGGGAGCTTCTCGAAGGTCATGGCCCCGGGGCTGCGGCTGGGCTGGCTGCGCGCGCCGCAGGCGCTGCGGCGGGCGGCGGCGGTCACGAAGCAGGCGGCGGACCTGCACACCTCGACCGTGGACCAGCTGGCGGCGGCCCACTACTTGCGGACCGCCGACCTCGACGCGCACGTCGCCACGGTCCGCGCGGCCTACCGGGAACGGCGCGACGCACTGCTGGCGGGTCTGGGCGCGGCCCTGCCGGAGGGCTCGGCCTGGAACCGCCCCGAGGGCGGCATGTTCGTGTGGGCCCGCCTCCCGGAGGGCCACGACGCGACGGCCCTGCTGGCCTCGGCCACGGCCCGCGACGTGGCCTTCGTCCCCGGCGCCCCCTTCTACACGGGCACCCCGGACCCCCGCACCCTGCGCCTGTCGTTCACGACGCACACCCCGACCGAGATCGCCGAGGGCCTGAGCCGGCTGGCGGGAGCCTTCTCCGGGTCCTGAGGCCGGGCCGGGGCCGATCAGACCTTGACGACGGTGACGCGCCCGCCACACAGGGCCGCCAGGTCCTCCGGATCCGAGGTGAGGACGGTGGCGGGCCCTTCGGCGAGCAGCGCGGTGGCGCCGACCATGGCATCGATGGCGTACTTGTGCCCGTGCAGCCCCGCCTCGGCGAGCAGGGCGGCCGCGTGGCGCGCCACGGTGTCCGTGACCGGCTCGACGACCAGACGGGACAGTGTCCACTCCAGTGCGGCGCGGTTGATCCGGGGATGCATGACCTCCACGAGCGTGGCCGCCGACGTGATCACGCGCAGGTCGTCGGCGCGGGCGAGGGCGAGCCAGGTGGTGAGGGTGCGGTCGCGGAGGACCGCTTTGGCCAACCCCTCGCTGTCGAGGACCAGGGTGCCGCCGGCTGCGGCGGACGAGCGGGTCACGCAGCCCCCGACCGTCCGGGCGCCTGTGCTCGGCGAGCCGCGTGGAGCCGGTCCCGCAAGGCGTCGACCTCTTCGTCGGTGATGGGGCCGTGCCCCGCCTCGGCGACCGCGATGATCTCGTTCAGATCGTCGCGTTCGAGCTGGCGCGCCACGGCGGCGGCAACGTATGCGGACAGGCCCGAGTGGCCGCTGCGGGTGCGGGCCGCCTCCGCGATGTCACGCGGCATGGTGATCGAGTACTTCCCAGTAGGCTCGCTCATGCCACTCATGCTACTGGCCATCCTCCCCACCTGAACGCGGCGTTCGAGCCGCTCCCGCATCTCAGGCGGCCTTCGGCTGAGCGGTCGCGCCCCGGGCGCGGCAGTCGCCGCAGTGGGTGTCGGGGGTCGGGGAGCGGAAGGCGCGTTCGCAGCCGTCGCAGGTCCGGAAGGGGTGCCGGGGCCGGTCGGGTGGCGGGGTTCCGACGGGGGCCCGGTCGGGCACGGGCAACGGGGGCGGCAGGGCGGCCCGCAACCGGTACGCGAGCAGTCCCGCCGGGTTGCGCAGGTCGGACGGTACGTCGGCGGTCAGGGCACGCCGTACGGCCTCGGGCGCGGCCCCGCGGTCCAGCCACTCCACGACCGCGGGCGCGAGCCGCTCGACGTCCCGCTCGGAGAGCAGCAGCCGCGGTTCGCGGACCCGCAGCCCGGCCAGCAGAGACGCGGCCTCCTGGCGGAGCCCAGGGGCGACGGCCGCCCGTGACTGCGGTACGGGCTCGCCCGGCGCCGGTGCCTGCGCGCCGGGCGGTACGGGGGCGGGGCCCGGCGGGGCCGGCTCGGGGAGCAGGCGCCGCACGGGCGGTTCCGGATCCTGGTCGGGGCCGGGGCCGGGGGCACAGTCCTGATGCGGCGCGGGCCGTTCGGCGCGGGGCGCGGGCGGTTCCGGATCCGGATCCGGGGCGGGGCCGGACGGTACGGGGTCCGGGGCGGGGCCGGACGGATCCGGCCGTGGCGGCGGGTCCGGGTCGGGGTCGGGCTCCGGCGGGGCTGCGGACAGCGGGAGGTTGTACGAGACGGTGCGCGTGACCACCTTGCCCTCGGCCGTGCGCAGCCGCGTGCGGCGCAGGAACCCGGCCGCCTCCAGCTCGTTCAGCGCGAGCCCGATCCGGTACTCGGTCTCGGGGAAGCGCTCGGCCAGGGCCCGGATGCTGACCGGGGTGCCCTCGGGGAGGGACTGGATGTGCAGGCCGGCGCCGAGCGCGAGCAGCGACAGCTGCCCGTGCTGCGCGAGCAGGTTGCTCACGACGGTGAAGTTGCCCGCGAGGGGGACGTTGGCGTGCCGGACGCCGGAAAGGCCACCGGATCGGGCGGTTCCGCGCGAGGCACGGAGCGCTGCGGGCAGGGCCCGGCTAAGCTTCTGAAAGGCCATCGGGAAGGTACTGCTTCCTCGTTGGATCAGGCCCTCGGCCGGGATTGCCGTCCCGCCGGGGGCCGTCTCATGTTCTGGAGTTGTCGCGGCAGAGCATATGCCAGCCAACCCCACGCCAATCCAGTCGAGTTGGACAGATTCACCCGACCGAGCGATTGCGGTCGAACGGGGAGGCTGGAGGGGTTGGGTCTGGTTCTTCCCCCGGTTCTTTGGTGGTTTGGCACCGGCGCGACCGCCACGCGCATTCCCACTGCCCGGTCCGAACAGGGCAGTTGGGATTTCCGCAATCACGTCACTCACCGTGTTGACCCGTGCATAGCCTGTACACAGGGAGGTGGGCGGATGAGCGAGGACAGGGGCGAGTCCGGCTGGGACGTGGACCCCGAGGACGAACAGGGCGCGGCGGTGGTGGCGGCGGTGGGCCGCCAGTTGAAGGTGTGGCGGGAGATCGCGGGGATGAAGATCGCGGACTTCGCCCGCGCGATCGGCTACGGCGAGGACCTGGTCCGCAAGGTCGAGGCGGGCACGCGGATCCCGCGCAGCGAGTACCTGGACAAGGCGGACGCGGCGCTGAAGGCGGGAGGCCGCATCGCGGCCATGAAGGTGGACGTCGAGCCGGTCCGATACCCGAAGCGGGTGCGCGACTTGGCCAAACTTGAGGCGCTCGCCGTGGAGATGTACGCCTACGGCAACCACAATCTGCACGGCCTTTTGCAGACGGAAGAGTACGCCCGGGTGCTGTTCGAGCTGCGACAACCCGCCCAGAGCGCCAAAGTGATCGAGAGTGGCATGGCAGGTCGGATGGGCCGACGGGCCATCTTCGATCGCGATCCCGCTCCGACTCTCAGTTTTGTCCTGGAAGAAGTCACCCTCCGTCGGCCGATCGGGGGAAAGATGGTTCTGCGCCGACAGCTCGAACACCTTCTAGACGTAGCCAAACTGCGACAGGTCACCGTTCAGGTCATGCCGACCGACCGTGAGGAGCACGCAGGGATGGGCGGCCTGATCCAAGTGCTGAAGTTCAGTGACGGTACGGCAGTTGGACGCGGTGAGGGCAGGTTCCACGGTCGCGCAGTGACGGATCCGAAGCAGGTCCGGATCCTCGACCTGTGCTATGGCATGATCCGTTCCCAGGCGCTGTCGCCCCGGGAATCGATCGCTTTCATCGAGCAAGTGCTGGGAGAAACATGATCCACGAGCATGAGCTGGCCTGGTTCAAGAGCAGCTACAGCGACAGCGACGATGTCAACGACTGCGTCGAGGCCGCCCCCACCCCCACCGGGATCCATGTCCGGGACACCAAGGCCGTTCCCGGGCCCGTGCTGACCTTCGGGGCCGGCGCCTGGGCCGGGTTCATCGCGCACGCCGCCTCCCGCTGAGCAGGGCGGGTGACGGCGGAACGATTCAGCGCGGGCCGGAGCGTGACCGTGCGCCCGGCCCGGGGAACCGTGGGGTGATCCATACCCCCACATGACGGGACACCCACATGCGTCTGCGCAACGCCATCATCGCCGCCCTCGGCGCCTTCACCCTCCTCCTGGCCGTCCCGAGCTCCGCCTCCGCCGCGGGAGGGGAGCTCAGCTACACGTACGGCACCAACGGCGCTTCGTTCACCGGCATCCTGACCGAGCCGGCGAGCGACGACTGCATCAACATCAAGGACGCGACGGCGCTCGACCCGGCCCGCGCCCCGTACAACAAGACCGACGCCGTGGCGGTCGTGTACCTCGACTTCGACTGCGAGGGCACCTTCAACACCCTGACCGTGGGCAAGAAGACGGACGACACTGTGCTTTTCCGCTCCGTCGTCTTCAGCAGCGCGGGCTGACCCCGGTTGGGTCCGGCGGGTGATCCACTCTGACGCCGCGTGTCAGTCAGCTGATCATTCATATGCGGAACGTAGCGTTCCGGACGGGAACCTCCCTGTCCCCCCATGCCTCCAAGGAGAGTCATGCACGCCGTCCCCGCGCGTCGCCGCACCCTGCCCGCCGCCCTGCTCGCCCTGTCCCTGACCGGCGCCCTCGCCGGCCTCGGGGCGGCCCCGGCCCAGGCCGCGGCCGCCCCGGCCCCCTGCGGCACGAAGATCTCCGACTACACCGGCAGCCTCGCCGCCGACACCGCCTTCAAGGGCACGATCACGATCACCGAGCCGGGCATCGCGAACCGCGCCATCACCCTCACGCCGGTCTCCGCGAACTCCAACCTCCTCAACGTCGAGATCAAGATCTCCGACACCGAGACCACGTCCGCCACGGGCAACTTCCAGCTCCGCGTGAACCCCCTCAACCAGGGCCAGATCACCTTCCCGACCTACACGGGCGCCGTCGGCCGCAGCACCGGCGTGGCCTGCAACCTGACCAGCAGGGTCGTCGGGATCAGCGGAACGATCCACACCACCGGCGTCAAGGGCGAGATGACCTTCACCGCCACCCGCCTCTGAACCACCCCCCTCTTCCCTCCTCGGCGCCGCACCCCTAATCTGACGCACCGTCATACACGGGTCCGGCGCCGGGAGGCACGCGCATGTTGCTGCAAGGGAAGACCGTCATCGTCTCCGGGGTCGGGGCCGGACTCGGCCACCAGGTCGCCGCCGCCGTCGTACGCGACGGCGGGAACGCCGTGCTCGGGGCCCGGACCGAGGCCAATCTGGCCAAGTCCGCCGCCGAGATCGACCCCGACGGCCGGCACACCGCCTACCTGCCCACCGACATATCCGACGAGGCCCAGTGCGCGGCCCTGACCGCCCTCGGACGCGAGCGGTTCGGCGGGATCGACGCCGTCGTGCACGTCGCCGCCTGGGACTCCTACTTCGGCGGCCTCGAAGACGCCGACTTCGGGACCTGGCAGCAGATCCTCGACGTCAACCTCCTCGGCACCCTCCGGATGACCCGCGCCTGCCTGCCCGCCCTCAAGGAACGGGGCGGATCCGTCGTCATCATCGGGACGCAGTCCGCCATCGCCGCGCCCAACGAGGTGCAGCAGGCCGCGTACGCCGCCTCCAAGGGGGCCCTCACCTCCGCCATGTACTCGATGGCCCGCGAGCTCGGCCCGCACCGGATCCGCGTCAACACCGTGCTGCCCGGCTGGATGTGGGGGCCGCCGGTGCAGGCCTTCGTCACCTTCACCGCGCACACCGAAGGCGTCCCCGAAGCCGAGGTGCACAAGCGGCTCACGGAGCGCATGGCGCTGCCCGATCTGGCCACCGACGGGGACGTCGCCGACGCCGCCGTGTTCCTCGCCTCCGACCGGGCGCGGGCGATAACCGGCCAGTCCCTGCTGGTCAACGCCGGTGAGCTGATGCGATGAGCCCCCGCCGCCGCCTCCCGGCGGGGACGTCGGATCGTATGCTCACCGCATGACGACTCCGACCGAAAACGCGATGCGCCGCGCGCTCAGGCGAGCCCGCGACGGCGTCGCGCTCGACGCGACCGAGGCGGCCGTACTCCTCCAGGCGCGCGGCGAGGACCTCGAAGACCTCGCCGCCTCCGCCGCCCGGGTCCGCGACGCCGGCCTCGCGGCCGCCGGGCGGCCCGGCGTCATCACGTACTCGAAGAGCGTGTTCATCCCGCTGACCCGCCTGTGCCGTGACAAGTGCCACTACTGCACCTTCGCGACCGTCCCCGGCAAGCTCCGCCGGGACGGCCACGGGATGTTCATGTCCCCCGACGAAGTGCTCGACATCGCCCGCCGGGGCGCCGCGCTGGGCTGCAAGGAAGCACTCATCACGCTCGGCGACAAGCCCGAGGACCGCTGGCCCGAGGCCCGCGAGTGGCTGGAGGCGGCGGGCTACAGCGACACGATCTCCTACGTGCGGGCCATCTCGATCCTGATCCTGGAGGAGACCGGACTCCTCCCGCACCTGAACCCCGGCGTGATGTCCTGGGCCGACTTCCAGCGGCTCAAGCCCGTCGCACCCTCGATGGGCATGATGCTGGAGACCACGGCCACCCGCCTGTGGTCCGAGCCCGGCGGCCCGCACTTCGGCTCCCCCGACAAGGAGCCGGCCGTGCGCCTGCGCGTGCTGGAGGACGCCGGGCGCTCCTCCGTCCCCTTCACCTCCGGGCTGCTCATCGGGATCGGGGAGACCTACGAGGAGCGCGCCGACTCCCTGTTCGCGCTGCGGCGGGTCGCACGCTCGTACCACGGCGTGCAGGAGCTGATCATCCAGAACTTCCGCGCCAAGCCGGACACGGCGATGCGCGGCATGCCCGACGCCGAGCTGGACGACCTCGTCGCCACCGTCGCCGTCGCCCGGCACATCATGGGCCCCTCCGGCTGCCTCCAGGCGCCGCCCAACCTGGTCGACGGGGAGTACGCGCGGCTGATCCGGGCCGGCATCGACGACTGGGGCGGCGTCTCGCCGCTGACCCCCGACCACGTGAACCCCGAGCGGCCCTGGCCGCAGATCGACGCACTGGCCGAGCAGTCGGCCGCGGCCGGCTTCGAGCTGCGCGAGCGGCTGTGCGTGTACCCGGAGTTCGTGCAGCGCGGCGAGCCGTGGCTGGACCCGCGGCTGCTGCCGCACGTACGGGCCCTTGCCGATCCGGAGACCGGCCTCGCGAACCCGGACGCCGTCGTCACCGGCCATCCGTGGCAGGAGCCGGAGGAGGCGTTCACCTCCGTCGGGCGCACCGACCTGCACACCGCGATCGACTCGGAGGGGCGCACCGGAGACCGGCGCGAGGACTTCGACGAGGTGTACGGGGACTGGGAGGCGCTGCGCGAGGCGGCCGCCCCCGGCATGGTCCCCGAGCGCATCGAAACCGACGTACGGGCGGCGCTCGCGCAGGCCGCCGACGATCCGACGAAGCTGACCGACGACCAGGCCCTGGCCCTGCTGCACGCGGACGGACCGGCGCTGGACGCGCTGTGCCGGATCGCGGACGACCTGCGCAAGTCGGTGGTGGGCGACGACGTCACGTACATCGTCACGCGGAACATCAACTTCACGAACGTCTGCTACACCGGCTGCCGCTTCTGCGCGTTCGCGCAGCGCCGCACCGACGCCGACGCGTACACGCTGTCGCTCGACCAGGTCGCCGACCGGGCCGCCCAGGCCTGGGACGTGGGCGCGGTCGAGGTGTGCATGCAGGGCGGCATCCACCCGGACCTGCCGGGGACGGCGTACTTCGACATCGCGCGCGCGGTGAAGAAGCGGGTGCCGGGGATGCACGTGCACGCGTTCTCGCCGATGGAGGTCGTCAACGGCGCGACGCGGACGGGGATGTCCGTACGGGAGTGGCTGACCGCCGCCAAGGAGGCCGGTCTGGACTCCATCCCGGGCACGGCGGCGGAGATCCTGGACGACGAGGTCCGCTGGGTGCTCACCAAGGGCAAGCTGCCGACGGCGGACTGGATCGACGTCGTCACGACGGCGCACGAGCTGGGGATCCGCTCCTCGTCGACCATGATGTACGGGCACGTGGACCAGCCGCGGCACTGGCTCGGGCACTTCCGCACGCTCGCGCGGATCCAGCAGCGGACCGGCGGCTTCACGGAGTTCGTGACGCTTCCGTTCATCCACACCAACGCTCCGGTGTACCTGGCGGGCATCGCCCGGCCCGGTCCGACGGTCCGCGACAACCGCGCGGTGACGGCGATGGCCAGGATCCTGCTGCACCCGCACATCACCAACATTCAGACGAGCTGGGTGAAGCTGGGTGCGGAGGGCGCGGCCGAGATGCTGCGCTCGGGGGCCAACGACCTCGGCGGGACGCTGATGGAGGAGACCATCTCCCGGATGGCGGGATCGAGTTACGGCTCGTACAAGTCCGTACGGGACCTCATCGCGGTCGCGGAGGCCGCGGGCCGGCCCGCGAAGGCCCGTACGACGCTGTACGGGGAGGTGCCGCAGGAACGCCGGGACGCGGCCCGCGCCTCGGACGGGCACCTGCCGGAGCTGCTGCCCGTGCTCGACTGAGGGCGTACGGCGAAGGGCCCGGCCGGGACCGTTCCCGGCCGGGCCCTTCGCCGCGCGGCCGGTGGATCAGCCGACGAGGAGGTCCTTCTTGAGCTGCTTCAGCTCGCGGGCGTCGATGCCGAGACCGTCCTTGAGGTAGCGGTCGAAAGTGCCGTACTCCGCCTCGACCTCGTCGTAGCCGGAGTTCAGGTACTCGGCGCGGACGTCGAGCATCGGCTTGTACACGGCGGCCTGCGGGGCGGGCAGGTGCGACAGGATCGCGTCGTTGGCGGCCCGGCGGTAGTCGTTGCTGGCCAGGTAGTCGGCCATGACCGTGTCGCCCGGCACGCCGAGGGCGGTCAGCAGGGCGGCGTTCGCCCAGCCGGTGCGGTCCTTGCCGGCGGTGCAGTGGAAGAGGACGGCGCGGTCGCGGTCGCGCTCCAGGCCCTCGAAGACCTGGTGGTAGGCCTTCTTGCCGCCCTCGCCGCCGACCATCGCCTTCTCCGCGTCGACCATGGCCTTGACGGCCTCGTCGGGGGACTTCGGCAGGGCCTGGAAGGAGCCGGAGCCCGCGAAGACGTCGGCGACGGTGTACTTGGCGCCGGCCGGGACCTTGTCGGGGTCGGCGGTGCGCTCGCTCTCCATGCGGAGGTCGAAGACGTTCTTGACGCGCAGGCGCTGGAGCTTGGCCAGGTCGGCGGCGGTCAGCTTGTTCAGGGCGTCGGAGCGGTAGACCTCGCCCATCTTGACCCACTGGCCGGTGGTGGTGCGGTAGCCGCCCGCGTCGCGGAAGTTGACCGCGCCTTCGAGCGTGATGAGGCGGTCGGCGAGGCGCAGGCCCTCCCCGCGGTCGGCCTTGAAGTCGAACCACTGGCGGTCGGCGGCGGGCAGGCCGGAGACCACGGCCGTGCCCTGGGCGCCGCCCTTGGCGACGACCTTGCCGTTCGCCTTGATCTCGACCCGCTTGGCGCCCTGGGCCTTCCACTTCAGCGTGAACCGGCCGTCCGCGCCGGCGGTGACGGTGGCTTCGGTGAAGGGTATGGAGCCGGCGCGGCCGTGGTGGTTGCTCCAGGGGAGGTCCCAGCCGGTGGAGGCCGGTGCGGCGGTGGCGGCGGGGACTGCGACCAGGGAAGCGGTGAGCGCGGAGGCGACGACGGTCGCGGCGAGGAGTGCCTTCTTCATGCCCTTGAGGCTGTTGGCCGTCGGATAACTCCGCATGAACGAGACATGGCCGAAACCGGCCGGCTCCAAGGCGAGTGGCAAAACGTGCCACATGTCGATCAAGGGTCGCCACCTGGGCGTCTGCCGGCCGGTTCGGACCGGATGTGATCGAGATGTCGAGGGAACGGCCCACGGATTCCAGCCGTTCCGCAGGAACATGAGGCTTGCTGGACGCCCCGGTTCCGTATTCGATCAGACGTGTCCATTACAGTGCGCGCCAGAGCATGCCGGGGCGGGGCAGGGGGATCGCGATGGACGACACGACGACCGAGAAGCACTCCATACCGCCGATTCCCGGCACCGGCACCGACACCGGTATCGATACCGGCGCCGGTATCGATACCAGCGCCGACACCGGAGCGCGGCCGGTGGGCGGGCCCGCGGCCGCGGCCGGCATCGCGGCCCGGGTCGCCGGAGCCCGCCCCGCGCCGCAGCCCGGCGGCACGCTCGGCGGGCGGACCCGCGTCGTCGCCGGGCTCTGGGGCCGGCCCGAGCAGCAGGACTTCCGCAGCCGCGTCCGCGGCACGCTCCTCGGCTCCGCCGTCGGCGACGCCCTCGGAGCCCCCGTGGCCGGGCTCTCCCTCGACGCCATCCGCGAAGCGCACGGCCCGCAGGGCCTGACCGAACCCGCCCCGGGCCCGCAGGGCCCCCGCGGCACGGTCACCGCCGCCACCCAGCTCACCCTGTTCACCGTGGACGGGCTGATCCGCGCCCACGTACGCCGGGACACCGGCGCCTGGCACCCGCCCACCGACATCCACCGCGCGTACCTGCGCTGGGCCGCCACCCAGCACGACTGGGGCCCTGACGAGCGCCGCAAGGACAACGGCTGGCTCGCGCAGCAGGAATGGCTCTACGCCCGCCGCGCCCCCGAGCGCGCCTGCCTCACCGGCTTCGCCGACGACGTCCTCGGCACCCTCGGCCGGCCCAAGAACCCCGCCGCCCGTGACGCGGCCGCGGCCGCCCGCTCCGCCCCCTTCGGTCTGCTGGTCGGCTGGGAGCCCGGCCTCGTCCTCCAACTCTCCACCGAGTGCGCGGCGCAGAGCCACGGCCACCCCGCCGCGTACCTCACCGCCGGCGCCTTCGCCGTCATCGTCCACGGCCTGACCCGCGGCGACTCCCTCGACGCGGCCGTCCAGCGCTCCCTCGGCCTGCTCGGCGCCCGCCCCGGCCACCAGGCCGTCACCGACGCCCTCCAGCAGGCGCTGGCGGCCGTCCCCCGGGGGACGCCCTCCGCGGGCACGGTGTCGGCCCTGGGCAACAGCGGTGACGGCCCCGGCGCCGCCGAGGACGCCCTTGCCGTCGCCGTCTACTGCGCGCTCGTCGCCGAGGACGTCCCGCACGGCCTGCGCCTCGCCGTCAACCACGGCGGGGACTCCCGCGCCGCCGGCGCCCTCTGCGGGGCCCTGCTCGGCGCCCTGCACGGCGAAACCGCCCTCCCGGGCGCCTGGCTCGCCGGCCTCGAAGGCCGCGCCACCCTCCTGGAACTCGCCGACGACTTCGCCCTCGAAATGACCCAGGGACCCTCCCTGCACGGCCCGAAGGTCCCCTCCACCGGCTGGCAGACCCGCTATCCCGTGGGCTAGGCCGCCCCGTTCGGATCAGGACGGATCGGCCCCGGGCCCATCCCGATCCGAAAGACGCGACCCGGGCCTGACGCCCCCTCAACAATCGCGCGTGCAGGCCGTAGCGTGGCCCTCCATCGAAGAGCCACGGAGGTGCCCCCAGCCATGCGGATCGCCACGACCATCTTCCTGACGGACCACACCATCTCCCCCGTCCGCCTCGCCCGAGCCCTGGAGGAGCGCGGGTTCGCCGGGCTCTACCTCCCCGAGCACACCCACATCCCGGTCGCCCGCGACACCGCCGCGCCCATGGGCGGGGACCTCCCCGAGATGTACGGGCGCACCCTCGACCCCTTCGTCGCCCTCGGCCAGGCTGCCGCCGTGACCGAACGCCTCGCGCTCGGCACCGGCATCACCCTCGTCACCGAGCACGACCCCATCGCCCTCGCGAAGCAGATCGCCACCCTCGACCACCTCTCCGGCGGCCGCTTCACCCTCGGGATCGGCTACGGCTGGAACGTCGAGGAAGCCGCCGACCACGGCGTCGAGTGGCGCACCCGCCGCGAACTGGTCAGGGACCGCATGGCCCTGATGCGCGCCCTGTGGGCGCCGGAACCCACCCCGTACATCGGCGAGTTCTGCTCCGTACAGGCCAGCCAGGCCCACCCCAAGCCGGTCCAGGCCCCGCGCGAACTCGGCCCCGGCCACCCCCTCCACGGCCCCCGCACCCTGATCGGCGGCGCGGCCGGCCCGAAGCTCTTCGCGGCCATCGCCGACCACGCCGACGGCTGGCTCCCCATCGGCGGGGGCGGCCTCACCGAGTCGCTGCCGGTGCTGCGCCAGATCTGGGAGAGCGCGGGCCGCGACCCGAAGGACCTCCAGGTGGTCCCGTACGCGGTCCACCCGAGCCCGGGCCAGCTCGCCCACTACGCGGACCTGGGCATCGAGGAGGTCGTCGTCCAGCTCCCGCCGGAGCGGGAGCCGGAGATCATGCGCATCCTGGACGACTTCGCGCAGTACCTCTAATTCGTTCGACGCGGGCGCACGGCCGGTCCGACGATGGCCCCCGAAAGGGGGCTGATCCACATGCCGGGCCAGCAGAAGCGCAAACGAAGCCGGGAACGTGCCCACCGCCGGGCGGCGGCCGTACGCGGCCACTGGGAGCCGCTGTTCTCGACGCAGGTGCACGCGGAGATGAAGGAGTACGTCGGCCGCCTCTGCGCCGAGCGCGAGCTCGACCCCGAGTGCGTACGCATCGACCAGTTCTGCGGCCGCCTCACCCACCCGACGAGCTACCGGGTGAGCGTCTTCGTCCCGGAGGGACCCGCGTGAGCTTCCGGTGGGAGAGCATCCCGGCCGGCGTCCGCGAACAGGCCGACGGATACGTACTCCAGGACCGGTACATGTACGCGGTCCGGGCGGTCTGGGAGGCCGGCCGCGTATCGGGCCTCGGCCTCAGGCAGGCCCAGGACCTGGTCGGCGCCCGCTACGCGCACTTCGGCGACCGGGTGGCCCGCACCCCCGACTCGCCGGTCGACCTCGACTCCCTGGCGGCGCGCGCCGCCGGGTTCCCGGGGCGCGTGGTGGCGGTCGAGGCCGTGTGGGACGGGGACACGGTCCACGACTGGTTCGTGGTCCTGCTGGCCATCACCGACGGGCCGGCCGGGGAACACCGGCTGGCCACCGTCCACCGGAGCACCGCCGCCGCGGTGGCCACCCGCTCCGGCACGGCCCTCGCCGACCACCTGGGAGTCCCCTTCCACTTCCCGACCCCGGACCGCCCGGACGACAGGGCCCCCCGCTGGCAGCGCCGATAGCCCGAGCCGGCCGAACCGCGCTCACCGCCGGTCGGTGGCTCGCGGGTGCCCCGTACCGGCGAAGGTGATCCAGCACGTATCCCGATCCCTGTCCACGAGGTACCGGATCCCAGCCCTTGGCCGAGGCTCCGTCGGCGAATCGGACCTCCCACTGGCCGTCAGGGGCGGGCGGCGCGGCGCGGTCCCCGCGCCCTGGCGTCATGCAACACCTCGCGGATCGGGCACCGGCCCGTAGTCCCCATCATGATCCCTGGACAGCGCATCGAGCAGCTCGGGGTCCGAGTGGATTTCGGCCGTGTGCTGCCATGCGACGAGCAACTGGGCGACGGAGGCACTGTTGCCGATGGAGTCGGCTGCACGCATGGTGTCGACCAGCTCGACCGCGAACGCATGGACATCGGGCTCGGGCAGGAAGCGGACCCAGGGAAACGCGTCCGGCAGTATGTCGAGCAGCAACTCCATGCTGCCAGGCTCCCGTCGCGCCATCGCGGCCAGCATCCTGGTAGCGGCCGACACCACGGTCTGGTCTTGCTCCGCTCTCGCCGCGGTGGTGAGGACCAAGTCCTCACCGTCTCTGCGGTGCAGGAGCAGCCGGGGTGATTCCTTGAGCCGAGCGAGCGTCTGCTTGTTCTTGTTCACCAGCTCGGAGAAGTTCACAGCGTTCTCAGCGGTCACAACTTTGAAAATACTTCGAAATTGCTTGAGCCGCCATCACCCACAAGAGGGGCACAGCCACCGCCATGCCGATCACGTCGGCTCAGACCCATCCTTGATCACGGAAAAGTCGATCTCACCGTCGGAGACCATCTGCCGCAGCCGATCCACTCCAGCAAAACGCCGCTCACTGCGCCCTCGGCCCAGCTCGGCCCAGACCGTCTTGCCGATCACCCGGTCGGCGACGCCCCAGTCAGCGGCGACGGCATCGACGATGCGCAGGCCGTAGCCGCCCTCGGCCTGGTGGGCGTGCGGCTGGACGACGGGCCGCCGCTCGCGGCGGGCGTCGGACACCTCGATGCGGAGCACGCTCCCGAGGAGCGTCAGCCTGAGCTCGAAATCCCGGCCGGCGGCGTGCCCGTGGGTGACGGCGTTGGCGGTGAACTCGGCGACGATCCGCTCCGCGTCCTCGGACAGCGGGGTGCGGTGCGGAATCCCCCAGTCGTGCAGCTCGACCACGGCGAGACACCGCGCGAGGCGGGCCCCGCGCCGGGTACTGCTGAAACGCTGCGTGAACGTGCGGACGGGGGGCTGGGCGGGGGCAGGGGGTGCGGTCATGGGAGCAACGTGGCGGGTGGGCGGGGCGGTTGCCAGAAAGTCGACCGCTACTTTTCATCTGTACGAGTTCACGTTCTGGACAGGCGCGGTTACCGCCCGTGAAGCTGAACGCGGGAGGTGACCGCGATGGCGAGCCAGGACGAGAGCGGTGACGGCGGGGCAGGACCGGACGGGGGCTTGCGGAACTTCGGCGAGACGCTGAAGGCCTTCCGTAAACGGGCTGGGTTCACTCAGGAGCAAATGGCCGAACGCCTTCGCTACTCCGTCCAGTACGTCGGCTCGGTAGAACAGGGTCGGCGACATCCGTCCGCGACGTTCGTGAACCGCGCGGAGGAGGCGTTGGACGCCTTCGGCGTCATCCGCATCGCTGCTAGGGAGCTGACGCGGAGGCGGGGGCTGGCGTCCTGGTTCAGGGCATGGGCGGAGCACGAAGAGGAAGCGGTCACGCTCAACACGTACGAGTCCCGTTCGGTCCCAGGGCTGTTACAGACCGAGCCCTACGCACGCGCATTGGTCAGCGCGGCACTCCCGCCACCCACGGCGGAAGAGGCGGAGGCTCGGATCGTGGCTCGCCTGGACCGGCAGAAGCTGCTGTCCCGCACCCCGTACACAGTCTTCAGCTTCATCCTCGAAGAGGGGGTCATTGAGAGGCAGACCGGTGGACCGGTCGTAACCCGCCAGTTGATCGACCACCTGCTGGAGTACGCGGCGCTGCCCAATGTCGACCTGCAGATGATGCCGAGAGTGAGCCAACAACACGTGGGTCTCGGTGGACCCTTCTGTCTCCTCGAAACGAACGACCACGAGTGGGTGGGATACAGCGAAGGTCAGCAGTCGGGTCGGGTCATCTATGACCCGAAAGACGTCAGCGTTCTCCACCAGCGGTATGCCAAACTTCGCATTCAGGCCCTCAACCCTGCTGACAGCGTGGGCTTGTTGATGCGAATGCGAGGCGACCTGTGAACAGATCCCAGTTGCGTTGGTTCAAGAGCAGTTACAGCAGCGGCGACGGCGACAACTGCGTCGAGGTCGCCCTCCCCTGGCACAAGTCGACGTACAGCGGCAGTCAGGGCGACAGCTGCGTCGAGGTCGCCGCATGCCCCGAAGCCGTCCACATCCGGGACTCGAAGGTGACGGCGGGCCCGGAGCTGGCCGTACACCCCACGACCTGGGCTGCGTTCCTCGGCGGCGTCACCGGAGCCTGAGCTCCGGCCGGTCGGCATCAGAGGGAGTCCGGGGGTTTCCCGGCAGTCCACTGTCCTTCCGTGTCGGTCCGGGCCGTCAAGGGCGCTCCCTGCGGTCGCGTCGCTGCGCGATGGCCTTCGGCCACCCTTGACTGCCCGGCCCGCCCCGGAATGCCATAAGACTGCCGGGAAGCCCCCGAAGGAACGGTCAGGGGGGACGTGTTCCCACATCCCCGTGTCAGGGATGCCGACCGTGCCCCCCTGTCCAGCCACCCCAGCCCACCGGGCCACCCAGCCGGAGCGAAATGACGCCCGGGGAGGCCGGAGCCTCCGGCAGAGCCCTCACGACAGTCCTTTCCGCACCACACCGGCCCACCCCACACCAGGCAGCGATCAGATCCCCATCCCCCACCCCCACGCACCAGATCGCTACGCGCTCCTCGCCTCTCAGCGTCCGACGACCGCCTGTGGCCGGACATAAGCCGCCCACCACTCGCATTGACCTCTCCCGGCAGGCGCCCGCGGGCTGTTCGTCCCTTTCATCCGGTGATCGGGACCCTCAACGAGCCTTGGTGGAGTGAAAGGTTGAAACATCCGGCATCAGGCTCCTCCTCGCCCCCTCCCACCCACTTTTCACCCCTCTCAGCCGTCATTTGCAGTCCGATCGGGCGGCAGACGCCCGACAAGCGGCCCAAGGACTTCGTCTGGGCGGCCTATGTCCAGCCACAGGCGGTCGCAGGCCGCTAGGCCGAGAGGAGCGCGTAGCGATCGGCCGCGCCCCCCGTCATGGCCGGGCCCGGTGGCCCCGGGAGGGATCTCCGGGCGATCCGGGGGTGCTGGTCGGCATATCCAGATGCCCTGGTCGGAACACGAACCCCCCGGCCATCCTTCGGGGGCTTCCCGGCAGTCTGTTGTCTTTCCGGGGCGGGCCGGGCGGTCAAGGGTGGCCGAAGGCCATCGCGCAGCGACGCGAACGCAGTGAGCGCCCTTGACGGCCCGGACCGACACGGAAGGACAGTGGACTGACGGGACGCCCCCGGACCCTCTCTGATTCCGGTCCGCTGTGGCCCTGCCCTGCCCTGCCCTCCCCGACCCCGACGCGCCGTTCCTCCGAGCCCCGCCCCACCGTGGCCCCCTACCCCGCCCGCCAGAACTGGGACAGCGCCGCCTCCTTGTACGGGGCCGGGCTCACGCTCAGGTCGCCCGCGAAGGGGCGGTCCAGGGCCATCACCAGCAGCAGGCTGAAGCCGATCAGACCGGCCACCGCCGAGACGAACAGCAGCTGCATCTTCAGGCTGCGCAGGCCGAACAGGAACGTGAGCGGGAGGATCACCAGCGCGCCTCCGTACACCAGTACCTGGAGCAGCACCGGCAGGGACGTTTCCGCCATCGTGACGCGGGCGCGGCGCTGCGCCGCGACGTCGTTGAGGCGGCCCACCGCCTCCTCGTAGAAGGTCTCGTTGCGGGTTCCGGAGGGCTCGTACGCCTGGAACGCCCGGTACAGGCCGTGCGTCTGCTCGGCGGTCGCGTCGTAGCTGGGGCGGCCGTCCCGCATCATCGGCCACTGGACCTCGACGACGGCGTGTACGTAGGCGCCCACCGCCTGCTCCACGCGGGCGCGTTCGGCCGGCGGGAAGGACTCGGCACTGCGCACGACGAGGGCGAGGTCGGTGGCCTCGGTCGCGACGACGGTCTGGGTGCTCTCCAGCTGGGTCCAGAGCGTGACGACGACGAAGGCGAGGATGATCCCGTAGATCGCGCCGAACATGCCGAGGGCCACGCCGACCATCTCGTTGTGCTCGCCGCCGGCCAGGTGCGGGAAGCGGCGGCGGGCGGCCAGGCTGCCGAACACGGCGAGGGCGACGAAGCCGCCGACGAGGAGGATGCCGAGGGTGAACGTACTGAAGGTATTGAGCAGCCACAGGATCATGGCCTGCTCAACGATCAACTCCCCTTGAAGGCCCGCCCGCAGGCCCGCCGCCCGGTCGCCGGGTCAGCGCACCGACGGGGCCTTCGGGAGCCCGTCGATGGCGTTGCCCGCGCCCGCGAGGGAGCTGTCGGTGGCGTGGGTGGCGGTGCCGGCGGCGGAGGTGGTCACGGCCAGGGCCGTCTTCGTGTCCTCCACCGCCTGGCCCGGGTGGTTGGCGATGTCGGTGATGCGCTTGGTGACGGGCTGCCCCTCGATGGTGGGGCCCTTGGTGTCGGCGTGGGCCGCGGCGAGGGGGCTCAGGGCGAGGGCGGCGCCGCTGGTGAGGACCAGGGCGGCGAGGCGGCGCTTCATGGGGTTCATGCCGTACCCAACGACCCGCCGCCACCCAGGGTCACCACCGGGCCCACCATGGGGTGACGTCCGGTGCGACCGGTATTGGGTCCGCGGCCCGGAGCGGGGGGATCGTCCCGGGCCGCGGGGACTCCTCCAGTGTGCGGCGGGGTCAGTCCTCGACCACCAGGGCCGGGGTGGACTTTGTCAGGATCTCGCCGCGGAAGAAGGCCGGGCTGCGGCGCTCGGTGACCAGCATGACGACCAGGCCGAGGGCCAGCAGGCCGACGCCGATGACGAAGACGCTGCCGACGCCGAGGACGGTGGAGCCCGAGCCGTACGACGGGTTCCACATGTCGATGAGGGTCTTGAGGAAGACGGCGGCGAGCAGGAGCCCGCCGAGGACCGGGAAGACGCCCTTGAAGAACAGGTCACGGGCGGAGCGGCGCAGCTCGCCGCGGAAGTACCAGGCGCAGGCGAAGGCCGTCAGCGAGTAGTAGAAGCAGATCATCAGGCCGAGCGCGAAGATCGTGTCGGTCAGGACGTTCTCGCTGACGAGGGTCATCACGGTGTAGAACGCGCCGGTCGCGACGCCCGCCATGACGGTGGCGCGGCCCGGGGTCTTGAAGCGGGGGTGGACCTTGGCGTAGGAGGCGGGCAGGGCCTCGTACGTGGACATGGCCAGGACGGTGCGGGCGACCGGGATGAACGTGGTCTGGAGCGAGGCGGTCGCCGAGGCGAGGACCGCGACGAAGAGCAGGATGCCGAGCACCGGGCCCATCACCGGGCCGGCGAGGGCGGCGAAGACGTTGCCGGAGGTCTCGGGGTTGCCGAGGCCGAGGCCGGCGGCGCCGGAGCCGACGGCCATCTGGGCGGCGATGCCGGTGGCCAGGTACGAGCCGACCAGGACGACCATCGCGATGAGCGAGGCGCGGCCGGGGGTCTTGGCGGAGCCGGTGGTCTCCTCGTTGGTGGCCAGGCACGCGTCCCAGCCCCAGTACATGAAGATCGAGAGGGAGAGTCCGGCGGTGAAGGCGCCCATGGACTCGACCGCGAAGGGGTTCATCCACTGCCAGGAGAAGTCCAGGCCGGTGTCGAAGGTGCCGGCCGAGGCCTTCTGGAAGGCCATCGCGACGAAGAGGCCGAGGACCGCGAGCTGGAGCCCGACCAGGGTGTACTGGACGCCCTTGGTGGCGGTCATGCCGCGGTAGCTGATGGCGGTCGCGGAGGCGATCAGGGTGAGGCAGGTGACGATGTGGACGAGCTTGTCGTCGTCCAGGGCCGCGATCGCCGGATTGCCGGTGATCTCTCCGGCCAGCAGCCAGAAGTACGAGGTGGCGACCCCCGCCAGGTTGGAGAGCACGATGATCGTGGCGATCACCAGGCCCCAGCCGCACATCCAGCCGATCCGCGGGCCGAAGGCCTTCACGGTCCAGGTGAAGGAGGTGCCGCAGTCCGGTACGGCCTTGTTGAGCTCGCGGTACGCGAAGGCGACGAGCAGCATCGGCAGGAAGCCGGCGAGGAAGACCGCCGGCATCTGGACGCCGACCTCTCCGGCGGTGGAGCCGAGGGTGGAGGTCAGGCAGTAGACGGGGGCGACGGTGGAGATGCCGATGACGGCACTGCCCACCAGGCCCACGGAGCCCTTGCCGAGGCCCTTGCCGCGCACGTCACCGTCGTCGCCGGCGCCGCCCTCGCCGCCGGCACCGCCGTTCACCGTGTCTGCGACCCGAGGCCGTACGTCCAGCTGTGTCATGGGTCAGGACGTTAGAGGCTGCGTTTTCCATATCCGGAGGCTTTGAGTCCGACCCGCTACCGACGGAAACACCTTGGAATCCAGAGCCAATCCCGGTTCACCGTCATGCAATTCAAGGTTCATCTCCGGACCCGCCCCCTGGACACCAGGGAGCGGACACTCCGTTCCGGAATGCGGAAACCGCAGCCGTACCCCTTTTGTGCCGCTTTGAACTTTCCCGTGTGACCCGCGTCTCACGTCGTCCAGACGATCGACTGCATCTCGCTGTACGCGTGCAGCGCGTACGAGCCCACGTCCCGCCCGACGCCCGACCGTTTGAAGCCGCCGAACGGGGCCTCCATGTTCCGGCCGATCGTGTTCACGCCGACCCCGCCCGCCCGCAGCCGGCGCGCCACCCGGAAGGCGCGCGCCGCGTCCCCGGACCACACGTAGCTCAGCAGCCCGAAATCGCTGTCGTTGGCGAGGCGGACCGCCTCCTCCTCGTCCCCGTCGAAGGGCACGACCACGACCACCGGCCCGAAGATCTCCTCCCGGACCACCCGCATGTCGTTCGTGCAGTCCACCAGCAGCGTCGGCGCCACGTAGAACCCGCGGCCGTCCCCGACCACCGGCCGCTCCCCGCCGTACGCGATCCGCGCGCCCTCCTTGCGGCCGAGCTCGACGTACGACTCCACGCGGTCCCGGTGCGCCGCCGAGATCACCGGGCCCACCACCGTCCCCGCCGCCGCCGGGTCGCCGACCTTCATGAAGGCCAGGTAGCCGGTCAGCTTCTCCACCAGCCGCTCGTACACCGACCGGTGCACGATCACCCGGGTCGGAGCCGTGCAGATCTGACCGGAGTAGAAGGAGAAGGTGGTGCCGATCCCCATCACCGCCGCGTCCAGGTCGGCGTCCCCGAAGACGATCGCCGCGCCCTTGCCGCCGAGCTCCATCAGCTGCCGCTTCATCGAGCGGCCGCAGACCTCCGCGATGCGCTGCCCGACGCCCGTGGAGCCGGTGAACGACACCATGTCCACGTACGGGGAGTCCACCGCGGCCTCGCCGACCTCGACCGACGCACCGCAGACCACGTTCACCACGCCGGCCGGAGCGCCCGCCTCGTGCAGGGCCTCCGCCATCTTGAACACCGACAGCGGGTCCTGCGGGGCCGGCTTCACCACCACCGTGTTGCCCATGGCCAGCGCCGGGGCCACCTTGCCCGCCGGATTCGCCCACGGGTTGTTGTACGAGGTGATGCAGGTGACCACGCCGACCGGCTGGCGGACCTCCAGCGCCCCCAGGACGCTCGCCTTCCCCATCGGCCCGGCCTCGGTGACCTGCGGCGCGAGCCCGCGCTCCACCGGTTCGAGCGCGCCCTTCGCGTACCGCCTGAAGCGCGCGACCCCGACCCCGACCTGCATCCCGCGCGCGATCCCGGTCGGCGCGCCCGTCTCGGCGCGGGCGAGGGCCGACCACGGCTCGTACTCGCGCTGCATGATGTCCGCGGCCCGGTCCAGGACGGCCGCCCGCTCCTCGGGACTCGTACGGGACCAGGGCCCGAAGGCCTGCGCCGCCGCGCGCGCCGCCTCCTCGACCTGGGCGCGCGAGGCCTCGGGCGCGAGCCCGACCACCGACTCGTCGGCCGGGTTGACCACCTCGTAGTGGCCGGCCTCCGGCTCGACCCACTCACCGCCGATGTACAGCTTCTGCCGCAGGGGCCCGCTCATCGCGTGCTCACCGTCCTCGTGTCGCGGCCCGAGCGGAGCACGATCCCGGGGATCGCCCCCGTGACCTCGTCGTCGCGGATGGTCTCCACGCCGTTGACCCGTACGGACACGATGCCGATCGCGCGGGCGTCCAGGCGCGGGCTGTCGCCCGGCAGGTCGTGGACGAGGGTGGCCGGGCCCGCTTCGATCCGCTCCGGATCGAAGAGGACGAGGTCCGCGTGGAAGCCCTCGGCGATCCGGCCGCGCTCGCGCAGCCCGAACAACTGCGCCGGGTCGTCGGTGAGCATCTTCACCGCCTGCTCCAGCGGCACCAGCTTGCGCCCGCGCAGGCAGTCCCCGAGGAAGCGGGTCGTGTACGGGGCCCCGCACATGCGGTCCAGGTGCGCGCCCGCGTCGGAGCCGCCGAGCATGACGTCCTCGTGCTGCCAGGTCTCGGCGCGCAGCGCCCAGCTCGCCGGGTCGTTGTCGGTGGGCATCGGCCAGAGCACCGTGCGCAGGTCGTCGTTGGCGCAGATCTCGACCAGGCACTGGAAGGGGTCCTGGCCGCGTTCGGCGGCGATGTCGTTCACGACGCGGCCCGAGAGGCCCTCGTTCTCCTTGCCGTACGTGTCCCCGATGACGTAGCGGCCGAAGTTGGCCAGGCGCCGGAAGACCCCGGCCTCCTTGCTGTCGGCGCGGCGCAGCATCTGCGCCCGTACGCCGGCGTCGCGCAGCTTCGCGATCCGCTCGGGCACGGGCAGTCCGAGGATCTCGCCCCAGCCCGGGATCAGGTTCAGCGCGCAGAAGGTGCCGAGCGACATGTTCATGGGGGTGAGGATCGGCATGGTCAGCGCGACGATGCGGCCGCCCGCCTTGCGGGCGCGCTCGCTCGGTATGAGCTGGCGCGGGACCCGTTCGGGCACGGCCGCGTCGATGGTGAGGACGTTCCAGTTCAGGGGGCGGCCGGCGGCGGCGCTCATGTCGACGAAGAGGTCGATCTCCTCGTCGGCGAACTGGTCGAGGCAGCCCGCCACGATGGCTTCGAGCTGGGTGCCCTCGTGTTCGGAGACGGCCTTCGACAGCGCGAGCAGCTCGGCGGGCTTCGCATGGCGGGAGGCGACGGGGGCGCCGTCCCCGTCGGAGTGGGTGGCGGACTGGGTGGTGGACAGTCCCCAGGCGCCGGCGTTCATGGCGTCGTGGAAGAGGTCGAGCATCTGCTGCATCTGCTCGGGGGTGGGCTGTCCGCCGACGGCGTCCGCGCCCATGACGTGGCGGCGCAGCGCGCAGTGGCCGACCATGAAGCCGGCGTTGACCGCGATCCGGCCCTCCAGGGCGTCGAGGTACTCGCCGAAGCCGGACCAGGTCCAGTCGACGCCCTCCTCCAGGGCCGCCAGGGCCATGCCCTCGACCTTGCTCATCATGCGCCGGGTGTAGTCGGCGTCCTCGGGGCGGTCGGGGTGCAGCGGGGCGAGGGTGAACCCGCAGTTGCCGCCGGCGACGGTGGTGACGCCGTGGTTCATGGAGGGGGTCGCGTACGGGTCCCAGAAGAGCTGGGCGTCGTAGTGCGTGTGGGGGTCGACGAAGCCGGGGCACAGGACGAGCCCGGTGGCGTCCTCGGTGGTCCGGGCCTCCTCCGTGACCGTGCCGGGCGCGCCGATGACGGCGATCCGCCCGCCGCGCAGGCCGACGTCCGCCGCGCGGGCGCCGGCTCCGGTGCCGTCGACGACGGTGGCTCCCTTGATCAGGTGGTCGAGCATGACGTCCCCTCTGCCGGTGTTCGTGTCGCTGGCCGTCGTCCGGGGGCCGCGCCCGCCGCGCCGCCCGCCCCGGACGTCCGCGCGCCCCGGCCGGGGGCCCCGCCGGGCCGGCCGCGGCCTCGGCATGACCTCCGGCCGGGGCCGGTGCGGGACGGCGGTCCGGGAAGACGCCGCCCCCGTACTGCCCGCCCGGTCAGGCGGATTCGCGGAACCGCGTGGTGCGGTGGACCGGGTCGGTGTCGATCTTCGGGATCACGTGCTCGCCGATGAGCTTGACGGTGTTCATCGTGTCCTCGTACGAGACCCCGGTCGGCAAGCCGAACGACAGCTGGTCCGCCCCCGCCTGCTCCCAGCGCTTGCACTGCGCGAGCACCTCGGACGGGTCCCCGCAGATCAGCAGCTCCTCGGCGATCAGCAGCTCGATGATCTCCGCGTTGTACTCGGGGAGCGTCTCGGGCCACTGCGGGATCGCCTCGGGCCGCGGGAAGGTGTCGTGGTAGCGGAAGACCAGGGACTGGAAGCGGTTCATGTTCGCGTTGACCGCGATCTCCACCGCCTTGTCGTGCGTCTCGGCGCAGATGGCGGTGGAGGTGACCATCACGTTGTCGTTGACGAACGCGCCGATGGCCTTGGCCTCCTGGATGGCCGTCTTGTACTGCTCCAGCACCCACTCCATGTCGGAGACCTTCTGGACGCTGAAGCCGAGGACGCCGAGGCCCTTCTTCGCGGCCATCGCGTACGAGGAGGGGGAGCCGGCCGCGTACCACATGGCCGGGTGGGCCTTCCCGTACGGCTTGGGGAAGATCTTGCGCGGCGGCAGCGACCAGTGCTTGCCCTGGAACCCCTCGTACTCCTCCTGGAGGAACATCTTGGGGAACTCGGCGATGGTCTCTTCCCAGATCTCCTTGGTGTGGTTCATGTCCGTGATGCCGGGCAGGAAGCCGAGGATCTCGTGACTGCCCGCGCCGCGGCCGGTGCCGAACTCGAAGCGGCCCTTGGAGAGGTGGTCGAGCATCGCGACCTTCTCGGCCACCTTGACGGGGTGGTTGACCGGGGCGAGCGGGTTGAAGATGCCGGAGCCGAGGTGGATGCGCTCGGTGGCGTGGGCGAGGTAGGCGAGGAAGACCTCGTTCGCCGAGAGGTGCGAGTACTCCTCCAGGAAGTGGTGCTCGGAGGCCCAGGCGTACTTGAAGCCGGACTTGTCGGCCTGGATGACGTACTCGGTCTCCTCGATCAGCGCCTTGTGCTCTGCCTCGGGGTCGACCTTGGACCGCGCCTCAGGCACGTATCCCTGCACGAAGAGCCCGAATTCCAAGGGGGTTCACCGTCCTTTGGTTTCTGACGTGTCGTCAGATTTGATGAGTCGACTGTTCCACCGGGGGAGCGGGAGCGTCAATACCTGACGCCTCATCAGATGAAGGCGGAGCGCAGGTCACATGATGCTGACGCCCGCCATCCAGCCACCGTCGATGACGAACGGCTGGCCGGTGATGTACGAGGAGTCCTCGCTGCTCAGGAACAGGGCCAGCTTGGCGATCTCGTCCGGCCGGCCCACCCGGCCCATCGGCACGACCCGCCCGTAGAGCTCCGCCATCGCGTCCCGGGCCTCGTCGCTCATGTTGGCCGGGTCCAGCAGGCCGGGGTTGGCCATCGGGGTGTCCACCGCGCCCGGGCACATCGCGTTGACCCGGATGCCCTTGGCGGCCAGCTCCAGGGCGGCCACCCGGGTCAGGCCGACGATCGCGGCCTTGGTCGCCGCGTACGCGCCCACGTACGCCATGCCCGTCAGGCCCGTGTACGAGGAGGTGTTGACGATGGTGCCGCCGCCGGCCGCCTCTATCTCGGGGGCGAAGGCCTTGATGCCGAGGAAGGTGCCGACCTGATTGACCTGGATCAGCTGCTCGAACTCCTCCAGCGGGGTGGAGACCAGCTCGTTGAAGCGCAGGATGCCGGCGTTGTTGACCAGGCCGCCGACCGGCCCGAAGGCCTCCTTGGCGGTGGCCACGGCGGCGGCCCAGTCCTCCTCCCGGCTCACGTCGAGCCGCACGTACCGGGCGCGGTCCTCGCCCGCCTCCTCCGATATTTCCTTGGCGACGGCGGCGCCCTGCTCGTCCAGCACGTCGCAGAGGAGCACCTTGGCCCCCTCGGCGGCGAAGAGCCGGGCCTCCTGCTCGCCCTGGCCGCGCGCCGCGCCCGTGATGACGACGACGCGCCCGTCCAGCTTGCCCATGCCCGTACTCCCAGTCGTTGAGTGTTCCGTCGTTGAGGCGGTTCGATCGGTGAGGCGTTCAGTCGTTTCGATCGGTGAGGCGTTCAGTCGTTGAGGAGCGGGCCGACCTCGGCCCCGAACGCGGTGATCTGGTCGGTCAGTTCGGCGCGGTCGCGGCTGCGGAAGCGGACCTGGATCTGGTCCACGCCGAGGGCCTTGTACGCGCGCAGCGACTCGGCGAGCGCCTCCGCCTTGCCCGTGAGGGTGCGCCGGCCGGTGTCCCAGCCGGGCTCGCCGACGTACAGCGCCTCGGTGATCGCGCCGAACTCGATGGGGTCCGCGATCCCGGCCGCCGCACGGAGCTCCTTGATCCGGGCGATCTGCGCGGGCAGCTTCTCGCGCGGGTCGCCCTGCGGGAGCCAGCCGTCGCCGCGCACGGCGGCCCGGCGGACGGCGGCGGGCGAGGAGCCGCCGACCCAGACGGGGATGCGGCTCTGGGCGGGGCGGGGCAGCTGGCCGAGGTCCTTGAAGGAGAACAGCTCGCCCTCGAACTCCGGGTACTCCTCGGGGCCGAGGGCGGCGCGCAGTGCGTCCAGGGTCTCGTCGAGGACGGCTCCGCGCCGGGCGAAGTCGACGCCGAGGACCTCGAACTCCTCCTGCACGTGGCCCGCGCCGACGCCGAGGATGAGCCGGCCGCCGGAGAGGTGGTCGACGGTGGCGTACTGCTTGGCGCTGAGGAGGGGGTGGCGCAGGCCGAGGATCGCGACGTGGCTGAGCAGCCGTACGCGCTCGGTGATCCCGGCGAGGAAGGAGAGGGTGGCCACCGGGTCGTACCAGACGGTGCTCATGGGACCGGCGAGGCGGCGCGGGATGGCGACGTGGTCGCAGGTGGCGAGGTACCCGAAGCCGGCCCGGTCGGCGGCCCGCGCCACCTCGGCGAGGTCGGCGGCGGTCGCCGAGGCCTCCCAGGGCTCGGCGTAGATGGTGCTCTGCGACTGGATCGGGAGCTGCATCCCGTAGACCAGCCGGCCTTCCGCAAACACGCGCGCCATGCCGCCTCCGCTTCGTCGTCCAGGTTCACCGGCGCCGCCGCTGCGGGACCCGCTCGGCGAGGGCCCGGTGCCGGGGCCATCGTCGTAGCTGACGGTCCGTCAGGCAAGGGGTAGGCGAGTAGCGGCGACCGGACCCGAAAGGAATGCGCGAGCCGAATGACATTCAGTTTGTGACGATGGCGCCATGGTCGAACCCCCTCCGCCCGGCGAAGGCCCGACGCGGCCGGTGTCCGTCTCCCTCCACGAGGGGAGCATCGCGGCGCTCAAGGCGCGCACCCACGTGAAGCGGTCCCGGTTCGACCACGCCGTCTCCCGGTCAACGTGATCCCACCGAGCGAGGCGATCGCCCGCGCCGCGAGCAAGCTGCTCGCCGCCGCCGGGCTGCACGGGCACACGCAAGCGCTGGATGCCATCGTGGCGGCGACCGCCCCGGAACGGCCGGGCCCGTCACCCGCCTGACTTCTGATCCCGAAGACCTGTCCGCGCTGTGCGGGAGCCGGGTCCGGGTCGTCAGGATCTGACCCCAGGGCCGAGGGGAATCAGGCGCCCGAGGGGTGTGTGTCCGTACGGGTGCCCGCTAGGGTGCCGCGGATGGATCTCTTTCTGACGCTGGTCAGCGGTGTGGCGTGGACCGTCGTGTACGTCGAGGCGATCCGGGTCGGACTGCGGGACCGTACGTACGCGATGCCGGTGGCCGCGCTCGCGCTGAACTTCGCGTGGGAGGCGACCTACGCGGTGGGTGACTTCCGCACCGGGGTCTCCGCCCAGGGCGTGGTCAACGTGGTGTGGGCCCTCGCCGACGTCGTCATCATCTGGACCTACCTGCGCTTCGGGCGCGCCGAGCTGCCCGGGTTCGTGACGCGGCCCCTCTTCGCGGGGTGGAGCGCGCTCGTCTTCGGCAGCGGCTTCGCCGTGCAGTGGCTGTTCCTGGCGCACTTCGGGACGCACGACGCGACCCGGTACGCGGCGTTCCTGCAGAACCTGCTGATGTCCGGTCTCTTCATCGCCCTCTACGCCGACCGGCGCGGGCCGCGCGGGCAGTCCCTCGTCATCGCCGTCGCCAAATGGCTCGGCACGCTCGCCCCGACCCTGCTCTTCGGGGTCATCGAGGACTCGGCGTTCGTCCTCGGGCTCGGCGTGCTGTGCAGCGTCTTCGACCTGACGTACATCGGGCTGCTGCTGCGGGAGCGGCGGGTGTCCGCCGCTCCCGTCCTGCGGCCGGTCGCCGAGCGGGCGCTCTGAGCGTCGGCTCCGGCGGCCGGCCCTGACCTCCGGCCCTGACCTCCGGCTCAGGCCGTCGCCCCGGCCGTCAGAAGCCCGCCGGGCCCATCACGACGACCGGCTTCGCCGCCGGGTCCAGGGTGGTCAGCAGCTTCTTCATGGCTTCCTTCGAGATGCCGATGCAGCCCTGCGACGGGCCGTTGTGGTCGACGTGGAGCCAGATGCCGCCGCCCTTGTCCTCGCCCTCCGGCTTGACCAGGTCCAGCGGGGACAACCCCTTGCGACGGTTGTAGTCGACCGCGATGACGTACTCGAAGGCGCCCGCGAGGGATTCGCCGTTCACGCCCCGCCCGGTGGGGACGAAGAGCCGGTTGTGGTCGTACGGGAACTTCGTGCCCGGCGGCTTCTCCAGCAGACCGCCGGCGTCGCCCAGGGTGAACACGCCCACCGGGGTGGTCAGGTCCCCGTCCTCGCGTTCGCCGGAGTTCCAGCCGCTGGCGCCGTTGTGCGCGGGCCAGCTCTCGGTGGTCCGGACCCAGTCGGCACCGGCCGCCGGGCGGCTGTAGAGGGTGGCCGTGGACTCCGAGGAGTCCCTCGCTTTGCCTTCGACGAGGAGGAGCTGGCGGGCGTCGGCCGGGATCCGCGCCCGGGTCTCGTCGCTGACCTCGGACAGGCCGTCGGTGGGATCGGAGCCGGCAGGGGCACCGGATGCTCCGGAGGCGGAGGGGGCTGCTGGGGCTGCGGGTGCTCCCGGGGCGCCGGGAGCACCGGGTGCCCCGGGAGCGCCCGGGGCGCCGCGCGACCCGCGGGTGGTGTGCGCGGCTCCGCCGGCGGGGGCGGAGTCGGAGGTGGCGGCATCGGAGGCCGTTCCCGAGGACGGCGGACGGACGGCCGCGTCCCCCGGACGGTCCCCGGTCCGGGCCTGGGCGGTGGGGCCGGGGGCGTCCTCCTGGACCGTGTAGACCCAGCCCGCCCCGAAGGCCAGCAGGCCCACGGCGGCGGCGAGCGCGACACGCCGGGGCGAACGGAGGCCGCGGAGCGTACGGAAGGAGAGGGGCGTGCGGGAGCCGGCGCGGGGGTGCTTGCTCATGTGACCGACGTTACACATGCGATCATCAGAATTGCTGAGGCGACGCCGTCCGGTGCGGCGCAGGTGTGACCGGAAAGCGCACTCGGACCGTCAGACCGCCGCCCGGTCCCCGATTGGCCCGCACCACCAGCTTCGCGCCGTGCGCCCGCGCGATCGAGGCGACGATCGAGAGCCCCAGCCCGGCGCCCTCCCCCGCGGTGTGCTGCCGTTCGGCGCGCCGCCGGAACGGCTCCAGCAGCCGCGGCACGTCGGCGGGGTCGATCACCGGCCCGGTGTTGGACACCGTCAGCGCCCCGTCGGCGGAGGTCTTCACGCTGATCCGGCCGCCCGGCCGGTTGTGCCGTACGGCGTTGGCCAGCAGGTTCCGTACCAGGTGCCCCAGCAGGGCCCGGTCGCCGACCACGCTCAACGGCTCAAGGCTCCGTACGAGGGCCGGGCCGGCCTGCGGGGCTCCGCTCCCGGCCGGGTCCGTATCCGGCGGCTCCGGCAGGGTGAGCGCCATGTCCGTCAGCGCCGTGTCCGTCAGCGCCGTGTCCGTCAGCGCCATGTCCGTCAACGGCATCTCCGTCAGCGCCGACTCCGTGAGCGCCGCGAGGTCCACCGGGGCCGTGGTCTCCAGGCCCTCCTCCGATACGGCGAGCAGCAGCAGCGACTCGACGAGGTGCTCGCTGGACTCGGCGACGCCGATCAGCTTGGACCGGATCCGGGCCACCTTCTCGGGGGGCGGGTCCCCGGCCAGCCCGATCTCGGCGGCCGCCCGCTGCACGGCCAGCGGGGTGCGCAGCTCGTGGGCGGCGTTGGCGGCGAACCGGCGCTGCGCGCCGACCAGGCTCTCCATCCGGTCGAGCATCCCGTCGAAGGTGTCGGCCAGCCGTTTGAGTTCACCGGGCGGGGCCTTGAGGCCGATCCGCTCGTGCAGGTTCTCCCCCGAAAGGCGGCGGGCCGTCTCGGTGATGACGCCGACCGGTCGCAGTACGCGGCCCGCCATCCACCAGGCCAGCCAGATCGACGGTACGGCGAACACGGCGAGGGCGATGAGCGAGACGATCAGCAACTCGTGGAGGGTGGCGCTCTCGACGGCGGTGGAGAGGTTGCGGGTGGCGGCCCAGGTCTGGAGCTGCTCTTGCGTGGGGACGGCGGCGCCGGGCGGGAGCCGCTGGGCGGGGACCGCCTTGAGCGGTTGGCCCTCGACGGCGGCGCGCTCGAAGGCGGTGCCGGGGACCGCGGTGGTGACGGCTCCGCTGATGCGGGTGTAGAGGCCGCCCCGCAGCAGGACGTTGATCAGGGCGATGAGGCCGCCGCCGGCGAGGACGAGCAGGGAGCCGTAGAGCGCGGTGAGACGGGCGCGCTCGGAATGGAGCACCGCTCTCATCGTGGATCGGTGCCCGCATCGGTGGTCGGCCCGGCGCCCGGTCCCGCGATCCGGTAGCCGGCCCCCGGCACCGTCTCGATGAGCTGCGGCTCGCCCAGCTTCGCCCGCAGCTTGCTGAGGGTCACCCGCACGGCATTGGTGCTGTACGAGGTGTCCTGCTCCCACACCTGCTCGATCAGGTCGTCGTTGCCGAGCACCGCCCCCTCCGCCCGCAGCAGCGCCTCCAGCACCGCGAACTCCTTGCGCGACAGCGCCAGCCGGTGCCCGTCGCGGCTCGCGCTGCGCCGGGCGGTGTCCACGGAGATCCCGCACCGCTCCAGCACCGGCGGCAGGGCCGGCCGGGTGCGCCGGCCCAGCGCCAGGACGCGGGCCAGGAGCTCGTCGTAGGCGAAGGGCTTGGTGAGGTAGTCGTCGGCGCCGAGCCCGAGCCCCTCGACCCGGTCCCGTACCGTCCCGGAAGCGGTCAGCATCAGGACGCGGGTCAGCAGCCGCTCGCGCACCACCTGGCGGCAGACCTCGTCCCCGTGCAGGCCGGGCAGATCGCGGTCGAGGACGAGGACGTCGTACTCGCCCAGGCGCAGGCGGCGCAGGGCCTCCAGGCCGTCGCCCGCCTCGTCGACGGCCAGCGCGTCGCGGCGCAGCCCGTCGGCGATCATCTCCCGGAGGAATTCCTCGTCCTCCACCACCAGAACTCGCATGACGCCCTCTTTACCGGAATCCCGTATTTCCTCGTCATAAGCAAGATCGGAGAGGGAAGCGAAACCCGCATCGGGTGCAGGGTCCGGCGCATGAATCGATCCATGACCATGACCACGGCCGCGGCGCTCACCGGCCTGACCCTCTTCGTCACCGCCTGCACGGGTGGTGCCGGCTCGGACGGGAAGGACGGCAAGGACGGGAAGAAGGACGGCGCGTCCACGAACGCGTCGAGCGGTGGCGGCGGCAACGGGAAGGCGAGCGGCGCCGACGCCGACAAGGCGCTCAAGACGCGCAAGTGCCTGCGCGAGCACGGCATGGACGCGCCCGACCCGGAGCCCGGCCAGGACCCGCGCGGCATGACCCTGGGCTCGGGCAGCGAGGACCCGGAGGCCGTGAAGAAGGCCTTCGACGCCTGCGGGCTCCAGGCCCCGGGCAGCGGCCAGGTGTCGCAGGAGGACAAGGACAAGGCCCTGAAGTGGGCCAAGTGCATGCGGGACAACGGCGTGAACATCCCGGACCCGACCTTCAACGGGAGCGCGATGAGCGCGACCCGGATCCCCGAGGGCCAGGAGCAGGCCTTCCAGGACGCCCAGAAGAAGTGCGAAGCCGCGTGAGGCGGCGCGGCACGTGGCTGCTGGGCTCGCTGGCCGTCGTACTCGCCGTCTCGGGCGGCGGGTACGCGGTGACGGCGGCCCAGCCGCGGTCGGACTCCGACGGCTCGAAGGACCGGCGCGCGGACGGGCTGCCCCAGGCGACGGCCCCGGTCACCCGCGGGGACCTCGGCTCGGGCCTCACGGTCGAGGGCACGCTCGGCTACGCGCAGGAGCGCAAGCTGGCCGCGGGCGGGCCGGGCGTACTGACCTGGGCCGCGGGCGCGGGCACGGCGGTCGAGCGGGACGGGAGGCTGTACGAGGTCAACGGCAGGCCGGTGCGGCTCATGTACGGCAGCACGCCCGTGTACCGGCAGATGAAGACCGGGGACAAGGGCGAGGACGTCAAGCAGCTCAAGCGGAACCTCCAGGCCCTCGGGTACGGGACCGGACTCGACCCGCAGGACGGCACCTTCACGGCGGGTACGGCGACCGCGGTCAAGCGCTGGCAGAAGGCGCACAAGTCGGCGGAGACGGGCGAGGTCGGCAAGGAGGACATCGCCTTCGCGGCCGGCCCGCAGCGGGTGCAGAAGAACGACACGGCGGTCGGCGACGAACCGGCGCCGGGCAAGCCGGTGATGACGCTGACCGGGACCGAGCGGATGGTCCGCTTCCAGCTGGACGTGGCCAAGGCGGGCGCGGCGAAGACGGGCGACAAGGTGACCGTGAACCTGCCCGGCGGCGGGACGGCCACCGGGAAGATCGACTCGGTGGGGAGCACGGCGAACGCGGACGACCCGAACGGAGGCGGCCCCGGTGGGGGCGGCGGGGGCGGGGGCGGAGGCGGAGGCGGGAAGCCGAAGGTCGAGGTGAACGTGTCCTTGGACAACGCCTCCGAGATCAAGGGTCCGGACCGGTCCCCGGTCTCCGTCCGGCTCACCGGCGAGACCCGCAAGGGCGTCCTCTCCGTTCCGGTCAACGCCCTCCTCGCGCTGTCCGGCGGAGGCTTCGGCGTGCAGGTCGTCGAGGGCGGCGCGGTCCGCGACGTGCCCGTGGAGCTCGGCATGTTCGGCCAGGGCCGCGTCGAGGTCAAGGGGGACGCCCTCAAGGAGGGCATGCGGGTGGGGATCCCCAAGCCATGACGACGGACACCGTGAGTACGGCAGAACACCGGCACGCGCGCGCCGTCGTGGAGCTGGCGGGAGTCACCAAGGAGTACCCCGGCGGGGTCAAGGCGCTGCGCGGGGTGGACCTGACCGTCCTGAACGGCGAACTCCTCGCCATCGTCGGCCCGTCCGGCTCCGGCAAGTCCACCCTGCTGCACATCGTCGGCACCCTCGACCGCCCGAGCGCCGGTGGGGTCGCCATCGCCGGGCACGACATCGCGAAGCTGTCCGACCGCGCCCTGTCGGCGCTGCGCTCGCGCCATGTCGGGTTCGTCTTCCAGTCCTTCCACCTCGTGCCGGGCATCAGCGCACGGGCGAACGTCGCCGAAGGGCTGCTGTACTCGGGCCTCTCGCGGGCCGAGCGCGGCCGCCGGGCGGCGCGGGCCCTGGAGCGGGTGGGCCTCGGGGACCGGATGGAGCACCGGCCGCACGAACTGTCGGGCGGGCAGAAGCAGCGCGTGGCGATCGCCCGGGCGGTGGCCGGGGAACCGGACCTGCTGCTGGCCGACGAGCCGACGGGCGCACTGGACTCGGCGTCGGGCCGGTCGGTGATGGAGCTGCTGCACGAACTGAACGCGGAAGGGGCCACCATCGCCGTGATCACCCACGACCACGAGATCGCGGCGAGCCTGCCGCGGCAGGTGCGGATCCGGGACGGCGAGATCGTGGCGGACGTGTGGAACAGGGCAGGGGTGAACGCGCCATGAGGGCCTCGCGAAGGCTGACCCCGGCCCGGCTCGGGCCGCGCGACGTCCTGCACGTCGGCTCGGCGGGGCTGCGCTCCCGCCCGATGCGGGTGTTCCTGTCCGCGCTCGGGATCGCGATCGGCATCGCGACGATGATCGCGGTGGTCGGGGTGTCCTCGTCCAGCCAGGCCAAGCTGCTGCGGGAGCTCGACAAGCTGGGTACGAACATGCTGGTGGCGACGCCGGGCCAGTCGATGTTCTCGGGCCAGGACACGAAGCTGCCGAAGGAGGCCCCGGGCATGGTCTCCCGCATCGAGGGGGTCGAGTCGGTGGGTACGACGGGCGATGTCGCCCAGTCCGTACGGCGCTCGGAGAACATCCCCAAGGAGGAGACGGGCGGCATCGGCCTGAAGGCGGCGAAGGACGACCTGCTGGAGGTGCTGCGCGCCGGGATGCAGAAGGGCACCTGGCTGAACGGGGCCACCGGGCGCTACCCGTCGGTGGTGCTCGGCAACGTCTCGGCCGAGCGGCTGGGCATCACGGAGCCGGGGCAGCAAGTGTTCATCGGCGGCCGGTACTTCACGGTCATCGGCATCCTGGACCCGATCCCGCTGGCCCCTGAGATCGAGCGCGCGGCGCTGATCGGCTGGGAGGCGGCGGAGCAACTGCTCGGCTTCGACGGCCACCCGACGGCGGTCTACGAACGCTCGGCGGACGACCGCGTCGCGGCGGTGCGCGAGCTGATCGCCCCGACGGCCAACCCGCAGTCGCCGAGCACGGTGTCGGTGTCGGACCCGTCGGCGGCGCTCCAGGCGAAGGCGGCTACGGAGGGCGCGTTCAGCACGCTGCTCCTGGGGCTGGGCGGGATCGCCCTGCTGGTGGGCGGGGTCGGGGTGGCGAACACCATGATCATCTCGGTCCTGGAGCGCCGCCACGAGATCGGGCTGCGCCGTTCGCTGGGCGCGACCAAGGGCCAGGTGCGCATCCAGTTCGTGACGGAGTCCCTGCTCCTGTCGGGCCTGGGCGGCCTGGCCGGCATCGCCCTCGGCGCGGCGGCCACGGCGGCGTACGCCCGAGCGGGCGACCTCCCCTGGGTGGTCCCGCTCTGGGCGGTGACGGGCGGCTTCGCCTCGACGCTGGCGATAGGCACCCTGGCCGGCCTCTACCCGGCGGTCCGCGCGGCACGCCTGTCGCCGACGCTGGCACTGCAGGCGGGGTAGGGGGCGGGGCCGGGGCCGGGGGGCTTCGGAGGGGGGCGGGGCTTCGGGGGCGGGACCCATGCGCTCGGGGCCGGGAGGGTGTCCGGGGGCGTCCCGGCAGTCCACTGTCCTTCCGCGTCGGGCCGGTCCCTCAAGGGCGCTCCCTGCGGTCGCGTCGCTGCGCGATGGCCTTCGGCCACCCTTGACCGACCGCCCCGCCCCGGAAAGACAACAGACCGCCGGGAACCCCCGGAGGAACGGCCGGGAGGTTCACTGACCAGAAGCGGCCGCCTCAGGGATCCCGGACCGCGGTCCCGGCCGGCCGGCCCCGCCTCCCCGGAACACCGAGTCAGTCAGGGTCAGGACCCGGGGAGACCGGCCCACGAACACGGCCCCACCATCACCCTTCTCCGCACCACCGTGGGCCGACCCACACCGGACAGCGACCAGACGCCCATCCACCGCCCCTTCGCACCGGATCGCCACGCGCTCCTCACGGCATGGCGTCCGACGACCGTCCCGGGGGCTGGAGACGAGCGCCCACGACCACGTGTCCTACAGCCCGTCACGCGGCGGGCAGCTCGCGTGCCACTGCGCCGGGGTCCTTCAGTGGCGCACGTGGTCGTCCCGGTGCGGCGAGAGCGCGTGCCGGACGCCGCGGGGCAGGCGGGCCTTTGCGGACACCCCTACGTGACGACGGCGGCGATGGAGGCTGCGGTGGCTGCCGTCATCGCCGCCTGCATGTCGCGGATGGCGGCGCGGACGCTCTCGGCAGCCCACTGGCCTGCGGCGATCTCTGCCGTCCTCCCGACGACCTCCTTGCGCGGACTGTCGGGGAAGGCCAGACGGTGCAGCCTGGCGGAGTGGATCAGCGCGATCAGACCTGCCGTCCGGGTGTCCGGGTCAGCGCCGTCCAGCACGGCCGCACGGAGCCGCTCCCGCAGCTCGGCCTCGACCGCGCCGTCGGCCTCGGGGTAGCGGTGTACCGGAAACATCCCGAGCGCCTTGCGCTCCGTCTCCACGACCACCCCGCGCCGGCACAGGCTCTGGAGGGTGGCCGCGACGGCCTTGGACTGGTCCTTCGTCAGCCACTGGTCCACACGACCCTTGCTGCGGCTCCGCAGCCAGGTCTTCACCATGACCCCTAGCCGAGCCGCCTGCCGCCCGATGGGCTGTAGGACACGTGGTCGTGGGCGGCTCGTGTCCAGCCTCGGACGGCCGCCGGACGCCGAGACGGGAGAAGCCCGTGGCGATCCGGTGCGCAGGGGTGGCGCACGGGGATCTGGTCGCTGTCCGGTGCGGGTTGGGCCGCCGTGGCGCGGAGAAGGCTGATGGTGGCCTGCTGCCGGGGCCTGCCCCTTCCCGCGCGTCATCCCGCTCGGACTCGGTGGCCCTGGTGGGCTGGGTGCGGCTGACCGGGCGGGGAGGCCGGGATCCCTGACGCACCCGTGTGGATGACTGTCCCCCTGACCGTTCCTTCGGGGGCTTCCCGGCGGTCTGTTGTCTTTCCGGGGCGGGGCGGTCGGTCAAGGGTGGCCGAAGGCCATCGCGCAGCGACGCGACCGCAGGGAGCGCCCTTGAGGGACCGGCCCGACACGGAAGGACAGTGGACCGCCGGGAAACCCCCGGACCGCTCCCGACCCCGGGTACGCGGATCCCGTCCTCCCGCCCCGGAGGGCCCGGGGTCCCGTTCTCCCGACCCCCACGACCCGGATCCCGGTCCGCCGGGCCCGGGTCCGCAGGTCGCCGCCTCCGTGCCGACTCCTTGCGGCCCCTCTCGTCGTACGCTGATCTGATGAGAACTCCTCGGCAGGCAGCGCGGATTGTCGTCCTCTCCCCCACCGGTTCGGTGTTCCTCTTCCGGGAGAACAACATCGAGGTCGGCATCCACTGGCTGCCGCCCGGCGGCGGGATCGATCCCGGGGAGACCCCCGAGGAGTGCGTGCGGCGCGAGCTGCGCGAGGAGACCGGGTGGACCGACCTGGAGCCGCAGCGGCTGCTCTGCACCTGGGAGCACGACTTCACCCACCAGGGCATCCCCGTCCGCCAGCACGAGCACATCTACGTCACCACCGGCCCGCGCCGCGATCCCGTGCCCGAGTCCCCCGACGCGCACTGGCGCTGGCTGTCGCAGCCCGCCCTGGCCTCGCTCGGGGAGCCGCTGTGGCCACCGCGGCTCGCCGAGCTGCTGGCCGACACCCCGGCCGAGCCCGTCCACCTCGGGCTCGTGGTCTGACACCGCCCGGCGTCCGGAGCCGCCCTGACCGGGCGGGCCCGGGCCGGCCCGGGCGGGCCCGGGCCGGGCGGGTCAGTGGCCCGCCGTCGCCTGCGCGTAGAGCGTCGCCGCGTACTCGCCCAGGATCGTGCTCGTCGAAACGTCGTCCGTGTCCCCGCCGGTCAGGACCCCGATGATCTTGCCGTCCTTCGCGAGCCACGCACTGCCGCTCGTGCCGCCCGGGAAGTCCGCGCAGTCGAAGCGCTGCTCGGTCGGGGTCTCGCGGATCGCCGACGCCGTGCACGTGCGCGGGACCTTGCGGTCCGCCGGGTAGCCGGTGACGGTGATCTCCTCGCCCGAGCGGCCCGTGGTGTCCAGGGTCGCGGCGCCCGTGACGTCCTCGATGTTGCGGCCCGAGGCGTCCGGGGCGAGGCGGGCGAAGGCGAGGTCGTAGTCGTCGTCGGAGTCCTCGGACCAGCGGGTGTCCTCGAAGACCTCCTCGATCGTCCAGGCGCCGTACGGGGCGCCGCCGTTCGCGTACGCGGGTGCGAAGACGGCTCCCGCGTCGCCGTGCTTCCCGGCGAGCAGGCAGTGGCCCGCAGTGACGATCATGTTCTTGCCCGGGCTGTGCACCACGGTGGCGGTGCAGAAGTGGTCACCCTGCACGCCGCCTTCGAACAGGGCGCCGGTGAAGGCGGCGGGGCTGCCCGGCCGGGGTGCTTCCGAGGTACTCAGTTGCGGTTGCTTCGCAGCTTGCGATCGCGAAGATGCGCTCGGGGAAGGCCTCGCCGCGGCCGCCGCCTTGACGGGGGCCTCCGACCGGCCCTCCGTAGCCGGCACCACCCTCGTCATGGCTGCGGACGCGCCCAGCGCCGCCACCGCGCACAACACCCCGGTCACCACGGTCCGCTTGTCCACCGCCACCGCCCCTCCCACTTTGCTCCGGCGAAGCATGCCCTGTTGTTCGCCTTCGCCGCAAGGGGACCTCCGGCCTCCCGCCGACCAGTGCGCCGACCAGCGCGCCGACCAGTCCGCGGACGCAGCCGCGCACGCGCCCGCCTACGCGCCCGCCCACAGCCCTTCGGCCGTCAGGCCCAGCAGGTCGATGGCGTTGCCGCGCACGATGCGGTCCACCACGTCCGGCGCCAGGTGGGACATCTGGGCCTCGCCCACCTCGCGCGACTTCGGCCACGTCGAGTCCGAGTGCGGGTAGTCCGTCTCGTAGAGGACGTTCGCGACGCCGATCGAGTCCAGGTTCTTCAGGCCGAACGGGTCGTCGAAGAAGCAGCCGAAGACGTGCTCCGCGAAGAGCTCCGACGGCGGACGGTGCACCTTGTCCGCGACCCCGCCCCAGGCGCGGTTCTCCTCCCACACCACGTTCGCGCGCTCCAGGATGTACGGGATCCAGCCGATCTGGCCCTCCGCGTACATGATCCTGAGGTTCGGGAAGCGCTCGAACTTGCCGCTCATCAGCCAGTCGACCATCGAGAAGCAGCAGTTGGCGAAGGTGATGGTGGAGCCGACCGCGGGCGGGGCGTCCGCCGAGGTCGACGGCATCCTCGACGAGGAGCCGATGTGCATCGCGATGACCGTGCCGGTCTCGTCGCACGCCCGGAGGAAGGGATCCCACTCGTCGGTGTGGATCGAGGGGAGGCCCAGGTGCGGAGGTATCTCCGAGAAGGCCACCGCGCGCACGCCGCGCGCCGCGTTGCGGCGGACCTCGGCGGCGGCCAGGTGGGCGTCCCAGAGCGGGACGAGGGTGAGGGGGATCAGGCGGCCGCGCGCCTCGGGGCCGCACCACTCCTCCACCATCCAGTCGTTGTACGCCCGTACGCCGAGCAGCCCGAGCTCGCGGTCCTTGGCCTCGGTGAAGGTCTGGCCGCAGAAGCGGGGGAAGGTCGGGAAGCAGAGCGCCGACTGGACGTGGTTGACGTCCATGTCCGCGAGGCGCTCGGGAACCGAGAAGGAGCCCGGGCGCATCTGCTCGTAGGTGATGACTTCGAGCTTGATCTCGTCGCGGTCGTAGCCGACGGCGGTGTCGAGGCGGGTGAGGGGTCGGTGCAGGTCCTCGTACACCCACCAGTCGCCGATCGGACCGTCGTCGCCCTTGGCCCCCATGACGGGCGCGAACTTGCCGCCGAGGAAGGTCATTTCCTTGAGGGGGGCGCGGACGATCCGGGGGCCGGTGTCCTGGTATTTGGACGGGAGCCGGTCCCGCCAGACGTGGGGAGGTTCAACCGTGTGGTCGTCCACCGAGATGATCTTCGGGAAGGTCTCCATGCGGACTACGGTAGCGCCGATCTGACGAACCGTCAGCTAGTTGGGGAGTGATCGGTCCGACACGGGCTGACGGGTGGGCGCAAGACAGGGCAGACTGGCCCTTACACCGACGGAAGGCAGGGGGGACGACAGATGGACGGCATACCGGCCATCCCGCACCAGCGGAACCGCCCCGAGGCAGCCCGGCGCCACTCCGCTGCCGCGCCGGACGCCAAGACCGGGGCCCGGCCCGACTCCACGCCCGCCCGCACCACACCCGCTCACGCCACGGAAGCCCCCGCCGTCGACGCCACCGACGCCCGAGCCACGCCCGCCCGCGCCGCGACCGCCCACACCACGGACGCCCCGGCCGACGCGCCCGCCCGAAGCTCCACGCCCGCCGCGCACGCCACCCCCGCCGACGACGCCGCTCCCGCCGCCCCCGCACCCGCGCCCGCACCCGACTCCTGCCGCTTCGCCGTCCTCGGCCCCATCCGCGCCTGGCGCGGCGGCGAGGTGCTGCCCTCCGGGACCCCCCAGCAGCGCGCCCTGCTCGCCGCGCTCCTGCTGCGCGGCGGCCGTACCGCGACCGCGCCCGAGCTGATCGACGCCATCTGGGGCGAGGACCCGCCGCAGCAGGCCCTCGCCACGATCCGTACGTACGCCTCCCGCCTGCGCAAGGTCCTCGCGCCCGGCATGCTCGTCACCGAGTCCGGCGGCTACGCCATCCACACCCCCGCCGACGCCCTCGACCTCGGCGTCGCCCGCGGCCTCGCCGCCGAAGCCGAGCAGGCCCGCGGCGTCGGCAACCGCGCCCTCGCCCGCACGCTGCTCCACCGGGTCCTCGACCTGTGGGACGGAGAACCGCTCGCCGGGGTCCCCGGCCCGCACGCCGACACCGAGCGCACGCGCCTGCAGGAATGGCGCCTCCAGCTGCTGGAGACCCGCCTCGACCTCGACCTGGAGGTCGGCCACCACGCCGAGGCCGTCTCCGAGCTCACCGCCCTCACCGCCGCCCACCCGCTGCGCGAACGGCTGCGCGAGCTCCTCATGCTCGCCCTGTACCGCAGCGGCCGGCAGGCCGAGGCCCTCGCCGTGTACGCCGACACCCGCCGGCTGCTCGCCGACGAACTCGGCGTGGACCCCCGACCCGAACTCGCCGCGCTCCAACAGCGCATCCTGCGCGCGGACGCCGAACTCGCCTGCGCCGAAGACCCGGCCCCGGCCGCCGCGCCCGCACTCGTAAGGCCTGCCCAATTGCCCGCCACCGTCGCCGACTTCACCGGCCGCGCCACCTTCGTCAACGAGCTCGGCGAGATCCTGTCCGGCGTCGGGGGCCAGGTCATGGCGGTCTCCGCACTCGCCGGCATCGGCGGGGTCGGCAAGACCACCCTCGCCGTACACGTCGCGCACGCCGCCCGCCCCCACTTCCCCGACGGGCAGCTCTACGTCGACCTCCAGGGCACCGAACCGCGCCCCGCCGAGCCCGTCGCCGTCCTCGGCTCCTTCCTGCGCGCCCTCGGCACCCCCGACACGGCCATCCCGGACAGCCCCGCCGAGCGGGCCGCGCTCTACCGCTCCATCCTCGACGGGCGCCGCATCCTGGTCCTGCTCGACAACGCCCGCGACGCCGCCCAGGTCCGCCCGCTGCTGCCGGGCACCGCGGGCTGCGCCGCGCTCGTCACCAGCCGGGTCCGCATGGCGGGCCTCGCCGGGGCCCATCTCGTCGACCTCGACGTGATGAGCCCCGAGGAGGCCCTCCAGCTGTTCACCCGGATCGTGGGCGCGGAACGCGTCGGCGCCGAACGCCAGGCCGCCCTCGACGTGGTCGGCGCCTGCGGGTTCCTGCCGCTCGCCATCCGGATCGCCGCCTCCCGGCTCGCCGCCCGCCGCACCTGGACCGTGTCCGTCCTCGCCGCGAAGCTCGCCGACGAGCGCCGCCGCCTCGACGAGCTCCAGGCCGGCGACCTGGCCGTCAAGGCCACCTTCGAGCTCGGCTACGGGCAGCTGGAGCCCGAGCAGCAGCGCGCGTTCCGCCTCCTCGGCCTCGCCGACGGGCCCGACATCTCGCTGGCCGCCGCGGCCGCGGTGCTCGACCTGCCCGAGTACGACACCGAGGACCTCCTCGAAGCCCTGGTGGACTGCTCCCTCCTCGAATCGGCCGCGCCCGGCCGCTACCGCTTCCACGACCTCGTACGCCTCTACGCGCGTGCGTGCGCCGAGCGTGACGAGCAGCCGCCCAGCAGCCGGGACGCCGCCCTGGACCGGCTGCTGGACTTCTACCTCGCCACCGCCTCCGCCGTGTACGCGATGGAGCGCCCCGGCGACCGGCTGCCCGCCCACCTGTCCGCGACCCACTACCCCGGCCTGCGCTTCGCCGAGCCGCGCGCCGCCCTCGACTGGCTGTACGCCGAGGCGGACCCGCTGCTGGCCTGCGTGCGGCAGGCCTCCGTACGCCGCGACGGGCGGTCGGACGTACTGCGCCGGGCCGTCGACCTGCTGTGGGCGGCGAAGGACCTCGCCGAGTCGGGGGCCAACTCCAAGCAGTACGAGTCCGCCGCCGTGGCCCTGCGCGACGCCGCGCACGCCGCGAAGGACCCGCAGGCGGAGGGCCGGGCACGGACCACCCTGACCAACGTCCACCTGGTCGCGGGCCGCTTCGGCGAGGCCGACGAGGAGGCCCGCCAGGCGATGGACCTCGCGCGGGAGGCCGGCGATCCGCTGCCCAGCTGCTGGGCGCCCAACGACCGCGGGATCATCGCCCTCTACCAGGGCCGGCACGCCGACGGCGAGCGGTACCTGCTGGAGGCCATCGAGAACTTCCGCGCCGACGGCAACCACATCGGCGAGGCCAGCGCGCTGTGCAACCTCTCCCGGATCCACGTCGAGCTGGGCCGGCTGACCAGCGCCATCGACCTCGCCGAGCAGGGCATCGCCATATACGACCGGATGGGGCTGACCCTGCGCCTGGCCAACGGCCGGTACGCGCTGGGCATCGCCCTCACCGAGGCCGGGCGGCTCGGTGAGGCGCAGACGCAGCTGACCGAGGCGCTCTCGCTGTTCCACGACAACCGGCAGCCCTTGTGGGAGGGCGTGACGCACTTCCGGCTCGCCGTGGCCCATCTGGCCGCGCACCGGCCCACGCTGGCCGCCGCGCACGCCGAGCAGGCGATCGCGCTGCGCGGGATCGGCGGGGAGTGGCGGCGGGCGACGGTCCTGACGGTGCTGGGCAAGGCGCTGCGCAGGCTGGGGCAGCGGGACCGGGCGCGAGTGTGCTGGCGGGACGCGGAGGTCGTCTTCAAGCAGCTGAAGTCGACGGAACTCGCCGAGGTGCAGGCCCTGTTGGCGGCCGAGATCGCGGCCTGAGCCCTCCGGCCCGGCCGAGCTGCGGCGATCGGCGCCCGGGCGGCGCCCGGGCGGCCGCTGATCGTCTGATGAACGAGGCATTCATCGTTCGTTTATCGCCGCCCGGCACGATAGAGACATCGACTCACCGCGTCGGGGGGCGTGGGAGTCGGCTGGAGGACCACCCGTTCGGCGGTCCGCGGGGGAATCGCCGAACGGGCCCGACCCATCCATCAGGAGAACCGATGACGACGAACGAGAACATCCTGCCGAACGACGGTGACATGAAGCCGATGGACAACCACGCGTCCGGCATCGAGATCAAGCCGCTCGACGACAGCCTGGCACCGGGCGTCGACATCACGCCGATGGACAACCACGCCTCCGGCATCGAGATCAAGCCGCTGGAGAAGAAGCCGGCTTCGGCCGAGGACATCGTGGCGATGGACAACCACGCCTCGGGACCGCGGCCGTAGGACGTCCCACGGGGGGGGATCACGGGGGACGGGGGGCCGGTCCCACGGGGGATACGGGGGACCGGGATCAACGGGGGGACCACGGCGGGCTTCGGGGGAACCCGCCGTGGTCGACGGGGGAGCACGAGCCGGTGGGGTCACGGGGGAACCGCCGGTGAGCAAGGCAACGGGGGAGCGCACAAGGACGGAGGCCGCGGTGGCCCGGAGGGGGAGCCACCGCGGCCTCCGTCGCATGCCCGTATCCGGATCGGGCTGCGGTGAGGCCGACGGAAGGACCCGGCGCCGTCCTCCGCTCACTAGGCTGGGGCCCGTGTTCACCTCACAGGGACCCACCGTCCGCGAGCTCGCCGTGCAGGCCCTCTCGTCCGTCGAGCGCGGGTACGACCTGCTCTCCCCCAAGTTCGACCAGACCCCGTTCCGCACCCCCGACCGCATGCTCGACGCCGTCGAGGAGACGCTCGCCCAGCGGGAGGGCTCCTTCGGGGCGGGGCTCGACGTGTGCTGCGGGACCGGAGCCGGGCTCGGGATGCTGCGGCGGCTGTGCCGGGACCGGGTGACCGGGGTGGACCTGAGTGCGGGCATGCTGGCGCAGGCCCGGCGGGCGCACCCCGACGAGCGCGTCGACCTCGTACGGGCCGACGCGCGGGCGCTGCCGCCCGGGCTGGCGCACTCGTACGACCTGGCCGTCAGCTTCGGGGCCTTCGGCCACTTCCTCCCGGCCGAACGGCCCGCCCTCTTCTCCGGCGTCCACACCGCGCTGCGCCCGGGCGGCCTCTTCGCGTTCCCGATCGGGGCGCCGATCGCGCCGGCCTCCCCCGTGTGGTGGGCGGTGGCGGGCTTCGACGCGGCGATGCGGGTGCGCAACGCCGTGTGGCGGCCGCCGTTCGTCATGTACTACCGGACGTTCTCGCTGGGCGGCGTGCGGGCCGACCTGCGCGCGGCCGGCTTCACGGTGGAGACGGTCCCCTTGGAGCACTTCGGCCGCCGCGACGACGGAACCCCGCGCTGGCGCCTGCTCCTGGCCCGCAAGCCGGGCCCGGGACCCGCGTAGTCCGTCCCGTAGGGCGCCGCCCCGGACGACATGTCCGGGGCGGCGCCCTACGATGGAAACGGTGCACCGCAGACGTGTCCCGGCTCCGTCCGGGGCTACTACGGCACGCAACAGAGGAAGGTGCAGGGCTTATGCGCCGACGCACCCGACATGCCTGGCTGATCCCGGTCGCCGCAGCCGTCGCGCTGGGCGCGGCCGCCCCCGCACTCGCCGCGTCCGCCACCGCGGCGCCGGTGGCCGTGGCCGCCGGTACGTGCACGGTCAGTCCGATGGCCAACGGGAAGTACTACGTACAGGGCAAGGGCTTCAGCGGCGTCATCAGCATCTCCAACGGGAAGGCCGCGTTCACCGTGACGGCCGACAAGCCGTACGGCACGTTCTCCGTCAGGAACACCAAGAGCTCCACGTACACGGTCACGCCCGTGGCCGGCGGGCCGACGGTGACCTGCACGGCGTCCGCGACCGCCCAGCCCACGCCCAAGGAGACCAGGAAGCAGTACGAGCAGGGGTACCAAGCCGGGTACACGGCGGGACGGGCGGCCGGCTGCGCCCGGACCACACCGCCGGCCGGCTCCTCCGAGTACTTCACCAAGGGCTATCAGGACGGTTCCAGCGCCGCCCGGGAGCGGTCCGACCCGCCCTGCCCGCCGGCCGGAGCACCGGCCGCGCCCTAGACCCGGGCCCGGAGGCGCAGTTCGCGCTTGAGGACCTTTCCGCTCGCGTTGCGCGGGAGTTCGGTGACGAACTCGACCTCGCGCGGGACCTTGTAGTTGGCCATCTCCCGGCGTGACCAGGCGATCAGGTCGTCGGCGGTGAGGGTGGAGCCGGGGCGGCGGACCGCGTACGCCTTGCCGACCTCCCCCAGACGCGGGTCGAAGACGCCGACCACGGCCACGTCGGCGATGTCCGGGTGCAGGCCGAGGAGTTGCTCTATCTCGGCGGGGTAGGCGTTGAACCCGCCGACGATGAACATGTCCTTGATCCGGTCGGTGATGCGCAGGTTGCCCGCGGCGTCGAGGACCCCGACGTCGCCGGTGCGCAGCCAGCCGTCGGAGGTGACGGCCCCGGCCGTCTCGGCCGGGTCCTCGAAGTAGCCCTGCATGACGTGGTGGCCGCGTACCCACACCTCGCCCGCGGTGCCCGCGGGCTGGGCCCTGCCCTGCCGGTCGGCGACGACCTTCACCTCAGTGTCCGGGATGGCCCGCCCGGAGGTGGAGGCGATGACCTCGGCCGGGTCCCCGCGGCGGCACATGGTGACGATGCCGCTGGCCTCGGAGAGCCCGTACGCGGTGAGGACCGTGGCGATGTGCAGTTCGCCGCGGAGCCGTTCGACGAGCTGGAGCGGGACGACGGCGGCGCCGGTGACGACCAGCCGCAGCGCCGACAGGTCGTGGTGGTCGCGCTGGGGGTGGTCGAGGAGGGACTGGTGGAGGGTGGGCGGTCCGGGGAGTACGGAGATCCGCTCGGCGGCGATGTTGGCCAGGACGGTGTCCACGTTGAAGACGGGCTGCGGGACCATCGTGGCACCGCGCATCAGGCAGGCGATGATGCCGGCCTTGTAGCCGAAGGTGTGGAAGAAGGGGTTCACGATCAGGTAGCGGTCACCCTCGCGCAGCCCGGCGAGCTCGCTCCAGACGTCGTAGCAGCGCAGCGACTGGGCGTGGGTGATGACGGCGCCCTTGGGGCTTCCGGTGGTGCCGGAGGTGAAGATGATGTCCGAGGGGGCTTCGGGGCGGATCGACTCGGCGCGCTCGCGCACGGTCTCGGCGCAGACCCCGTCCCCGCCGGCCAGGAACTCCTTCCAGGTGCTGAAGTCCTGCGGGGCGTCCTCGGCGAGCACGACGACCTGATCGAGGTGCGGCAGCCCGGGCAGCGGGCCGTGGCCCTCCCCCTCGGCGGCGGCCCGGCGCAGGGAGGCGACGTACGAGGTGCCGAGGAAGGTGCCGGTGACGAAAAGGAGTCTGGCCCGGCTGCGCCGCAGGACGTACGCGGCCTCGGAGCCTTTGAAACGGGTGTTGAGGGGGACGAGGACGGCGCCCGCCGAGACCGCGCCGAGCGCGGAGACGATCCACTCCAGGGTGTTGGGTGCCCAGAGGGCGACGCGGTCCCCCGGCTCGATCCCGGCGGCGATGGCGGCGGCGGCAGCCCGCTCGACGCGCTCGCCGAGCTGCGCGTAGCCGATGCGGACGCGCCCGTCGACGACGGCCTCGCGGTCGGCGTACTCCGCGGCCGCCGCGCGCACCAGTCCCGCGATGGAGCCCCAGCGCAGATCCCCCCGCACGTCTTCGGTCATCGCACACCCCTCCCAGTAGCTGACTATCCGTCAGATTAGCTGTAGCCTTCGCGGCTGTCAGTACTGGTGCAGCCCCGGAGGTGGCGATGGCGGCAACACTCAAGGACGCTACGGCGATAGTCGGGATCGGCCAGACCGCCTTTGCCAAAAGGCTCCCCGAGTCGGAGAAGGAGCTGGCGTGCCGCGCCATCCTGGCCGCTCTCGCGGACGCCGGAATAGCGCCCTCCGAAGTCGACGCCTTCTCCTCGTACACGATGGAGGAGACCGACGAGGTCGAGGTGGCCAAGGCCATCGGCGCCGGAGACGTCACCTTCTTCTCCAAGATCGGCTACGGCGGCGGCGGTTCCTGCGCCACCGTCGGCCACCTCGCGGCCGCCGTCGCCACCGGGCAGGCGAGCGTGGGCGTCGCCTGGCGCTCGCGCAAACGCGGCTCCGGCCCGCGCCCCTGGAAGAACACCGCCGTCCAGCTGCCCACCCCCGGCCAGTGGACCCGCCCCTTCGGGCTGCTGCGCCCCGCCGACGAGATCGGCATGCTGGCCCGGCGCTACATGCACGAGTACGGCGCCACCCGCGATCACCTCTTCAACGTCGCGATGGCCTGCCGCAACCGCGCCAACGAGAATCCGGCCGCGATGATGTACGAGCGCCCGCTGACCCGCGAGATGTACATGACCTCGCGCATGATCAGCGACCCCCTCTGCCTCTTCGACAACTGCCTGGAGACGGACGGGGCGCTGGCCTGCGTGATCGTGAGCGCCGAGCGCGCCCGCGACTGCCGCCGGAAGCCCGTGTACGTCCACTCCGTCGCCCAGGGCCTGCCCGCCCAGCACCACGGCATGGTCAACTACTGGAACGACGACCCGCTGTCAGGGCCCGCCTGGACCGCCGCCCGGCACTTGTGGAAGCAGGCCGACTTCGGGCCCCAGGACGTGGACGTGGCCCAGATCTACGACGCGTTCACCCCGCTCATCCCGCTGTCCCTGGAGGGCTACGGCTTCTGCGGGCGCGGCGAGGGCGCCGCGTTCACCGAGGGCGGGGCCCTGGAGATGGGCGGCCGGCTCCCGATCAACACCGGGGGCGGCGGGCTGTCCGAGGCCTACGTCCACGGCTTCAACCTGATCAACGAGGGCGTCAAACAGCTCCGGGGCACCTCGACCGCCCAGGTGCCGGACGCCGCGACCTGCCTGGTGACGGCGGGCGAGGGTGTCCCGACGTCCGCGATCCTGCTGAGGAGCTGACCCGATGACGACCACCACCTCCCCCGCCGTGGACGAACTGCTGCTGCCCGTCCCCGACGAGGACGGCGCCCCCTTCTGGGAGTACGCCGCCCGGGGCGAACTCCGCGTCCAGGCCTGCACCTCATGCGGCCGGCTCCGCTTCCCGCCGCGCCCCTGCTGCCCGCACTGCCAGTCGTTCGACTCCGAGTGGCGCCCGATGAGCGGCCGGGGCCGGATCTGGTCGTACGTACAGCCGCATCCGCCCCTGCTGCCGGCGTACGCCGCGCAGGCCCCGTACAACGTGATCCTCGTGGAGCTCACCGACGCCCCGCACATCCGCCTCGCCGGGAACCTGGTCACCTCGGCCGACGCCCCGCTGAACTCGGTGGATCCTGCGCGCCTGCGCATCGGCGCCCGCGTACAGGTGGTGTTCACGCGAATCGGCGGGGTGGCGGTGCCGCGCTGGGTACTGGAGAAGTCGTGACGGTACGGGTCGAGCGCGACAAGGCGAGCGGGGTCGCGGTCGTCACCCTGGACCGGGAGCACAGGCACAACGCGATCGATCTGGCAACGGCCGCGGAACTCGCCTCGGTGTGGCGGGAGTTCCGGTTCGCGGACGACGTACGGGCGGTCGTGCTGACCGGCGCCGGGCGGGCGGCGTTCTGCACGGGCATCGACCGCGGGGTGGAGGTGCCCCAGCCGTCCTCTCCGTACTCGGTGGACGACCCGCTGGTGACCATCGGGCCGAAGGCGAACGACCTGTGGAAGCCGGTGATCGCCGCCGTCAACGGCATGGCCTGCGGCGGGGCGTTCTACCTGCTGGGCGAGTCGGAGTTCATCGTCTCCTCCCGGGCGGCGACGTACTTCGACCCGCACACGACGTACGGGATGGTCAGCGCCTACGAGGCCGTCTACATGGCGCAGCGGATGCCCTTCGGGGAAGCCGCCCGGATGTCCCTGATGGGGACGGCGGAACGGCTCTCCGCGCGGCGGGCGTACGAGATCGGCCTGGTCTCGGAGCTGGCCGAGCCCGACGAGCTGCTCGCGGCGGCGCTGCGAGCGGCCGGGACGCTGGCCGACTGCCCGACCGGGGCCGTGCAGGGCACCGTGCGGGCCCTGTGGTCGGCGAAGCAGGCGGCGCTGCACCAGGCACTGGCGCAGGCCCCGGCGCTGATCTCGCTGGGGAACCTGGCGCCGGAGCGGCAGGCGGACCTGTTCGCGGGGCGCCGGGCGGCGCCGGAACCGAGGATCCGCTAGGCCTTTACCGACCTAGAGGGAGCAACGGGGCTAAACAAGATCATCCGCATCGGAGGACTCTGCCGCCCCGCCTCCCAACTGCCGGGTAGTTACTGCTGCTGCTGTTGCTGCTGCTGCTGTTGCTGCTGTTGTTGTTGTTGCTGCTGCTGTTGCTGTTGCTGCTGCTGCTGTTGCTGCTGTTGCTGTTGCTGTTGCTGTTGCTGTTGCTGTTGCTGCTGTTGTTGCTGCTGCTGCTGCTGCTGCTGTTGCTGCTGCTGCTGTTGTTGCTGCTGCTGCTGCGGGTTCTGCTGCTGCTGCTGCTGCTGCTGCTGCTGCTGCTGCTGCTGTTGCTGTTGCTGTTGCTGTTGCTGTTGCTGTTGCTGCTGTTGCTGCTGCTGCTGCTGCTGTTGCTGTTGCTGCTGTTGCTGCTGCTGCGGGTTCTGCTGCTGCTGCTGTTGCTGTTGCTGTTGTTGCTGCTGCTGTTGCTGCTGTTGCTGCTGCTGCTGGTTAACTTGATTGATGATTTGGATCAGGATCGGTTGCGCGATACCGAGGCGCTTCCCTGCGGCTTCGGTCGCTGCTCTGGCCTCTGCCTTCACCACCTGCGGCGGGGCGCCTCTCTGTATCGCCGCTTGTGCCGCAGTCGTACCTGCCTTTAGCGCAACGGCTGCCTTTGCCGAGGCCGCTGCCGGGCCGACGCAAACCACAGGGCCAACGGAGAAGGGACCCTGACCCGTAACGGTGACCGGTCCGATGCGACCGGCAGAAGTGGAATTCACGGTCTTTCCGCCAGGCGAGACGGTGAACGTCTTGCCCGCAGCGAAATTCTCTCCCGTCAGAGCGGTTCCGCTCACTCGACACTTCGGGCTGGGAGCGGCGGAAGCCGAGGAGACGGCGGCTCCAGACATTCCGCCTCCTAGCGCGACTATCACGGCGACGCTCAATACGACCTTGCCTTTCACGGACTTCTCCTCTCGACACTGCGCCATCACAGCCCGCTCTCGGCTGGAGCTCGTCTGGCCTGAGTCTCAGGGCCCGGGTATCTTCGCCGGCAACTTCCGTGCCGCAGCGCCAGGTTCAAGTGACACTCAGCCTGCTCCCCCGGCGCTCGGGTCGCCTTGCCCGACACCTGAAGAGCGGCTGTTGGTGTTGCGCGGCAAGTTGACGGGCCTTCGAAAGCGGGATTTCCCAGTGCGCCCGGTACGTCGCGCCTTCGCGGCGATGGCACCTTCTTCTCTGTCTGTTGCCTGGAGGCGGTGTGGCGCTGTCCGGCTCTGATGGCTGCACGTCCGCCGATGACCGCCACGACCAGCAAGGCCCCAGGGCGACACCGTCTCAAGCCAGCTGGAGGGCAGTACATGCCTCTCTTCCACCATGCCCGCCATCCCGTTGAATCGCATCCCGAGCGCCAGGGTGCCGGGGATGGCGGTCGGCCGGTGCACGGCTTCGGCCAAGCCGGGCTCGTGGGTGCTTCCGCGGAGTACCGACCACCAGGATCCACCTGCACGGCCCGCCTGGCCGGCCCGGCCGGCGAGAGTGCGTGCCGGGCGGCGCGGGACAGGCGGGACCTTTCGGACAGCCCCTAGTTGATGGTGCCGACGACGCAGCTGCTGACGTCGGCCGCCTTGTCCTTCCGGCTCATGTCGGCGGTGACCGTGCGGGTCTCGCGGGCCCCCAGCGAGACCCGGACGGTGGTCCGGTCCACGACGCCGTTCGCGCCCTGGAAGACGACCGGGACGTCGACGAGGCGCGCGGTGTCGACGACGGAGGTCACTTTGAGGACGGATGCCGGATTGCCGGGTCCGGCGCAGGTGACGACCGAGGCGCGTGCGGGTGCACCGGCGCTCTTGGTGGGCGAGGGACTCGACTTCCCGCTGCCGCTGCTGCCACTGCTGCTGCCGCTGCTGCTGTTGTTGCTGTTGCTGTTGTAGCTGCTCCGCTTCTTGGAACTGGAGCAGCCGCCACCGCTGCCGCTGCTCTTCGAGCCGTGCCCGTGACCGCTCGACGAAAATCCGGTGAGCGCGAACACGACGGCGACCAGCACTGCGGTGAACCTGATCCGACGTCCAGCCACCATGACCGATTCCCTCCCCTGGACAACGGCGGGCCACGCTATCACCGCCCCTCCCCTTCGCAACTGCCACGGCACCGGCGTACCGCGGCGAAGCATCGGGAGGTGATCCCGGGGGCCCGGGGGCCCCTGGGGTCCCGGATCAGTACTCGCCGTCGAGCGCGGAGGAGGAGGCGGCGCGGAAGCAGGCGGACACGACGCTGAAGAGGATCAGCGAGTCCCCGGTGGCCGATTTCCTCTCGCCGGTGACGTGCACGGCGAACTGCTCGGCCTTGTTCTCGGCGTAGATCTCGGGGTCCTGCGCCTGACTGTTGGCCTTGCCGTCCTTGGTGATCTTCCAGCCGTTCTCACCGAGAGCCTTGCGCAAGTTCTGCATGCCCTCATCGACCTGGGCGTCGGAGATCTCGTACACCGACCACGGATGGTCCGTGGAGAACAGGTCGTCCCCGTATTCCCGGCAGCGCGTGACGCTCGGCCCGGGCTCGGTCACCTTGCCCTTGATCCCGGTCATCTCCAGCAGCCGGCTGGAGATCTGCTTCGTCTTCGTGCGCGCAGGATCCGGATCCATCCTGACGGGCGTGTAACTCAGTTCTTTCACGTTGGAGCACCCCACGGACAACAGGGAAAGCGAGCCGGCGAGAACGACGGCGAGAGCCGTGGCCCGCAACGGTATGGACTTCGTGCGATCAGCCGTTGACTTCCTCATGTCAGTCAAGGACCACCTTGTCGTAACGACCGGCAACCACTCTCGCCTGGTTTTCAAGACTGAAGGAGTCCTTTCTCCAGTAGTCGGTGTGGCTGTCCGCGTCGTTGTCCATGATATGGGCTCCGAAATCCTCGTCGGAAGGCACGTTCTGCCCCCAGACCGACCCGAACGGCAATATTTCCTTCCAGAACGGCGTACCGCCGCCGAGCCCTGCGAACTTACCGCCCGCCGGCACCTGGTCCTTGGTGAACGACGCCGCCTCCGACCACACGTGGCCCTCTTCGACGTCCAAGTCCTTGGCGTGGCCGACCAGCATGCCGGGACTGCCCGCCACGAGAATGTCGTCCGCCCGCAGGTCGCCCGCATTGGAGGCCGCGCCGATGACGGTGCTGCCGTAGCTGTGCCCGATGAGCGTGGTGTGGCTCCCGCCGTCGCCGCCCTGGATGTGCTCAAGACCCGCCATGAAGTGGTTCAGGTCGGGTGCCGCATCATGGGCGTAGCCCTTGGTCATCGCCTCGGGAACGATGCTCTGCGGGGCGTCGTATCCGATCCAGGTAATGGTGGACACGTTCTGGCCGGGCACTTGGGCGTGGGTCTTCTTCCACAGCTCGCCCATGTGACCGATGTAGTCGTCGCTCTTCTCGATGGCGGTGAAAGTACCGGGGACGAACACGGCCGTATGGTCGGCCGTTTCCGGGTTGCCGTTCGCGACGATGGCCCGCCCTCCGCCCTTGGTGTCGAATCCGAGGAGGTAGGCCTCCGGCAGGCCTTCCTTGCCCGTTGCGTCGAAGCGGGCCTGGATGGCGTTCATGCCGTCGAGGTTCCTCTTCAGGAATTCCTCGTCCTTGGCGTACTTGTCGTGCCACTCACGCCACTCGTCGGTCTCTTCGCGCGTCCAGGCGCGCCCGTGCTGGACGTAGTGGTACCTGGACTTGGGTTCCTTGGGGATCGCGTCGTACCTGATCTGGAACTCGGCCTTCTTCTCCGCCAGTACGGTGCGATTGGCCTCGTCCCGGACCACGGAGGGCAGCCCGTCCAGTGCGCCCACATCGGCCGCGTTCAGGGAGAGGTACGCCGACTGCTCGTCCGCGGACAGCCCCTTCCACCAGTCCGCGTTCGCCTTCGGGTCATCGCCCTTCGGCGGAGGTTTGATGTGGTCCAGGTAGTCCTTGGCTCCGGCACGGACGTCGGCGGTGTCGCTCTGGACGTCCGCCCAGTCGCCGTCGGAGACGACGAGGTCGTCGTCCGCCTTGAGTTTGCGCAGCTTGGGCGCCCACATCGTGTCGGCTTCGGTCGCCTCGGCGACCGCCTGCGCGATGCGGTTGGCGATCGCCACCGCCTTCCCGAAGTTCGGGTTGGGGTGGATGTTCGCCGCCTGGCGCTCCAGCGCGGCGGACAGGTCGTTGGCGTCCCGTGTCGGGTCGATGACCGTTCCCGCGGGCTTGCCCTTGGCACTGCCGGTGACCGTTCCGCCCTCGGGAAGCTTGCCGTCCTTCTCCTCACCGCCGGGCGGAAAGGTCACCGAACCGTCCGCGCCCACCGTGAGCTTCTGGTGCGCCGCGTCCTCCAGGGCATCGTCCAGCTTCTTCTTCGCGTCCGTCATCGCGGCCGCGAACGCCTTGAGGGACGTGGCCGCGAGACCGCATTCCACCTGCACGTAGTGGAAGTTCTTCGCCAGATCTCGAAGCGATCCCAGCGCGGCGTCCACGGCCACACCGTGGAGGCCTGCCTGCAGGCGGGCCGATATCTGTCCCTCGGTGTCGCCGTGGGCGTGGTCGGCCATGTCACTGGCCGCCTTGTAGCCGTCAGCCGCCTCGGTGAACTCGGACGGCTTGAGGGCCTTGAGCGCTGCGTAGTCCATGGGTCAGACTCACCGACCCCCGTCGCTGCCGCCGGTGGCGGGGGTGTCCTTGTAGTTGCCGTCGATCTGGTGGAAGCCGCCCCTGATTGCCTCGTCGTTCTCGTACTGGCCCTGACCGGCCTTCTCCAGGGGCCCCCGGAGGGCAGTGCACTTGCCCGACAGGTTCTCCAGGTACGTCTTCCAGGACTGGTACAGCTCCGCTTGGGCCGTCGCGCTCTCCACGCCGGTCATGGCCGCGCCCTTCTGGCCCGCCTCCAACGCGCCCACGCCGGTCTTGATGCTCGTCGAGAGACCGCCGAGGTCCTTGCTGGCCCTGTTCCAGACCGCCTGGTCGGACTTCAGGTCGCCGTTGCCCCCGCCCCCGCCGCCGTCGGCGGGTGCGGCGCTCGCGAGGCGCATGTCCGCCCCGGCCGCCGCCTGCTGTTTGAGTCCAGCCCACTCCGTGTCGAACGTCACCACGCCGAATCGGCCCCCGTCTTCGCTTTGATCAGATCGAGGAATCATCCTATGAACACATTCGCAAAGCGAAGATCCAGCCCAACGGCGTGAGGAGGCAACGGCGATGGGCCGTCTCTGGGACAAGTGGATGGGGACCCGCCACCCCGAGGGCGGTGGCGCGGCCGTTCCCACCCAGGAGCTGCGCCATGCGCTGCTCGCGCTGAACGGCACCGGCGTCCCGTTCACCGTCCGCGAATCCTCGGGATCCGATCTGGTGGCGCAGTGGCAGGTGAGGGAGCCCGCCCGGGGCTCTGGCCGCACCCGTACGCAGGTGCAGCGGACCTTCAAGATCTGGCTGCGCTTCGTCCCGGCGGAACGCGAGGTGCGGGCCGTGGACGAACAGTGGGCGGTGACACTGGCCGGCCCGCCGCCCGGCCGTCAGATCCGGCGCGAGCGCGGCCGGGGGCCCATCCGCAGCGTCCACAAGGAGTGGACGCTGGAGCGCGGGCCCGACGGGCGCCGCCGCAGGGTCGAGACGTTCAGCCTGGACACCCGGGACATGAAGGACCCCCTGCGCGAGGCGGTCGTCGAGTCCGGCTGGACCTGGCGCGGCTGCCTCAGGCACTGACCCTTCGACGGGTGACCTCCTGCACCGCCCGGTGAACGGGTGACCTCCTGCACCGCCCGGTGAAACGGCGGCGGCCCCGTCCCACGTGCGGGGGCGGGGCCGACCAGCCGGTGCGGCGGGTGGTGCGGGTGGTGCGGGTGGTGCGGGTGGTGCGGGGTGGATCAGGCCTCGACGACGCCCGAAGCGGCGATCTCGATCTTGCCGCGGGTGGCGCCCGAGGAGGTGCCGAGCTTCTCGATGGCGTCGACGAGCTCGGAGCCCGAGACGACCTCGCCGAAGACGACGTGCTTGCCGTCCAGCCACGGGGTGACGACGGTGGTGATGAAGAACTGCGAGCCGTTGGTGTTGCGGCCGGCGTTCGCCATCGACAGCAGGTACGGACGGTCGTGCTTCAGCTGGAAGTTCTCGTCGGCGAACTTCTCGCCGTAGATGCTCTTGCCGCCGGTGCCGTTCTGGTTGGTGAAGTCGCCACCCTGGAGCATGAACTGCGGGATGACGCGGTGGAACGGCGAGCCCGCGTAGCCGAAGCCGTGCTGACCGGTGGCCAGCTCGCGGAAGTTCTTCGCGGTCTGCGGGACGACGTCGTCGAAGAGGTTGAAGACGATGCGGCCGGCGGGCTTGCCGTCGATGTTGATGTCGAAGTAAACGTTGCTCATGGGGTCCATCCTGTCACTCCCGGTGCCGCACGCGACTCGGAGGGGCCCGATAACCCTCACCCGGCCGTACGCGTGCCCGTGCCCTTGGCCGCGTCCAGCGCGTAGACGCAGCGGTCCTTGCTGCATGCGTAGACCACCCCCGCCTCGGCCACCGGGGCGCCCGTGATCTCCCCGCCCGTGGCCAGCTTCCAGCGCAGCTGGCCGCCCGCCGCGTCCAGGGTGTACAGGCAGTGGTCGGCCGAGCCGAAGTGCACCCGGCCGTCCGCGACCGCCGGCGGGCCGGTGATCTCACCGCCCGCGGCGAAGCGCCACTTCGGGGTGCCGGTGACCGCGTCGAGCGTGTACAGCGCGCTGCCCGCGCCCAGGTGGACGTTGCCGTTCGCCACCATCACCGGGTCCGAGGACGGCCGCGGCTCGGTGGCGATGCGCCAGCGGTCCTTGCCGGTGGCCGCGTCGAGGGCGTACACGGTGCCCAGGTAGTCGGCGAGGTAGACCCCGCCGCCCGTGACCGCCGCGCCCGGCGCGAAGGCCGGGGCCGCCAGGAAGACCGCCGGGGCCTCGAAGTGCCAGCGGACCCGGCCCGAGGCCCGGTCGACGGACAGGACGCGGGTGCCGGCGGCGATGTAGACGTTGCCGTCCGGGGCCGGGGTGACCCGTACGGGGACGTTGCCGCAGGAGGCCGCGTCGCCGACCGGGTACGACCAGGACTCGCGGCCGCTGCGCGCGTCGAGCGCGCGCAGCCGCGCGTCCTGCCACACGTACACCGTGCCGTCGTGCAGGACCGGGGCCGCCTCCGGGGTCTCGAAGTCGCTCTGGGCGCCGGTCAGCTCCCACAGCATCTGCCCGTTGGAGGCCTCCCGGCCCTGTACGCCGCCGCCGCGCGTGGCGGTGACCACGGTGCCCCGGTCGGCGCGCAGGGCGTACACCCAGGCATCGGTGTTCAGCCGCCAGCGCTCGGAGCCGTCGCCGGCGTCGAGCGCGTAGAGGGAGGGGCCGTCGGAGGCGTGGATGCGGCCGTCCGAGACGGCCATGGACCAGGCGACGTCACGGGTCTTGAACTGGCGGCGGCCACTGGCCACGTCCAGCGCGTGCACCTCGAAGGAGGTCACGTACAGCAGGTCTCCGGCGACGGTCGGCGTGCCCCAGACCTCGTTCGACATGCGGAAGCGCCAGGGGCGCCAGCGGCCGCTGTCGGGGCCCGCGGCGGGCGAGGGCACCACGGCCGAAGCGGACGAGGCGGCCGGGGCGGCCGGGGCGTGGGCGGCGGCCGAGCCGCCCGGCGGGCGGACCCAGCCGGTCGCCGAGTCGGCGGCTGCCGCGTGCGCGGCGGGCGCCGCCACGGCGGCGCGCGGACCGGGCCCGATCGGCACCGGCGAGCCGCCGAGCCGCACCGGCTCGCCGGACGGCGCCGGGGAGGCCGACCGCGGCGGGTGCTGCGGGCGCTGGGGCATGGCCTGGCCGGTCCGCGGGTCGACCCACGGGTCGCCGCCGCCGGGGCCGCCGCTCGGCTCCCTGCGGTGCGTGGCGGCGTCGGAGCCGCGCCCCGGGCCTCGGCCGGGCGCCGGGACCGGTGCGGCGGCCGTGCGCTGCCCGGCGCGCCGGGCCTCGATCATGGCCACGGCCCGGCCGGGCAGCCACGCCGAGGCGGTGCCGCTGTCGTCGCCGCCGTCGAAGAGGTGCGGGGCGAGCTGCGCTTGCAGGTCGGCGGGGGTCGGGCGCTGCGTCGCGTCCATCTGCATGCAGGAGTCGATCAGCGGCCGCAGCTCGTCCGGGAGCCCCTCCAGGTTGGGCTCGTCGCGCAGCAGCATGAACACCGTCTCCACCGGGTTGGCCCCGTGGTACGGCGGATGCCCGGTCGCGGCGAAGACGAGCGTGGAGCCCAGCGAGAACACGTCGCTGGCGCCCTTGACGCTGCGCGAGTCCTTCGCCTGCTCGGGCGACATGTAGGCGGGCGTGCCGACGGCGACGTTCGTCATGGTCAGGCGGGTGTTGGAGACGCCGCTCGCGATGCCGAAGTCGATCACGCGCGGGCCGTCCTCGACGACGAGCACGTTGGACGGTTTCAGGTCGCGGTGGACGAGGCCCGCCCCGTGGATGGACTGCAGGGCCTCGGCGATCCCGGCGGCGAGCCACCGTACGGCCTGGGCGGGCATCGGCCCGCACTCGTTGACGATCTCCTCCAGGGAGGGCGCCGGGACGTACGCGGTCGCCAGCCAGGGCACGGCGGCCCGCGGGTCGGCGTCGACCACGGCCGCGGTGTAGAAGCCGGACACGGCGCGCGCCGCCTCCACCTCACGGGTGAAGCGCACCCGGAAGAGCTGGTCCTCGGCGAGCTCGGTCCGCACCGTCTTGATCGCCACCCGGCGTCCGGATGCCGACCGTGCGAGATAGACCAGCCCCATGCCGCCGGCGCCGAGCCGTCCCAGCACCTCGAAGGGGCCGATCCGTCTCGGGTCGTGCTGCGTCAGCTGCTCCACCACTCGCCTCACAATCCCCGTACGGGCCCTCGCCGGGCCCGTTCCCACCTGCACGCGCGCCGGCACGGCGGTCGGCCCCGTGCAGCGTCTCATCCCGGGCGCCGCCCGGGGTCGCGCAACCCGATTCTGTCAGGCCCGCGCGAGGGGCGCGTCGTCACAGTGCGGGCCCGGCGTGGACATCCTCCGGGCGTCCCTCACCCGAGCGGACCCGTACGGGGCTCCGAGAGGAGGGCGAACACCGCGCCCTGGTTGTCGGCGACGACCGCGATCCGCCCGTGCGGGGTGTCGAAGGGGTCGGCGGTGACGCGGCCGCCGAGCCGCTTCACCGTCGCGACGGATTCGTCGACGTCCGGGACGGCGAAGTACACGAGGAAGTGCGCCGGCATGATCTCCGGGAACGCGTCGGTGATCAGGCTGCGCCCCAGCACCGCGGTCTCGGCCCCGGGCCGGCTGCCGGGCGGGGACCACAGGCGGTACTCGACGCCGCTGCCGGCGTCGTCCTGGTCCTCGGGGACGTAGCCGAAGACGTTGGCGTAGAAGACGTCGACGGCGTCGCGGGCTCGCGTGTAGACCTCGCTCCAGCAGTACGTGTACGGCTCCTGCTGGGCCTCGAAGCCGTGGTGGGTGCCGGGCTGCCACAGGCCGAAGACGGCCCCGCCGGGGTCGGCGGCCAGCGCGGCGCCGCCGTACGGGCCCACCGGCTGGGGGTCCATGACCATCTGGCCGCCGGAGGCGCGGATGCGCGAGGCGCACGCGTAGGCGTCCACGGTGTAGAGGTAGATCCCCCATACGGTGGGCATGCGGCCGTCGGGTTTGGGGGCGAGGGCGGCGACGTTGCGGCCGCGGCTGTACGCCTGCGTGTAGCCGCCGTACGCGGGACCGGCGCCGGCGGAGAAGGTCCACCCGAAGAGCTCACCGTAGAAGCGCTTGCCGGCCTCGACGTCCGGCAGCGAGGCGTCCACCCAGCAGGGTGTTCCCTCCGCGAATGCGGCCATGGCCCGGTTCCTTCCGTTGTGCCCCGCTATATCCCGCTGTGTCCCTCAGCCATGATCTGCCCGAAAACTTGTCCACAGCCTGTTGATAAGACTAATCGGGGGATTTCGAGCGGAAGCGGGCGGGGTGGGCCGGGCCCCGGGCACCCGTATTTCGCACCGGATCTGTGCGGAATACGCCCGGAATCGGCACGTCCGCCACCCGGAAACGGCCATGCGCGGCGGCCCGGGGGGCGGTCTTCACCCAGGCCAGGCGTCACGTAACCCCATTTGCAGGCGGCCGAATCGCGCCCGGATCACCCCTCGGTAAGCTGACGGCATGACAGGACAAGTACGCACCGTCGACGGCCGCGTTGCCGGCCGGCGCGGTCAGGCGACGCGGCAGAAGCTGCTCGACTGCCTCAGCGAGATGCTCAGCTCCTCGCCGTACCGCGACGTCAAGGTGATCGACGTCGCCCGCAAGGCCGGCACCTCCCCCGCGACCTTCTACCAGTACTTCCCGGACGTCGAGGGCGCCGTCCTGGAGATCGCCGAGCAAATGGCCACGGAGGGCGCGCAGTTGACGGCGCTCGTCGAGGGCCGCAACTGGGTCGGCAAGGCCGGCTGGCAGGCCGCCGAGGAACTCGTCGAGGGATTCCTCGACTTCTGGCGGCGCAACGACGCGATCCTGCGGGTCGTCGACCTCGGCGCGGCCGAGGGAGACAAGCGCTTCTACAAGATCCGCATGAAGATCTTGAACTCCGTCACCAACTCCCTCACGGAGTCGATGAAGGAGCTCCAGGCCAAGGGCAAGGTCGACAAGGACCTCAGCCCGGCGGCGATGGCGGGCTCGCTGGTCGCGATGCTGGCCGCGGTCGCCTCGCACCAGAAGGGCTTCCAGACCTGGGGCGTCAAGCAGGCCGAGCTCAAGCCGAACCTGGCGCTGCTCGTCCACCTGGGCATCACCGGGAAGAAGCCGACCAAGTAGCGGCGGACCCTCCCGGGGTCCGCCGCCCTCCCCCTGCCGCAGTCCCCCGCCCCGCCCCTGCCCGCACCCACCCGTCCCGCGCTCCACCCCTCCCGCGCGCCCTTTCCGCGCGCCCCTTCCCCCTCCCGCGCCGGCCGCCCGCCGCGATCAGCGACGCTCCAGGCGGAACAGCCGGATCTCGCGCTCGATGCGCGCCTGGTACGTCGCGTACGGCGGCCAGAACCTCAGCACGGCCTGCCACGCCGCCGCGCGTTCCGCGCCCTCCAGCAGCCGGGCCCGTACGGCGATGTCCTCGCCTTTCCAACTCACGTCCGCTTCAGGATGCTTGAGCAGGTTGGCGGTCCACGCCGGGTGCCCGGGGCGGCCGAAGTTGGAGCCGATCAGGAGCCAGCTGACGCCCCCCTCCTCCGGCATGCAGGCGAGCGGCGTGGTGCGCGGCTCGCCCGTCTTGGCGCCCTTGGCGGTCAGGATCACGCCGGGGAGCATCCGGGCGCTCAGCATGACCTTGCCGCGGGTCAGCCTGTGCACCGCCTTGTCCATGGCGGGGATGAAGTGCGGTGCGATCTTGGCGAACAGCATGGTCGAGGAGACCTTCTGCATCAGCTTGACGCCGGCTGCCATTGCCATCAGACGGCCACCTTCTCTTGTGGGGTGGTGAACAGGCCCGCGCGGTGTGCGGCGTGCGCCCGCAGCCGGTGGACGGGGCCGAACAGGAGCTCGTCGGCCGCGGCCCGCTTGAAGTAGAGGTGCGCGTCGTGCTCCCAGGTGAAGCCGATGCCGCCGTGCAGCTGGATCGCCTCGCCGGCCGTGATCCGCAGGGCTTCGAGGGCCTGGGCGAGGGCGAGGCCGCCCTGCCGCGGGTCCCAGGCGGCGTAGTAGGCCGCGGAGCGGGCCGCCTGGACCTGGACGTAGAGGTCGGCGAGCCGGTGTTTGACGGCCTGGAAGGACCCGATGGGCCGGCCGAACTGCTCGCGCCGGCACACGTACTCCACCGTCCGGGCCAGCGCCGCGCCGGCCGCGCCGACCGCCTCGGCGGCGAGGACGGCGGCCGCGGTGCGCCCGGTGGCGGCGAGCGCGGCGAGGACGGCTTCGTCGGTGGCGTTGTCGGCTTCGGCTCCCAGCAGTTCGGCCGGGGTGTCGCGGAGTTGGATCCGGGCCTGCGGCCGGGTCTCGTCCAAGGTGGCCTGACGCGCCCGGACCAGCCCGGGCGCGTCCTCCCGCACGAGGAACAGCAGGGTCCGGCTGCGGGCGAACCCGCCGGTGTGCGCGGCGACCAGCAGGAGGGAGGCGCTGTGCCCGTCGAGCACCTGGGCGGCCTCCCCGTACAGCCGCCAGCCGCCGTCCTGCCCGGGCCGGGCCTGCACCCCGCCCGCCCGGCCCCCGCCGGCCCACTCCCCGGGGGTGTTCTCGCCGGTCAGCGCGAGGGCGGTGGAGAGCGCCGGGCCGGGAACGGCGAGGGCCGCGGTGAGCCCGCCGGCGGCGAGCGGCGGGAGCAGGGCGGAGCGCTGGGCGGCGGTGCCGAGGGCGGTGATCAGCGGTACGGCGAGCACGGCAGTGGCCAGCAGCGGCGAGGGCAGCAGCGCCCGCCCGGTCTCCTCGCAGGCCAGCGCCAGGTCGGCGGGGGTGCAGCCGACGCCCCCGTACTCCTCGGCGACGGCCGTGCCGGGGAGGCCGAGCTGGAGCGCGAGCTGCTGCCAGAGCTCGCGGTCGTGTCCGGCCGCGGTGCGGACGGCGGTCTTGACCTCGTCCGGGCCACAGCGTTTGCCCAGGATCTCGCGCAGGGTGCGGCGCATCTCGTCCTGCTCCGCGGTGAAGGCGGCATCCATCGTCTGGCTCCTCCTGGGGGCACCTCCCGGCGGTGACCGGGAGGGTATCTGACGGGCCGTCATGTTAGGGCGGCCGGCGGCAGATGCACAGGGGGCGGGACCCGGGGCGTCGGCAGGACCGTGCGGCGCGGACTAGAAACTGACAGTACGTCAGATGTACGTTCTGGTGCATGCCTGGACCCACGACTGAACCTCGCAACGGACGCCGCCGGGTCGCCGTCGTCGGCGTCGCCCTCTCCGACTGCGGCCGGGTGGACGGCCCCACCCCCTACGCCCTGCACGCGCAGGCCGCCCGCCGCGCCCTGGCCGACTCCGGCCTGGACCGCTCGGTCATCGACGGCTTCGCCTCGGCCGGCCTCGGCACCCTCGCGCCGGTGGAGGTGGCCGAGTACCTCGGGCTGCGCCCCACCTGGGTCGACTCCACCTCGGTGGGCGGCTCGACCTGGGAGGTCATGGCGGCGCACGCGGCGGACGCGATAGCGGCGGGGCACGCGAACGCCGTGCTGCTCGTCTACGGATCCACGGCCCGCGCCGACATCAAGGCCCGGCGGCGCACCTCGAACCTCTCGTTCGGGGCGCGGGGGCCGTTGCAGTTCGAAGTGCCGTACGGGCACACGCTCGTCTCGAAGTACGCGATGGCCGCGCGCCGCCACATGCACGAGTACGGAACGACGGCGGAGCAGCTCGCCTCGGTGGCGGTCCAGGCCCGGGCGAACGCGGCGACCAACCCGGACGCGATGTTCCGCGACCCGATCACGGTCGACGAGGTCCTGTCCGGCGAGATGATCGCGGACCCCTTCACGAAACTGCACTGCTGCATCCGTTCGGACGGCGGCTGCGCGGTGCTGCTGGCAGCGGAGGACCACGTGCCGGACACGGCGAAGGATCCGGTCTGGATCCTGGGCTCGGGCACCTCGGTCTCGCACACCACGATGTCGCAGTGGGAGGACTTCACCGTCTCCCCGGCGGCGGTCTCGGGCCGCATCGCGTTCGAGCGGGCGGGGCTGACCCCGGCGGACGTCGACATCGCGCAGATCTACGACGCCTTCACGTACATGACCCTGGTCACCCTGGAGGACCTCGGCTTCTGCGCGAAGGGCGAGGGCGGGGCCTTCGTGGAGAAGGGCCGCCTGCTGCGCGACGGCGAACTCCCGGTCAACACCGACGGCGGCGGCCTCTCCGCCTGCCACCCGGGCATGCGGGGCCTGTTCCTGCTGGTCGAGGCGGTCCGCCAACTGCGCGGCGAGGCGGGCCCGGGCCGCCAGGTCACCAAGCGGGGCGGCCGGCTCCCGGAGGTGGCCGTGGCCTCGGGGACGGGCGGCTGGTTCTGCTCGTCGGGGACGGTGATCCTCGGGAGGTGATCCCGGGGAGGTGTTCAGGGGCGTTCGGGGCGGCTTCGCGGCGCTGCCGGACGGCTGCGGGCCGGTGTTCCCAGGGCGGCCGGGCTCCCGGTCGACAGGTCAGCGGGGGCGGGGGAGGATGGAACGGACGGACTCCTTCCGGGGCCGATCGGGACGTGCGCGTGGAGCGCACCCGCTCCCGCGCACTGTGCGGGCATCGTGGGCACGAGTCCGTACGCCCACCGTGTGCCCCGATCCGCAGTGTCGGCCTCGTGCATTCCTCGACCCTCCCACCACAGGTGAGGAACGACGATGAACCGACGAACCCGCATCACCCTGTTCACCCCCCTGATGGCCTGTTCGCTCGCCCTCGGCGCGACCGCCACGGGATGGGCCGCCACAACCCCGCAGACCGCCCCGGCCGCCGCCCCCGCCGCCCCCGCCCCCAAGCCCGAGTGCTTCGTCGAAGCGAAAGCCGGCGACGCGACGAAGGCGATCGTCAGCGGCGAGGGCTGGGACAAGGCCAAGGGCAAGGTCTTCCTCGACCAGACCGACGGCGCCGGCTCCGGCTCCGCCACCGTGGGCGACGACGGCAAGTTCACGTCCGGCGACGTACCGGCCGGAAAGTACAGCGCCTTCCAGAACACTGACGGTGGCGGCAAGGCCGTCTGCCTGGGCGGCGCGGCGGCCCAGGACGCCGTCAACCAGAAGCTGATCACGAAGGAACGCCAGCGCGGAGCCACGGAGGGCTTCACGGACGGCAAGGCGCTGGCCCAGGCCGGCAACTGCGACGCCGAACCGAAGCCGCCGGCGAACCAGAACTTCCAGGGCCTGGTCCCCGACTCCGAGGGCAAGAAGCTGGCCAAGGAAGCCCACGACGCCGCCTACAACAGCGCCTTCAGCGCAGCGCTCACGCGGTACTGCACCGACTAGCCACAGGTCCCCGGCCATCCGGCCCTCACCCCTGCGCGGACCCCGCGGTGAACACCGCCGGGTCCGCGTCGGCCGTCCGGCCGGGATGGTGTTCGATGGGCGGCATGACCGCCGAGACGAGCAGCGACGCATTCCGCACGACCCTGCACTCCCTGCGGGTGTGGGACGGCCCGCTGCCGGACTTCGATCCGGAGCGCGCACCGGCCGAGCCGCTGCCCCTCTTCCACGAGTGGTTCGTGCGGGCCGCCGCTGCCGGGCAGCCCGAGCCGCACACGATGAGCCTGGCCACCGTGGACGCCGAGGGGCGGCCCGACGTCCGCACCCTGATGCTGCACGACGCCGACGGGCGCGGCTGGCACTTCGCCTCGCACGCCACCAGCGCCAAGGGCCGCCAGCTCGCCGGACACCCGGACGCCGCGCTCGGCTTCTACTGGCCGGCGGTCGCCCGCCAGATCCGGATCCGCGGCCGGGTCGCCGCCTGCGGCCCCGAGGAGAGCCGGGCGGACCTGGCGGTCCGCTCGCGGGGCGCCCTCGCGGCCGCGCTGACCGGCCGCCAGAGCGAGGTGCTCGACAGCCTGGACGAGCTGCGCCGCGTCTCCGGGGCCGCCTGGGAGCGGGCCGGCGCGGAGCCGGAAGCACCGGCCCCGACCTGGACCCGGTACGTACTGGCCGCCGAGGAGGTCGAGTTCTTCCAGGGCGACGCCTCCCGTCGCCACGTCCGCCTGCACTACCGCCGCGCACCCGGCGGGCTCTGGACCCGCACCCTCCTGTGGCCGTGAGGCGGCCGTGGACGGCCCTGGGCCCGGTCAGTTCCGGGCGTACGAACCGAGGCCGATCAGGCAGTACACGTACTGGTTGATCGGGGTCCCGTTGAGCGTGTAGCTGTAGGAAAAGGCGTACTCGGTGCGCGAGTTGGCATCGCAGCTGTGCAGGTCCGAGGTGAACCCGAAGCGCTGGATGACCTTGTAGTGCGCGTCCGACGCCGAACAGGAGACCTCGTCCACGTCCTCGACGCGCTGCGCGGTCGTCGAGTCCGGCAGCTGCCCGTTGAGGCAGGTGCCGGCGTCGAAGGGGCTCGGCGCCGGTGCCGCCGCGGTGGCGGCGGCGGAGGGGTACGGATCGCTCCCGGAGCCGCTGCCCGTGCTCGTGCCCGTGCCCGTACCTGCGCTCGTGCTCGTGCCCGACGTGTACGAGGGCAGCGGCGTGGGCGACCAGGAGCTGTACGTCGGGGTGGGCGAGGAGGAGGCGGTGCCCTTGTCGTCGTCGCCTCCGTTCAGCGCGACGGCGGCGATGATCACGGTCGCGACGGCGGCGAGCACCGCCAGACAGCCGGCCGTACTGCCCGACTTGGGCGGGCGCTGCCCGGACACGGCGGGCGTGGCGGCGGTCGGCGGCCCGGGTACTCCCGCGCCCGCGCCCTGCTGCGTCGGGGCGGTCCGCCCGGCGTCCGGCGCCGCTGCGGCCGCCCCCTGCGCCGGCGCGACCCGCAGGCGCACCATTAACTCGGAGCCGCCGACCCGGACCCGTACGAGTTGGCCGTCGCGGCAGCCGGAGGGGATCCGCAACCGCGTGACCCCGCCGGGCAGTGACACCGGCAGGATCACGCCGTGGGCGGCCTGCTCGGGGGTGATCGTGAGGGGGATCTCCTGCGAGGACACCGGTTGCTCCAAGGGGTGAGGCGGTACGGACCTTTCTGGCGACACCCCAGGTTCGCCGGATCCTGCACGGGGAGGCAGCCGTTCCGCCGGACCGGTGCGTGCCTGTGACACACGCCGCGCTCGACTGCGGCTCCGTACGCCGGCCGGTCTCTCGCGTCGGGAGCCCTACCGGTGGTCGGGGCGGAAGACGGGCACGACGGCCGCGCCGGGACCGCCCTCACGGAACGCGACCCTCAGCGGCATGCCGATCCGCAGGTCCGCCGCCCCGCACTCCACGACCTCCGTCATCATCCGCGGGCCCTCCGCCAGGTCCACGACCGCGGCCGCGTACGGCACCCGCTCACCGAAGGGCGGCAGGTCGTTGCGGTGGATGACCGACCAGGTGTAGAGCGTGGCGCGGCCGCTCGCGGGCTCCCAGACCACCCGCTCCTCGCCGGCCCAGCAGTACGGGCAGAACTCCCGCGGGTAGTGGTGGGCCCTGCCGCAGTCCGCGCAGCGGCGCAGCAGGAGCCGGCCCTCGGCGGCCGCGTCCCAGTAGGGGCGGGTGAAGTCGTCGATCTCGGGCAGGTCGTGGCGCGTGGTCACAGGAAGAGTCCGATCGCCGCGTCGAGGGACCACGTCTGCCAGGCCATCGCGAAGAGCGCGACGAGCGAGATGAGGGCCATCATCGCGTTCTGCCCCTGCTCGGCCCAGTCGTGGATCATCAGCACCAGGTACAGCAGGTTCAGGAGGAGCCCGCCGACGAGTGCGACCGGCGTCAGGAAGCCCAGCACCAGGCCGAGCCCGAGGGCGAGTTCCGCGTAGACCACGACGTACGCCATCAGCCGCGGGCGCGGCCGCACCACCTTCTCGAAGCCACCCTTCACGAAGGGCCAGCGGTGCTTGCCCGCGACATCGGCGGCCCAGGCGATGCCCGTGCCGCGTTCGAACCAGCCCTTCTTGTCCTTGTGCCGCCAACTCTCCAGCCACCACAGGCCGAGCCCTATCCGGAGCACGGCGAGCCACTCGGCCCCACTGAGCCAGATGGTCTGCATCGGCCCCCCCTTCCCTATCTGACGGTATGTCAGTTCACCGGATACGCGCCGATCCCGCAAGGCCCCGGGCGGGAACCCAGCCCTCCGGCCCCGGGCCCCGCCCCGCCGCCGCGCTCCCGCCCCCGCCCGCGACCGCGCCCGTGATCGATCCGCAATCGATTCCCCGCTCGTCCGAGACCCATCAACGCTGTGTGTCGATACGCTCACACCTCATGCCCGCAGTCCCCGAAACCCCCGACATGTCCACCCAGCCCCGCCCGGTCTACGTGATCGGCGCCGGTCCCGGCGGCCTCGCCGCGGCCGCCGCGCTGCGCGCCCGCGGGGTGCGCGCGGTGGTCGTCGAGAAGTCCGACGCCGTCGGCACCTCCTGGCGGGGGCACTACGACCGGCTCCACCTGCACACCACGCGCCGGCTCTCCGCCCTCCCCGGGCTGGCCATGCCGCGCCGCTTCGGGCGGTGGGTGTCGCGGGACAACGTGGTGCGGTACCTGGAGAAGTACGCCGAGTTCCACGCGCTGGAGCTCGTCACCGGCGTCGAGGTGACCCGGATCGACCCCGCCCCCGGCGGGGACGGCTGGCTGCTGCACGCCAGCGGCGGGCGGGTGCTCGACGCCCGGGCCGTCGTCGTCGCCACCGGCTTCAACCACACGCCCGCGCTCCCCGACTGGCCGGGCCGGGACACGTACACCGGGCAGCTGCTGCACGCCCGCGAGTACCGCAACGCCGTGCCGTACGAGGGCCGGGACGTGCTCGTCGTCGGCACCGGCAACACGGGCGCCGAGATAGCCGTCGACCTCGTCGAGGGCGGGGCCGCGCGGGTACGGCTCGCCGTGCGCACCGCCCCGCACATCGTGCGCCGCTCCACCGCGGGCTGGCCCGCGCAGCGCACCGGGATCCTGGTGCGGCGGCTGCCGGTACGGCTCGTGGACCGGGTCGGCGCGCTGGTCGCCAAGGTGTCCGTACCCGATCTGACGGCGCACGGACTCCCCCGCCCCGCCACCGGCCTGTACAGCAGGGTCAAGGAGGGTGCGATCCCGGTCCAGGACGTCGGCCTCATCGACGCGGTCCGCGCGGGGCGGGTGGAACCGGTCGCGGCCGTGGCCTCCTTCGAGGGCGCGGAGGTGGTGCTCGCCGACGGCTCCCGCATCACCCCGGACGCGGTGGTGGCGGCCACCGGATACCGCCGCGGCCTGGAGGGCCTGGTCGGGCACCTGGACGTGCTCGACGGGCGCGGCCGCCCCCGTACGCACGGAACGCGCACCCCCGCTCAGGCCCCCGGCCTGTACTTCACCGGCTTCTCCAACCCCATCAGCGGCATGTTCCGCGAGATGGCCCTGGACGCCGAGAAGATCGCCAAGGCCGTGGCCCGCCGCGTGGGCCCGCGAACCGGCCTCCCGCCGGCCGCCCCCCTCCCGGACACGGGCCTGCGTCCGGTCGACCCCCTCGCCTGAGGCGCGGGCCGCCCGGCACCCACCCGGCCCGGCCCAGCCCGGCGGACCCCCGCCGGGCTCGGCCGAATCGCGCCCTGGACCGGCCCCGGTGGGATCTGTCACCGTTCCACACACCACCTCCACCAGCTTTCCTGCGCAGCACTGTTCCTGACGGCACGTCAGTTCAGTAATCTGACTACGCGTCAGTTATTGAGGTTCATCGAGCAGGAGCGGGCGGAACGATGCTTGGATCTACTCACGGCACCCTCACCACCGACTTCCGCGCACGTGTCGAGGCCTGCGGGGAGACCCCCAGGACGGCCGTCCACTCCGCGGCGGCCCCGACCGCCGCGGACGCGGTCGCGGTGGACGTCAGCGGACGGCCCCTGCACGCCGACGTCCCCGACCTGGACCGGTTCTTCCGGCCCGAGTCGGTGGCCGTCATCGGCGCCTCCGACGCCGACGGCAGACCGAACACCGGCATCACCCGCCAGCTCATCGCCTGGGCGGAGCGCGTCGGTGCCCGGATCCACCCCGTGCACCCCACCCGCCCCACCGTCTTCGGGCTGGCCTGCCACGCGTCGGTGGCCGACCTGCCCGAGCAGGTGGACCTCGCCGTCCTGCTCGTCGGTGATCCGCTGCCGGTGATCGAGGAACTGGCCGAGGCCAAGGTGAAGTTCGCCGTCGCCTTCGCCTCCGGTTTCGCCGAGACCGGCGACGCGGGCGCCGCCGCCCAGGAGCGGCTCGCGGCGGCCGTCCGCCGCTCGGGCCTGCGCCTCCTCGGCCCCAACACCAACCTCAACGCCTTCCAGGAGTTCCGCGAGGACCTCGACGGCCCGGCGATCGCACTGATCACCCAGTCCGGCCACCAGGGCCGGCCCGTCTACACCCTCCAGGAGCTGGGCATCCGGCTCTCCCACTGGGCTCCGACGGGCAACGAGGCCGACCTGGAGACCTCCGACTTCATCTCCTACTTCGCCGAGCGGCCCGAGGTGGGCGCCATCGCCTGCTACGTGGAGGGCCTCAAGGACGGCCGCCGGTTCCTGCTGGCCGCCGACCGCGCGGCCCGGGGCGGCGTCCCCGTCGTCGCCGTCAAGGTCGGCCGCACCGAGACCGGCGCCCGCATGGCCGCCTCCCACACCGGGAAGCTGACCGGCGCCGACACCGTCGTGGACGCCGCGATGCGCCAGTTCGGCGTCATACGGGTCGACGGGCTGGACGAGCTCCAGGACACCGCCGCGCTGCTCGCCCGGGCCCGCAAGCCGCTGGCCGACGGGGTCGTCGTGTACTCCATCTCCGGTGGCACCGGCGCCCACTTCTCCGACCTGGCGACCGAGGCGGGGCTGAACCTGCCCACCCTCTCCCGGGCCAGGCAGGACGAACTCCACCAGTGGATCCCGGAGTACCTGAACGTCGCCAACCCCGTCGACAACGGCGGCCACCCGGTCGGCGACTGGCGCGGCCGCAAGATCATCGACGCGATCCTCGCCGATCCGGCGGTGGGCGTCCTGATCTGCCCGATCACCGGGCCGTTCCCCCCGATGAGCGACAAGCTGGCCCAGGACCTGGTCGACGCGGCGGAGCGGACGGACAAGCTGATCTGCGTGGTCTGGGGCTCGCCGGTCGGGACCGAGGAGGCCTACCGCACCACCCTGCTCGGCTCCTCCCGGGTGGCCACGTTCCGTACGTTCGGCAACTGCATCACCGCCGTACGCGCCTACCTCGGCCACCACCGCTTCACGGCCGGGTACCGCTCCCCCTTCGAGGACGCGCCGCGGACCCCGTCCCCCTCGTACCGCAAGGCACAGGCGCTCATGCGGCCGGGCCAGCAGCTCAGCGAGCACGCGGCGAAGCAGCTGCTGCGGGCGTACGGGATACGGGTGCCCCGCGAGCAGCTCGTGACCAGCGCGGCGGCGGCGGTACGGGCCGCGGGGCTGGTGGGCTACCCGGTGGTGATGAAGGCCTCGGGCCCGCAGCTCGCGCACAAGACGGAGCTGGGCCTGGTCAAGATCGGCCTGACCTCGGCGAGCCAGATCCGCGACGCCTACCGGGAGCTGACGGACATCGCCCGCTACGAGAACGTCCCGCTGGACGGCGTCCTCGTCTGCCAGATGGTGGAGCGGGGGGTCGAAATGGTCGTGGGCGTCACACAGGACGAGCTCTTCGGCCCGACCGTGACGGTGGGCCTGGGCGGGGTGCTGGTGGAGGTCCTGCACGACGCGGCGGTGCGCGTCCCGCCGTTCGGCGAGGACCAGGCGCGGGCGATGCTGACGGAGCTGCGGGGGCACGCCCTGCTGGAGGGCGTACGGGGAGCCCCGCCGGCGGACGTGGACGCGCTGGTGGAGGTGGTGCTCCGGGTCCAGCGGATGGCGCTCGAACTGGGCGGCGTCCTCTCGGAACTGGACATCAACCCCCTGATGGTCCTCCCCCGCGGCCAGGGCGCGGTGGCCCTGGACGCACTGGCCATCTGCCGCTGATCCGCAGTCGCGCGGGGCCGCCTCAACCGCCCCTACCCCGAACGGGAGTTCACCCCATGACCAGCGCCCCCGCCGAAGAAGTGCTGCACCGCGTCGAGAGCGGCGTCTCGTGGATCACCCTCAACCGGCCGGAGGTCATGAACGCCGTCACCCGGGACCAGCGCGAGCGCGTCATCGCGCTGCTCGCCGACGCCTCCGCCGACCCCGGCGTGCGGGCCGTCGTCCTCACCGCCACCGGCAAGGGCTTCTGCGCGGGCGCGGATCTGCGCGGCGCCCCCGCCACACCGGGCGAGCGCGTCGCGGGCGACGTCGCCCGCGTGATCCGGCTCGGAGCGCAGCGCCTGATCGGCGCCGTGCTCGACTGCGAGAAGCCGGTCCTCGCCGCCGTCAACGGCACGGCCGCCGGCATCGGCGCCCACCTCGCCCTCGCCTGCGACCTCGTCATCGCCGCCGAATCGGCCCGCTTCATCGAGGTGTTCGTCCGCCGCGGCCTGGTCCCCGACGGCGGCGGCGCGTACCTGCTCCCGCGCCTGGTCGGCCCGCAGAAGGCCAAGGAGCTGATGTTCTTCGGCGACGCCGTCCCGGCGGCCGAGGCCGAGCGCCTCGGCCTCGTCAACCGGGTCGTCCCCGACCCGGAGCTGGAGGCCACCGCCCGCTCATGGGCCGAACGCCTCGCGCAGGGCCCGACCCGCGCCCTCGCCCTGACCAAGCAGCTGGTCAACGCATCCCTGGACGGTGGCCGGGCGGCCGCACTGGCCGCCGAGGCCACCGCTCAGGAGATCAACATGACCACCGCCGACGCGAACGAGGGCGTGGCCGCCTTCGTGGAGCGCCGCTCACCCAAGTACCTCGGCCGCTGACCGGGCGCCTCACGTCATCGGGTTCGGCTTCAGCAGCGCGAACACGGCTCCGGACGGGTCCGCCACCCACGCGATCCGGCCGACGTCCGGCACGTCCGCGGCCGGCATGAGCACCGTTGCGCCGTTCCCGCTCGCCGCCGACACCGTCGCGTCGACGTCCCCGACGTTGAAGTACGGAACCCAGCGCGGCTTCTCGACGCCCCCGCCCGCTCCGTCGCCCATCGGCGCGATCCCGCCGAACGAGGTCTGCTGCTGGTCGCCGTCCTTCAGGCTCACCACGCGGTACGTCATCCCGGGCGTCTCCATCTCCTGGCTGCGCCAGCCGAAGACGCCGTTGTAGAAGGTGACGGCCGCGGCCGGGTCCGGTACGTGCAGCTCCGCCCACACCAGGGTGTTCTCGTCGGAGGCCTTGCCCAGCCCGGCGGTCTTCCCGGGCTGCCACAGCGCGAACTCGGCGCCCTGCGGGTCGGTGACCTGCGCGAGCCAGCCCTCGCCCATCACGTCCATCGGCTCCATCCGGATCTTCCCGCCGCCGGACCGGACGTCCGAGACCGTGGCCTGGATGTCGTCGGCCTGGAAGTGCATCATCCAGGCGGAAGTCGCCCCTTCCTCGGTGAGCGGGCCGAGGGCGGCGACCGTCTTGCCGTCCACCTGGAAGAACCCGTACCCGCCGGCGTCCGGGCCCAGGTCGGTGAAGGTCCAGCCGAAGACGGAGCCGTAGAACCCCACGGCGCCGGTGGTGTCGGGGCTGCCGAGGTCGAGCCAGACGGGCGATCCGAGGCGGAAGTCGGTGCCGAGCATGGGAGTCCTCCTGGAGGCGGTGGATCGGGATCGGGCCGGGGGCCACGATGCCCACCTCCCGCGGGACTGTCCTCCGTACGGGTCCCGGCGGGGCACTGGATTCACCCGTACGGGCGAACGGCCCGCCCCGCCCCGGCCCGCCCCGCGGCTACCGGCGGTGCACGGTGATGGCGTGCCGGGGGTGGAGGTCCTGCGCATCGCCGAGCACGGAGAACAGTTCGGGCCGTTCGGCCGTGCCGGCCACCTCCCAGTCGCGCATCGGGCCACAGCCGTCGATCGAGAGCGCGACCCGGTCCCGCGGGCCGCGGTGGAAGAGGCCACCGGACTCGCGCCGCGGCTCGAACTTCCACCACCCGGTCCCCGAGCAGGTGTCCCACGACCCGCTCGGCGCGACCAGCGGCATTCCCCCGGCCACCGCCTCGCCGTTCTCTCCCAGCCGCAGGGTGTAGGCGCCCCCGCCGCCGATCCAGTCCCCGGCGTACTGCCCCCGCGCCAGCCGGGGCGGCTCGTACGCGCCGAAGGCGGTCCGCTCCTGGAGGAACGCGCCGAACGCGCAGACGAGCAGGGCGATCCCGGTGGCGGCGCCGACCCGGGCCGTCGTCGCGGTCCACCCCAGCGACCGGTGGCGCGCGTACGAGGCTGCGACCACCGGGAGCACCCCGGGCCCCGCGATCCACAGCAGCGTCCACCCGTACGGCAGGTCCCAGCCCTCGGCGGCCAGCCCGGCGTAGGCCGCGGCGAGCGCGGCGGCGCCGGGCGCCGCCCACCACGCGGCGCCCAGCCCCCGGGCCAGTGCCATCACCGGCAGGGTGAACAGCGCCCGGTGCAGGCACGCGGCCAAGGCCACCACGAGAAGCATCAGCGGAACCGCGGCGAAGGCGCCGGGGTCGAAACCGAGGCCGTGGTCGTCGCGCATGCCGGAGGTGGCGAGGAAGACCGCCCCCGCCACGACGAACTGGGCGATGAAGGCCGGCTCCGACCCGGTCGACAGCCGCTTCCGGGTCCCGGCCCGCGCGTCAGGCCCCTCGTACACCTCTGGCATCGCCATGACCCCCACCCCCGCAGTAATTGAACATGTTCAATCGATGGCGACGATACACCTTCCCCATTTCCGAGTCACCCGCCCGCACCCCTTCCCATCTGACGGACCGTCAGCTTCAATCGTTGACGTGATGGGACACGCAGGGATGGCGGCCACCGTCGTCCGATACCTCAGGTCAGTCGGCTCCCCCACCTCCGCCCCGTCGGAGCAGGACCCGGACGCCGGACGCGTCGACGCGCTGCCGCGTCCCGATCTGCGGGCCGTCGGCGAGGACGAGCGGGCCCCCGTCAGCCCCGCCGAGTTCCGGACCGTACTAGGGAACTTCGCCAGCGGGGTCACGGTCATCACCTCCCCGGCCGGGGAGGGGGAGGACGGCCCGGCCGGGTTCGCCTGCCAGTCCTTCGCCTCGCTGTCGCTCGACCCGCCGCTGGTCACGTTCATGGTGGCCCGCACCTCGACCACCTGGCCCCGGATCGCCCGCGCCGGGGTGTTCTGCGTCAACATCCTCGGCTCCGAGCAGGGCGAGCTGTGCCGGGCCTTCGCCGTCAGCGGGGCCGACAAGTTCGCGGGGGTCACGCACACCCCGGCCCCCGTGACCGGATCACCGCAGCTCGACGCCGTGCCCGCCTGGATCGACTGCCGCGTCCACGCCGTGCACACCGGTGGGGACCACTTGATCGTGGTCGGCCGGGTCGAGGCCATGGGCGCGGCCGGCGAGGACGGCCCGCTCCTGTTCCACAAGGGCCGCTTCGGCCGCCTCGCCGCCGAATAGCCCCGCGTGCGGTGCGAAGACTTAGGTCTTCGCACCGCACGCGTCAGAACGTGAGCACGCCCCGCGCCACCCGGCCGTGCCGGGCGTCGTCCACGGCCTTCGCGAAGTCCTCGATCGGGTAGGTCTCCGTGACCAGTTCGTCGAGCAGCAGCCTGCCCTGCCGGTAGAGCTCCGCGTACAGGGCGATGTCCCGCTGCGGACGGGAGGAGCCGTACCGGCAGCCCATGATGGTCTTGTCCAGGTACATGGACGAGACCATGAAGGAGGCCTCCTCCTTGAAGCCCGGGACTCCGAGCAGGATCGCCTGCCCGTGCCGGTCCAGGAGGTCGACGGCCTGGCGGATCAGCTTGACGTTGCCCACGCACTCGAAGGCGTGGTCCGCGCCCGTCGGGAGGATCTCGCGCACCGCCGCCGAGGAGTCGGGGACGGCCGACGCGTCGATGAAGTGCGTGGCCCCGAACTGCCGGGCCACCGCCTCCTTCGCCGGGTTCGCGTCCACCGCCACGACGGCGCCCGCGCCCGCGATCCGGGCGCCCTGGATCACGTTGAGCCCGATGCCGCCCGTGCCGATGACGACCACCGACTCGCCGTGGTCGACGCGGGCCCGGTTCAGTACGGCCCCCACGCCCGTCAGGACACCGCAGCCGATGAGCGCCGCCGAGGTCAGCGGGATGTCGTCCGGGATCTTGACGGCCTGGACGGCCTTGACGATCGTCCGCTCGGCGAAGGCCGAGTTCGACGCGAACTGGAACAACGGCTTCCCGGCCCGCGAGAACGGCTGCCCGGGCATCCCGATCGCCTTGCGGCACATGGTCGGCCGGCCCCGGTCGCAGTCGGCGCAGGCCCCGCAGTTGGCCAGGGTGGACAGGGAGACGTGGTCGCCGGGCACCACGTGCGTCACGCCCGAACCGACCGCCTCCACCACCCCCGCGCCCTCGTGCCCGAGGACCACGGGCGGCGGGAACGGTATCGTCCCGTCGATCACCGACAGGTCGCTGTGGCACAGCCCGGCCGCCGAGATCGCGACCAGCACCTCCCCCGGCCCCGGATCGCGGATCTCCAGATCCTCGACCACCTGGACCTGCTTTCCGTCGAAGACGACGCCTCTCACCTGGGCTCCTTAGGCAGGCCGAGCACGCGCTCGGCGATGATGTTCCGCTGGATCTCGTCCGATCCGCCGTAGATCGTGTCGGCGCGGGTGAACAGGAACAGGCGCTGCTCCTCGTCGAGTCCGAGTTCGTACGGGGTCCCGGGCGCCCAGTCCGCCGGCCCGGCCGAGGCCCCGGCCCCGCGGACCGCCACCGCCAGCTCGCCGAGCCGCCGGTGCCAGCCGCCCCACAGCAGCTTGGCCACGCTGGGCGCGCCCGGATCGTCGGCGGACCCGAGGGTCCGCAGGGCGTTCCAGCGCATCGTGCGCAGCTCGGCCCACTGCCGTACGAGGCGTTCGCGCAGCACGGGATCCGGCGAACCTCCCGAACCTCCCGAACCGCCGAGGCCACCCGGACCACCCGGACCGCCCGAGCCGCCCGAGCCGCCCGAGCCGCCCGCGGCCACGTACGCCCCGACCACCCGCTCCAGCTCCGCCGCGAAACCGATCTGCTGGACGAGCGTCGAGACCCCGCGTTCCAGGGCGAGCAGTCCCATGGCCACGGTCCAGCCGTCGCCCTCTCCCCCGACGACCTCGGCCGCCACCGCCCCGTCGAAGAAGACCTCGTTGAACTCACTCGTCCCCGACATCTGGCGGATCGGCCGGACCTCGACCCGCCCCGGCTGGTCCATCCGCACGAGCAGGAAGGACAGCCCGTGGTGGCGCCGCGAGCCGGGCTCGGTCCGGGCCAGGACGAAGCACCAGTCGGCGTCCCCGGCCAGTGAGGTCCAGATCTTCTGGCCGGTGACCCGCAGCAGCCCGTCGGCCGCGTCCCGCACCGCGGTCGTACGGATCCCCGCCAGGTCAGAGCCGGCGTCCGGCTCGCTGTACCCCTGGCACCACAGCTCCTCACCGCGCGCGATGCCCGGCAGGAAGCGGTCCCGCTGCTCCCGGGACCCGTACGCGATCAGGGTCGGCGCGAGCAGGTTCTCCCCGATGTGGCCGACCCGGCCGGGCGCGCGCAGCGCCGCGTACTCCTCGGCCCAGACGACCTGGCCGGTCAGCGAGAGCCGCTGCTGCCCGTACGCCCCGGACGGCAGCTCCCAGCCCTGGCCGATCCAGCCGCCCCGGCCCAGCTCGCGCTCCCACGCGCGCCGGGCCCCGACCCCTTCGTGCTCGCTGCCGGGCCCGCCGAGGCCGAGGGCGTCCGCGTACGGGCCCGCCAGGTGCCCGGTGAGCCAGGAGCGGGCGCGGGCGCGCAGTTCCTCGTCCTCGGCCCCGAAGCTGAAGTCCATGTCGTCCGGGCTCCCCTACGCGTTGGGGCGGTCCTTGGCGGCCGCCGCCTTGGCCATGGCCTCCAGCTGCGCGAGCATCGGCATCGGGTCGGTGCCCACCGTCCCGGGCAGGAAGTCGGCGATCTTCTCGGGGGTCCAGGAGCCCTCGGCGTAGCCGGCGCGCAGTTCGCGCGGCTGCGCCCAGACGGCGATCTTCGGGCCGGCGATCGTGTAGACCTGCCCGGTGATCCTCTCGCCGCCGACGGCCACGGCCTTGTCGGAGAGCAGGTAGGTGACGAGCGCCGCGACGTCCTCGGGCTCGCCGATCTCCTTGAGCTCCATGGGGACGTTGGCCGACATCCGGGTCCGGGCGACGGGCGCGACGGCGTTGGCGGTGACCCCGTACTTGGCCAGCCCGAGCGCGGCGGAGCGGACGAGCGAGATGATCCCGCCCTTGGCCGCGCTGTAGTTGGCCTGGGCGACGGAGCCCTGGTGGTTGCCGCTGGTGAAGCCTATGAGGGTGCCGGAGCCCTGCCGTCGCATGACGGCGGAGGCCGCGCGGAAGACGGTGAAGGTGCCCTTGAGGTGGGTGGCGACGACGGGGTCCCACTCCTCCTCGGACATGTTGAACAGCATCCGCTCGCGCAGGATGCCCGCGACGCACACGACGCCGTCGACGCGGCCGAACCGCGCGAGGGCGGTGTCGACGATGCGCTGGCCGCCCGCCATGGTCGAGATGTCGTCGGCGACGGCGACGGCTTCGCCGCCGGCGGCCTGGATCTCCTTCACCACGCCGTCGGCGATCTCGCTCGCCGGCTCCCCGCCCTCGATGCCGACCCCGTAGTCGTTGACGACGACCTTGGCGCCCTCGGCGGCCGCCGCGAGCGCCACGGCCCGCCCGATGCCCCGGCCCGCGCCGGTGACGGCCACGACCTTGCCGGCCAAGAAGTTCCCCACGCCCGACCCCTTCCCGCGTTTTCTGACGGTCCGTTAGATTCTATGACCAGTCAGATGCTCAGGCACAAGCCCCAGTCGGCCACAGTTGCCCCGGCGCACCCCAGGAGCTGATGGAAGCCATGACCATGCCCCCCGAGTTCCACGACATCGCCAAGCGCGTCAACAACTGGGGCCGCTGGGGCGCCGACGACGAGATCGGCACCCTGAACCTGATCACCGACGAGGTCGTACGGGCGGCCGCCGCCGAGATCCGCACCGGCCGCCGGATCCCGCTCGCGCTCCCGCTCAAGGAGGACGGGGTCCAGGCCGGCATGATCCCCGGCCGGGTCAACCCGCTGCACACGATGGTGCAGATCAACCAGGAGCTGTTCGGGCCGGGCACGGTGGCGTGCAGCGACGACGCCGTGACGATGGGGCTCCAGTCGGCCACCCACTGGGACGCCCTCACCCACGTCTCGCACTCGGGCCGCATCTACAACGGCCGTCCCGCGTCCACGATCACGGCGCACGCGCGCGCCGAGTTCAGCGGCATCGACAAGGCCGGCCACATCGTCTCGCGGGGCGTCCTGCTGGACGTGGCCCGCGCGAAGGGCCTGGACCGGCTGCCGGGCGGCCACGCGGTGACCCCGGAGGACCTGGCCCAGGCGGAGGAGTTCGGCGGGGTCACGGTCCGCCCCGGTGACATCGTCCTGGTGCGCACCGGGCAGATCCAGGTCTACCTGGCGGGCGACAAGCACGGCTACGGCTACCCGTCGCCCGGGCTGTCCGTCCGCACCCCGCAGTGGTTCCACGCACGCGACGTGGCGGCGGTGGCGAACGACACCCTGACCTTCGAGATCTTCCCCCCGGAGATCGAGAACCTGTGGCTGCCGGTGCACGCGCTGGACCTGGTGGAGATGGGCATGCACCAGGGCCAGAACTGGAACCTCGAAAAGTTGTCCACAGCCTGTGCAGAAGAGAACCGGTACGGCTTCCTGCTGTCGGCCATGCCGGAGCCCTTCGTCGGCGGCGTCGGCACCCCCGTCGCCCCGGTGGCCATCCTCTGAGCACGTTCGGCTGAGCACGTTCAGCCGTACGGCCCGATTCGGCCGGTGGGGGCGGGGTATGGAGGGCCCGTCCAACCCTCATCGGCAGCCCCGGAGGCATCCGTGCCCGACATGAACGGCCCCTACCAGGCCGGCACCCCCTGCTGGATCGACCTGATCGTCCCCGACCAGCAGGCGGCCCTCGACTTCTACCGCGACCTCTTCGGCTGGCAGGGCGAGATCGGCTCGCCGGAGACCGGCGGCTACTCCGTCTGCACCCTCAAGGGCAGGCCGGTGGCCGGGATCATGCGCGCGTCCAACCCGGACGGCTCCGTCCCGGACCCGATGCCGCCGGCCATGTGGACCACGTACCTGGCCACCGACTCCATCGACTCCACCCTCAAGGCGGTCCCCGACGCGGGCGGCACGGTGATGATGGGCCCGATGGACGTCATGGACCTCGGGCGGATGGCCGTCGTCATCGACCCGACGGGCGCCGCCGTCGGCCTCTGGCAGTACGGCACCTTCGCCGGGGCGGGCATCGTCAACGAGCACGGCGCGCTGATCTGGAACGAGCTGACGACCGGCGACATCGACGCCGCGTCCGCCTTCTACTCCGCCGTGCTGCCGCTGACCACGGCGAGGTCGCAGATGCCGGGCGCGGAGGAGTACACGGAGTTCCAGGTCGGGGGCCGCGCGATCGGCGGGATGATGGACCTCGCCTCGATGCCGACCGGCGTTCCGCCGCACTGGCTGCCGTACTTCGCCGTCGACGACGTCGACAGCGTCCAGGCGGCCCTGGTCCGGGCCGGCGGCAGCGTCAAGGCCCCCGCGTTCGACATGGCGGCCGGCCGCATGGCCGTCCTCGCCGACCCCCAGGGCGGCACCTTCGCGGTGATCACCGGGGCCGAGCCCGGCTAGCCCGCCCGGCGGTTGCCCCGGCCGAGCGGCCGAGCGGCCGGCCGGCCGACCGGCCGGGGCAACGCACCGCAGCGGAGCCCCGGCTCAGCGGTAGCGGGCCGCGGATGCGGCGAAGGACTGGGCCTCGGCCGGGGCCAGGGCCGTCACGGCGACCCAGGAGAAGTCCGCGAACTCGATGTCCATGCGGCCCTGCAGGACCGATGCCTGCGCGCGGACGACGGTGACCGCCGAGCGCGGGACCTCCCAGTACTGCTTCATCAGGGGCGTGGACTGCCAGACCGGAGAGACGTCCGTCAGGGCGAACCAGCGCCGGTCGGTCACGACGAGGAGGTCCGTCCCCGAGCCCCGCGCACCGGCCCGGCCGATCAGGAACCGGCCGGCCTCGCTCTGCCAGCCGCCTTCCATGGCCGGGCCCGCCGCCGGCTCCGGAAGCCGGTCGGCGGCCGGGTCCCGGCGCTCCTCGTGCGCGCGGGCCTTGAAGAACTGCTGGAGGGGGCGGGGGAGCTTCTCCTCGATCCGCCGGCCGAGCGCCGCCGGCTCCTGCGGCGCGAGCAGGTCCTCCGGCGGGGCCGGCACGCCCGGACCCGGCTCGCAGGCACATACGGCGATCAACTGCTCGTCGGGCTGCAGGAAGTCCTCGGCCTGGCGGCGCCGGTCCTGGTTCACGCGCTTGCTCCTACTGCTGAGTAACGTCGAGTGCGCCCCAATTGTCCTCGAAAGCGGAATGCCTGGTTACCACCGGGTCCGAAACCCTCCCGCGGGCTGCATCCCGAGGGCGGATGTCCGTCCGTGCGGGGCTCGTTACTGTCGCGGCATGAACACCTCATCAACGCAGGTGAGCGGAGGCCGAACGGCGCTCCGGTGGCAGGTCGCGGCCCTGTGGACGGGCGCCGCGCTCGGCACCCTCCTCCTGTCGAACCTCGCCTTCCGCGTCCCCCTCGGCGTGGGGGACCGGATCTTCGAAGTGGGACCGCTCCTCGCGATCGCCGGCATGCTGACCGGCGCCCTCCTCGTGCGACGGGCACCGCTCACCACCCTCGCCCTGATGCTCCTCGGCACGTACCTGATGCTGTTCCTCGGCCGCGCCCCCGCCCTCACGATCACGCTGGTGATCCCCGCCGCGGTGGCGCTGGGCATGGTGGCGGCCACCCGCCCGCGCCGGGTGACCCTGCCGGCCACGGGCATCACCGTCCTGCTGCTGATCACCGCCCAGTTCGCCCTGCCCGCGACCGACTCCGCGGCCCGCGTCCTGTCCCAGAGCCAGCTGCCGGTCGTCGTCCTCGGCTGGCTGATCGGCGACTCCGTACGGCGCGGCCGCGAGTCCGCCGCGCAGGCGCAGGCCCGCGCCACCGAGCAGGCCCTCACCGAGGAGCGGCTGCGCATCGCCCGCGAACTGCACGACATGGTCGCCCACAGCATCGGCGTCATCGCCATCCAGGCCGGGGTCGGCAGCCGGGTCATCGAGACGCAGCCCGCGCAGGCCCGCGAGGCGCTCCGGGCCATCGAGTCCACCAGCCGCGAGACCCTCGCGGGGCTGCGGCGCACACTGGTCGCACTGCGCCGCAGCGAGCCCGCGTCGACGGCGCCCGCGCCCGGCCTGGACGGCATCGACCGGCTCACCGCGGCCACCGCGGCCGACACGGGCGTACGGGTGGACCTGGTGTGGTCGGGGGAGCAGCGCCCGCTGCCGTCCGACATCGAGCTCGCCGCGTTCCGCATCGTGCAGGAGGCGCTGACCAACGTGGTGCGGCACGCGGGCGCCGGAAGCTGCCGGGTGGAGATCGCGTACGGGCCGGACGAGCTCGCCCTGGAGATCACCGACGACGGGCGCGGCATTCCGGAAGGCGGCCCGCCCGGCGCCGGATTCGGCCTCACCGGCATGCGGGAGCGCGCCACCCTGACGGGCGGCCGCTTCGAGGCCGGCCCACGGCCCGGGGGCGGATTCCGCGTGGCGGCCACCCTGCCGGTCGAACGACCCGAGGAGAAGCGATGAACGGCAGCGTCCGCGTCCTGCTCGCCGACGACCAGCCCCTGGTGCGCTCGGGGCTGCGCGTCCTGATGGCCGACACCCCGGACCTGGAGGTCGTGGGCGAGGCCGCGAACGGTGCCGAGGCGGTCCGCATGACCGCCGAGCTCGCCCCCGACGTGGTGGTGATGGACATCCGCATGCCGGAGATGGACGGCATCGAGGCCACCCGCCGGCTCACGGCCGCCGACGGCCCCGGCGGCGCCCGCGTGCTGATCCTGACCACCTTCGACGAGGACGAGCACGTGTACGGGGCGCTGCGCGCCGGCGCGAGCGGCTTCGCCGTGAAGGACATGGCGCTGGACGACATCCTCGCCGCCGTGCGCGTGGTCGCGGCGGGCGACGCCCTCATCGCGCCGGGCGTCACGCGCCGCCTGATAGCGGACTTCGTCTCGGGCCCGGCGCCCGCCCCCGATCGCGTCCCGGCGATCACGGGCCGGGAGCAGGAGGTGCTGACCCTGGTGGGGCGGGGCCGGTCGAACAGCGAGATCGCGCAGGACCTGTTCATCACGGTGGCGACGACGAAATCGCACCTGGCCCGGCTGTTGACGAAGCTGGACGCCCGGGACCGGGTGCACCTGGTCATCAAGGCCTACGAAATGGGCCTGGTCGCGCCGCCCCCATAGGCGCCTGCGGGCGCCGGCGGGGCGGCACGGGAACCACTGGGTGGCGGCGTACGGTCGTGCGCGCCCCGAGCGCGGCACGGCAGCCGCCACCCCACGACCCGCACTCGTCAAGGTCTGCCCTTGGCGTCCCCTCGCGACGAATCGCTCAGTACAAGGGTGATCAACAGTTGACGAACCGTCAACACCTCGTTAGAGGTACACGCGCGGTTCCCGGGTCGGCCGGCATTCCTTGGGTTTGCCGGCGCGGTCGATCTCGCACCAGATCCGCTTGCCCGCACCCTCGCGCTGCCAGCCCCAGCGGTCGGCCAGCCCGTCCACCAGCTCCAGCCCGCGCCCGCCCGTGTCGTCCCCCGCGGCCTGCCGCCGGGCCGGCCCGCGGGAGCTGGTGTCGGCGACCTCGACCCGCACCCCCGGCTCCCCGAAGAGCATCCGCAGGACGGCCGGACAGCCGGTGTGCACGACCGCGTTGGTGACCAGCTCGGAGATCAGCAGGATCAGCGTCTCGGCGAGCGGCTCGTCGTCCCCTATGCCCGACCCGGCCAGCCGGGACCGCGCCCAGCGGCGGGCCCTGCCGACCTCGGCGGGGTCCGGTCCTACCTCCAGCTGTACCTGAAGCACCTGCACCGCTCACACCATCCGAACCGGCGGACACTTCGCCTCGCGACAGGACGGGATCACCGAGTGTGATCCCCTTGCGGAGCAGCATGGTTGACATACAGTCACCACAACAAGCGCTTCGGGCATATTCCAGCGCGAAGGAGTAGGCGTGGTGCATACTGCGCGTCGCTCGCGCTGCCGTGCCGCTCGCATTCCCGGGAGCGTACCGGAGCAGGCCCCCGAGTCCGGGCCGCAAGGGGCCGGGCCAAGGACACAAACCGATATCAACTCTCTGTAATCGGACATGCGTCCCGGGCCGTCCCGACCGTGCCCCGTCCCGCCCCCGTCCACCCCCCTTCGTGACGGTGAGCTACATGGCGGCCGAAGCCAGTTCGGCCGCCAGCAGCTCCTGCGCCTCCCCCGCCGTCCGCCACTGCTCGGCGCGCACCCAGGCCCGCTTCAGGTGCAGGTGCACGTCCGCCTCCCACGTGAAGCCCATCCCGCCGTGCACCTGGAGGCAGTCGCGGGCATTGCGCACGGCGGCCTCGTCGGCCAGCAGCTTTGCCCCGGCCACCTCCGCCGCATCCGCCGTGATCGCCGCCGCGTAGAGCGCCGTACGGGCCACCTCCGCGCGCACCAGCATCTGCGCGCACAGGTGCTTGACCGCCTGGAAGGCCCCGATCGGCTGCCCGAACTGCTCGCGCTCGCCCGCGTACCGCACCGCCAGCTCCACCGTGCGCAGCGCGCTGCCGACCTGGAGGGCGGCGGTCAGCAGCGCGCCCTCGTCGCGGTACGCCGCCGCCTCCCCGGCGGCCGGCGGGGAGGCCACCCGGTGCAGCGGGGTGAGCGGGTCCGCCGAGGGCACCGGCTCGCCCGCAGGGAGCGAGCCCGCACCGAGCACCGCGTCCGCCTCTCCCAGGTGCGCCACCAGGGCTCCCCCGAGGTCGAACGCCGTGACCACCGCCGTCCCCTCGGCCGCCCCCGCGACCACCCCCGCCGCCAGGTGCGTGGCGACGAGCGGCCCCGGCAGCAGCGCCCGCCCCGCCTCCTCGAAGACGAGGACCGCCTCGGGCAGCCCGAGCCCGACCCCGCCCCGCGCCTCCGGGAGCCGCAGCGCGAAGAACCCGGCCTCGCCGAGCTCCCGCCACAGTCCCCGGTCCAGGGCCCCGCCCGCGTCCACGCAGGCCCGCAGCGCCTCTCGCCCGTAGCGGCCCGCCAGCAGGTCCCGTACGCCCGCCTGCAGGTCGCGCTGCTCGTCCGTCAACCGGAAGTCCACGGCCCTCACCGGCCCTTCGGGAGGCCGAGGATCCGCTCGGCGACGATGTTCCGCTGGATCTGCGAGGTGCCCGCCGCGATCGTGTACGAGAGGGACGAGAGCCGGTCCAGCACCCACTCCCCGTCCAGTGCGAGGCAGTCCGCGCCCATCACCTCGGCGGCGGCGTCGTACAGCTCCTGCCGCGCGTGCGAGTAGGCCAGCTTGAAGACCGAGCCGCCGACGCCCGGTACCCCGCCCGAGGCCTGCGACTCGCTCACGTTCCACTGCGTGAGCCGCCACAGGGCGCCGAACTCGCCGTACAGGCGCCCGAGCCGGCGCCGCAGCACCGGATCGTCCCAGCGGCCGTTGGCCTTCGCGGTGCGCGCGAGCGCGCCCAGGGTGCGGCGGCAGGCCACGACCTCGCCGACGAAGGCCGTCCCGCGCTCGAAGGAGAGGGTGACCATGGTGACGCGCCAGCCGTCGTTCTCCTCCCCGACCCGGTTCGCGACGGGGACGCGCACCTCGTCGAGGAACACCTCCGCGAACTCGGCCGAGCCGGCGAGGGTGCGCAGCGGCCGCACCGTCACCCCGGGCGCGTCCATGGGCATGGCCAGCCAGGAGATCCCGCGGTGCTTGGGGAAGGCCCCGCTGACGGGCTCCGTCCGTACGAGCAGCTCGCACCAGTCGGCGACCTCCGCGTGCGAGGTCCAGATCTTCGAGCCGGTGATCACGTAGTCGTCCCCGTCGCGCACGGCGCGGGTGCGCAGCGCGGCCAGGTCGGAGCCCGCGTCCGGCTCGCTGAACCCCTGGCACCACACCTCGTCCCCGCGCAGTACGGGCGGCAGCCAGCGCGCGCGCTGCGCGGCCGTGCCCTCGGCGGCGATGGTCGGCCCGGCGTGCAGGAGCCCGACGAAGTTGGCACCCACGTAGGGGGCTCCGGCGCGCTCGGTCTCCTCCAGGAAGATCAGGTGCTGGGTGGGGGTGGCCCCGCGGCCGCCCGCGTCCACGGGCCAGTGCAGCCCGGCGTACCCGGCGTCGTACAGCCGGCGCTGCCAGCCCGCGTCGTACGCGCGCCGGCCCGGCCAGTCGTCGGGGGACGGCTTGGCGGGCAGCTCGGGCAGGGTCTTGCCGAGCCATTCGCGCAGCCGGGCCCGGAAGTCCCGCTCCTCGTCGGTGTAGGTCAAATCCATCAGACGAGATCCAGGCCGAGCATGCGGATGGCGTTGCCGCGCATCAGTTTGTAGACGGTCTCGTCGTCCAGGCCCTTCACGTGGTCGAGGGCGACCTCCCTGGTGTGCGGGAAGGTCGAGTCCACGTGCGGGTAGTCGGTCTCGAAGGTGGCGTTGTCGCGGCCGACGACGTCGAGCGAGGCGATGCCGTGCTTGTCGCGGAAGAAGCAGCAGAACATCTGCCGGTAGTAGTACGTGGACGGCGGTTCGGGGATCAGGTCGCGGACCCCGCCCCAGGCGCGGTGCTCCCGCCAGACGTCGTCGGCGCGTTCGAGGGCGTACGGGATCCAGCCCATCTGGCCCTCGCTGTACGCCAGCTTCAGCCTCGGGAACTTCACCAGCACCCCGCTGAACAGGAAGTCCATCATCGAGGCCATGGCGTTGTTGAAGCTGAGCGAGGCCTGGACGGCCGGCGGGGCGTCGGGCGAGGCGGCGGGCATCTGGGAACTGGACCCGATGTGCATGTTGACGACGGTGCCCGTCTCCTGGCAGACGGCGAAGAAGGGGTCCCAGTAGCCGGAGTGGATGGAGGGGAGTCCCAGGTACGTCGGGATTTCGGAGAAGGTCACGGCGCGCACCCCGCGGGCGGCGTTGCGGCGGATCTCGGCGACGGCGAGGTCGATGCCCCAGAGCGGGATGATGCAGAGCGGGATGAGCCGGCCGCCGCTGTCGCCGCACCACTCCTCGACCATCCAGTCGTTGTACGCGCGCACGCAGGCGAGGGCGACCTCCTTGTCGTGCGCCTCGGCGAAGGTCTGCCCGCAAAAGCGCGGGAAGGTCGGGAAGCAGAGCGAGGCCTCGACGTGGTTGAGGTCCATGTCGGCGAGGCGCGCCTTGGGGTCCCAGCAGCCGCGCCGCATCTCCTCGCGCGTGATGCCTTCGAGGGTCATGTCGTCGCGGTCGAAGCCGACGGCGGCGATGTTGCGCTTGTACGGGAATTTCAGGTCCTCGTAGATCCACCAGTCGGTCGGAGGGCCCTCGGGGTCCATGGAGATCACGTACTTGCCCCCGGTGTACTGGAGCTCGCCGATCCCGGCGGTGAGCGCCTTGGGCCCGCGGTCGCGGTACTTGGCCGGCAGCCAGACGTCGAACAGGTGCGCGGGTTCGATGACGTGGTCGTCGACGCTGATGATCCGAGGCAGTTCCAGTTCCATGGTGTCCCCTCGCGAGCCGATGAATCCGGTGAATCTGATGGAGCGTCAGAAAACACGCTAGCCCCGCCACCCCTGGACCGACAAGCGCCGGAGGCCTACGCTCTGCGCTGGATCTGACTGAGCGTCAGTTACGGGAGGCTGGGGATGGCGGACACCAAGGACACGGCGGTACGGCTGAGCCACTCCCCCACCCTGTGGGAGCTGGTCGCGGCGCGGGCCGCACTGAGCCCCGGCGCCCCGGTGCTGATCGAGGCGGCCGAGGACCCCGCCGACGACCGGACGCTCACCTTCGGCGAGCTGCGCGAGCGCTCCGAGCAGGTCGCGGCGGGGCTGTACGGGATGGGCGTACGGCCCGGCACGGTCGTCGCCTGGCAGCTGCCCACCCGGATCGAGACGGTCCTGCTCTCCCTCGCCCTGGCCCGCATCGGGGCCGTCCAGACCCCGGTGATCCCCTTCTACCGGGACCGTGAAGCGGGCTTCGCACTGCGCGAGTCCAAGGCCGAGTTCTTCGCCGTCCCGGGCGTCTGGCGCGGCTTCGACCACACCACCATGGCCGAGCGGCTCGGCGCGCGCGGGGTCTTCGAGGCGTACGCGGCCCTGCCGACGGGCGATCCGGCCGTGCTCCCCCCGCCGCCCGCGAACGGCACCGACGTCAGATGGATCTACTGGACCTCCGGGACCACCTCCGACCCCAAGGGCGTCCTGCACACCGACCGCTCACTGATCGCGGGCGGCTCCTGCCTGGCCCACGCCCTGCGGCTGAGCCCGGCCGACGTCGGCTCGATCGCGTTCCCGTACGCGCACATAGGCGGCCCGGACTACCTCGTGATGCTGCTCCTGTACGGCTTCCCCGCGGTCCTCTTCGAGAAGTTCGCGCTCCCGGACGCGCTGGACGGCTACCGGCGCCACGGGGTCACGGTGGCCGGCGGCTCCACGGCCTTCTACTCGATGTTCCTGGCGGAGCAGCGCAAGGACCCCTCGACGAGGCTGATCCCCAGCCTGCGCCTGCTCGCCGGCGGCGGCGCCCCCAAGCCCCCCGAGATCTACCACGCGGTCGTCCGCGAACTGGGCTGCCGGCTGACCCACGGCTACGGCATGACCGAGGTCCCGATGATCACGATGGGTGCCCCCGACGACACCCCCGAGCACCTCGCCACGACGGAGGGCCGGCCCCCGGCCGGCATGTCGATCCGCATCACGACGCCCGGCGGCGAGCTCCTGCCCCCGGACACCGACGGCGAGGTCCGGCTGCGCGGCGAGGCGGTCTGCCGGGGGTACCTGAACCCGGAGGGCCGCCCGGCGGAGGCCTTCGACGCCGACGGCTACCTGATCACCGGCGACCTCGGCCACCTGACGCGGGACGGCTACCTCGTCCTCACCGGCCGCAGCAAGGACGTGATCATCCGCAAGGGCGAGAACATCTCCGCGAAGGAGGTCGAGGACCTGCTGCACCTGCTCCCGGGCATCGGCGACGTGGCCGTGATCGGCCTCCCGGACCCGGAGCGCGGAGAACGCGTCTGCGCGGTGGTGGAACAGCCGCCGGGCGCCGCCCCCCTGACCCTCCCGCAGCTGACGTCCCACCTGCGCGCCCAGGGCCTGTCCCCGCACAAGCTCCCGGAACAACTGGAACTGGTCGAGGCCCTGCCCCGCAACGAAGCCCTCCGCAAGGTCCTGAAGTACAAGCTGCGCGAACGCTTCGCGTAGCGGCCGGCGCGTTCGCGGGCGCGGCGGACCGCCGTGCGGCGTACCCCGTAAGGGCCGCACGGGGGTTCGGCCTCCCGGACGGCGCGGGCTACGCGTCCGGGGCCTCGACGCCGCAGTACGCGGCGAAGGCCGTCAGGATCTCGTCCTCGGTGATGCGGCCGTCGGCGTCGGCGTCCAGGGCCCGCGCCACGTGGTCGGCCATTTCGGGCGGGGTGCCCAGGACGCGCAGGACGCGGGCCGCCGCCTCCGGGGTCGTACCGCGGCCGTCCTCGTCGGCGACCGCGATCACCCCGTGCAGGAACGGCCGGGCGATCTCCGCGAACCGCAGCGGATTGTCGCGCAGCCGCTTCGCGGCGCCGGTGATGAACTCCTCGCGGGTCACCCGCTGGTCCCCGTCGACGTCCGCGATCCCGGCCATTCCCTGCCAGAAGGCCTCCGCGCCGGCGAAGACGGCCTGGCCCCTGTCCGACCGCGCGGTGGTGCCGAATTCGGCCAGGACGGCCTTCGCGGCCGCGCTGAAGTCCTCGCGGTCGATGTATCCGTTCCCGTCCTGGTCGAAAGTGGCAAACCGGGCGGCGATCTTGCGCTCGTATTCTGCGCTGTCCATATGCGGCGTTCCGCCTTCACATGTGCGGTGGAGTTCAGTTCAAGACAAGGCAGGAGCGTAAGGCCTACGTGGCCTGCCCGTTAAGCGAAGTCGTCAAGCAGACGGCCGCATCGAACCCGCGCACGGGAAGCGCGGCGGGGCGCGTACACCAGTGCCCATGTGCCGGGGCCCGACCCACCGTTCACACCCCGCACCGCACCTATCACGCAGGGCACTCTTCCTGGGCCCCGTTCCTCCAAAACGGGCGCGAACCCGCCTTTGGCGACTACATTCGAGGCGTCGACACACGGCTGGGGGCAGTTATGCCGAAGGACGTACCACCGCGCTGGGACCGCCGCATGCAGCAACGCCTCGCCCGCGGCGAGGCCGCCGCGCTCGGAGAGCTGTACGACCGCTTCGCCTCGCTCGTGCACAGCCTGGCGCACCGCGTCCTCGGCGACGAGGGCGCAGCGGACCGGATCACCCGCGAAGTGTTCGGCTACATCTGGGAGAACCCCGACGCGTACGACCCCAAGCAGGGCTCCATGCGCTCCTGGGTCGCCCGGATCACCCAGGGCCAGGCCGTGGCCCGGCTGCGCCAGGCCGAACTCGGCCGCGGTTCGCGCGAGGAGCTCGAACAGAAGGTGCGCAGCGCCAGCGCCGCCGCCCGCGCCGACTACATCGTCACCTCGATGCCCGCGCCGCTGCGCGCCGCGCTGGAACTCGCGTACTTCAAGCGCCGCGACTACCGGCAGGCCGCCGCCGACCTGCGCATCAGCGAGGACGAGGCCCGGCGCCGGCTGCGCCTGGGCCTCCAGCTGCTCTCGACCGCCAACGTCCTCCCGCAGGAGGACACCGCTGCGCCCGGATACGGCCCGCCAGGATATGGATCGCCCCGATGAACGGCCCCGCCGACCCGTCCGACGAGGGATACGAGGAGCAGCGCCCCGGGGGTCCGGCGCGCATACCGGGTCCGCGCGGGGCCGCCGACGACCTCGATCCGCGGCACGCCCCCGACCCGCGGCACGCCCCCGATCCGCGGCACGCCCCCGATCCGCGGCACGCCCCTGAGCCGCTGCCCGAGCCACCCGCCGCGACCGGGCCGCCCCAGCCGCCGCGCACCCACGCCGTGCTGAAGTCCCTGCTCGGGGCGTGGGCGCTGGCGGCCTGCTCCGCCGAGGAGACCCAGGCGGTCGAGGACCACCTCACCGAGTGCGCGCAGTGCGCCGAGGAGGCCCTGCGCCTGCGCGACGCGGTGGGCCTGCTGCACCCCGAGGACAATCTGGACCTCAAGCCGCTGCTGCGCTCACGGGTCCTGGAGGACTGCCTCGGCAAGCGGCCCGCCCGCATCCCGGTGCCCGCGTGGGCGAACCCGTACGACACGGAGACCGCGCGGCTCGACGCGCTGCTGCGCGACTTCGGCGACTCGGAGTGGCAGACCCCGGTACGGCTGAAGTGGTTCGAGGAGGAGCAGCGGCGCACGCGCCGGACCACGGTGGCCGGGGTGATCGGGCACCTGCTGACGGTGGACGGGCTGATCGCGACGGCGCTGGGCCTGGACGACCCGCTGGGCCCGGAGGCCCCGGCCGGCGCGACCGACCGTACCGAGCACTACTGGAGCTCCGCCGAGCAGCCGATCACCCGGCGGATCCGCGAGCCGTGGCGGGAGCAGGGACACACGCTGCTGCGGACGGTGTCGTTCGCGGGCCGGGGCGTCGGGGACCTGTCGGTGGACTACGGGACCTTCGCGCTGCCGCTCGGGGACGCCTTCCTGGAGCGGGCCTTCGAGTGCTGGGTGCACGCGTGGGACATCGCGGAGGCGGTGGACTACCCGTACGACGCGCCGTCCGGGCCGCACCTGCACCGGATGATCGACCTGGCGGCGCGGCTGCTGCCGAGCGCGCTGGCCCACCGGCGCCGGGCGGGCCTCGCCGCCCCGGCGCGCGGACTGGTCGCGGCGGGCGCACCGGGGCGCACCCTGCACCTGGAGATCGAGGGCGCGGGCGGCGGCAGCTGGGACATCGCCCTGGACTCCCCGGCGGCGAAACCGTCGGCGGAGCACACGGTGGCGCAGATCGCGATGGACGGCGCCGAGTTCTGCCAGCTGGCCGCCGGTCACATCTCCCCGGAGGAGGCGGCCGTGGGCCAGCACGGCGACCGCGAGGCCATCCGCGACGTCCTGTTCGCGGCGGCCTCGTTGAGCCGCCTCTAGCCGACCGTGCTCCGCCGGTCCGATCCGGCGGAGCCCGGGCCGTCTCGGGCTACGCGAAGACGACCGTGCGGGTGCCGTTCAGGAGGACGCGGTGCTCGCTGTGCCACTTCACGGCCCGCGCCAGCGCCTGGCACTCCACGTCGCGGCCGATGGCCACCAGCTGGTCCGGGGTCACCTCGTGGCCGACCCGCGCGACCTCCTGCTCGATGATCGGGCCCTCGTCCAGGTCGGCCGTCACGTAGTGCGCGGTGGCACCGATCAGCTTCACACCGCGCGCGTGCGCCTGGTGGTACGGCTTCGCGCCCTTGAAGCTCGGCAGGAAGGAGTGGTGGATGTTGATGATCCGCCCGCTCAGTTCCTTGCACAGGGTGTCCGACAGCACCTGCATGTACCGGGCCAGGACCACGAGCTCGACGTTCTCGTCGCGGACCAGCGCCAGCAGCTGCGCCTCGGCGTCGGCCTTCGTCTCCTTCGTCACCGGGATGTGGTGGAAGGGGACGCCGTACGAGCGCACCAGCTCGGTGAAGTCGGTGTGGTTCGAGACCACGGCCGCGATCTCGACCGGGAGCGCGCCGATGCTGGAGCGGAACAGCAGGTCGTTCAGGCAGTGCCCGAACTTCGACACCATCAGCACGATCCGCATGCGCTCGTCGGAGCGGTGCAGCTGCCAGTCCATCCGGAACGAGTCGCCGATCGCGGCGAAGCTGGCCCGCAGCTTGTCGAGCGTCACCGGAGCGTCGGCGGAGAAGTGGACCCGCATGAAGAAGAGGCCGGTGTCGTGGTCGCCGAACTGCCGGCTGTCCTCGATGTTGCATCCGGTCATGAACAGGTAACTGGACACGGCATGCACGATGCCCTGCTTGTCCGGGCATGACAGGGTCAGTACGTACTGCTGGGGGGCCTGGGCCTGCGGGTCGTCGCTCATGACCCCACAGCCTTTCACACCCCGCGGCTCACACCGCGCGGGTCAGAATCCTCAGCACTTCCAGCGACCGCGGCGGCGCGTCCGGTTCGTCCCCGTCCGCCGTCGCGAGCCGTACGTGCGCCTCGCGCGCGGCCCGTACCGCCTCGGGCCAGGCGTGGTGCTCCAGGTAGGCGGAGACGGGGGCGTCGGGCCCGACCTGGTGCAGGATCCGCAGCACCCGCAGCACCGCGAGGTCCACGAGCGCGGCCTCCTGGGAGTCGCGGAATATCGTGCCGACGTACTTCTCGGCGGACCAGCTGTCGAGCCAGGTGTCCTCGACGAGGCGGTACACGGCGTCGGTGACGTCCCCGTACCCCTCGCCGCCGGCGAGCCAGGTCTCCTCGTGGAAGACCGGGTCGGAAAGCATGTGGAGCGCCGAGCGCACGTTGCTGCGCCAGCGCCACCAGGGCATGTCGTTCAGGGGCATGCCGCCCATGGTGGAGGAGCGGCCACCTCGGCGGGAAGGGTTCTTCGAACCTTGGGCGAATGTCACGCTTGCGATGTTACGTTCACGGCTTGCGCGATCTTGAAGCACCTGTGCGCAGCACCTCCCCCGCAATTCACCTTCACGTCACCCCCTGTTGTGTCCATCTCACTCTCCAGTTACCCACGGGGCGGAAGTGTGCGTGGACATGACCGAATGGCGACGCACGGCTCCACTGACCCGCACCTTGGCGGCAACGGCGATGGGAGCGTGTCTCGTCTCGGGATGCGGGGTGCTCCCCGGGGGCTCGGGGGGCTCCGGGGCGACCATCACGGTCATGACGTTCGCGCCGCAGGACACCAACGCGACCAACATGCCGGGAATGCCTGGAATGGCCAAGGCCTATGAGGCCTGGGTCAATTCCAAGGGCGGGATAAACGGCCACAAACTACGTGTTCTGACCTGCAACGAGAAGAACACCCCGACCGGCGCCGCCGACTGCGCCCGCAAGGCCATCGACGAGAAGGCCGTCGCCGTCGTCGGCTCCTACAGCCAGCACGGACGCGCGTTCATGGCCCCGCTGGAAGCCGAGGGCATCCCCTTCATCGGCGGCTACGGGGTCTCCTCCGAGGAGTTCCAGAGCACCCTGTCCTACCCGGTCAACGGGGGCCAGCCCGCGCTCCTCGCCGGCGCCGGACAGCAGCTGGGCAAGGCCTGCAGCCAGGTGGCCATCGTCCGCCCCGACACCCTCGCGGGCGACTCCATGCCGATCCTGCTCAACGCCGGGCTGAAGCTCAACAAGGCGCCCGAAGCCGACGACATCCGGGCCGCCGAGGACTCCGCGGACTACATCGCGCAGGCCCGCGAGGCACTGGCCAACTCCTCCGGCGGCAAGGACCGCGGCTGCGTGAGCGCCGTCCTCGGCGAGCGCACCGAGACGTTCTTCGACGCGTTCCGGCGCGAGGACGCCAAGCACAAGAACCCGCAGATCTCCTCGGTCCTCGGCAGCGTCAGCCAGGCCGTGGTCGACCGCACCGGCGGCAAGGAGAGCCCCTTCGAGGGCGCGTACGTCACCAGCTGGTACCCGGTGTCCACGGACGCGCTGTGGGAACCGATGCGGAAGGTGATCGCCGAGCACGCCTTCGGCAACAGCGCCGTCGACGCGGACGACAGCGGGACGCAGACCACCTGGATCGCGTACACCGTGCTCAGCGAGACCCTGAAGCGGTTCAAGTCCGACGAGGACATCACCGCGCGCAAGGTGGCGCGCACGCTGAACCAGGGGGAACCCGTCAAGACCGGCGGGCTGACCCCTGACCTGAGCTGGCGCTACAAGGACATGCGCGCCGTCTCCGGCTTCCCGCGCATGGTGAACGGGCGGGTCAACTTCCAGGTCGTCCAGGCGGGCCGGCTCGTCGCCCAGCAGGGCGGCGAGCCGTCGATGGACATGACGGAGACCCTGGAGCAGGCGCCCCGCGCGGCGTAGCGGTCCGTCCTGCGGTCAGAGCTGGGACTTGTCCCGCTTGGTGAGGCCGTACTTGGCCGCGATCGCGTTCCACATGGTCGCGGCCGACTCCTTCGCCCTGGTCGCCTCGCCGCTCGCCTTGTTGCCCTCGCCGGCGTTGCCGGTGCTCTTGGCCTGCCCGTCCTTGCAGCCCTTCTTGTCGGCGGCGGTGTCGTCCGCCCAGGCCGCGTAGCTGTTGTCGGCGGACGCGGAGGACTGCCAGGCCTTGGTGAGCGCGGCGGCCAGCTTCGCGTTGTCGGGGAGCTGGTCCATCTTCAGGTCCTGGAGCCGGGTGACGAGCTCCTCGCGCTGGCGGGCGGCGTCGCGCAGGTCGGCGGCCGCCTGGCCGAGGTTGCGGCAGCCCTTGATGTCGTCGACGGAGCGGATCACGGCGGCGCGGCTGTCGTTGCTGTCCGCGAGGACCTTGTCCAGCTGGACGGCCTGGGAGCGGGCCGGGTCCACGGGCGCCTCGCCGGCCGCCGCGGCCGAGCTTCCGGCACTGGGGGGCGCGGCCGCCGCCGCGGGGTCGTTGTTCTGCTTCTTGCCGTCGCTGAGCAGCGCGCCGACGCCGAGCCCGACGACGGCCAGGCCGATGACGACGGCGGCGATCACCCAGGCCGGCACGCGGCGGCCGGCCTCCGGCTGCGCCGGGGACGGGGGCGGGGGCGGGGGCGGGGGCGGGGCGTACTGCGGATGCTGCTGGTGCTGCTGGTGCTGTGGGGGCTGGTGAAACTGCTGGGCCTGCGGCGGTACGGGCCGCTGCCCGCGCGGCGGATACCCCCGCGGAGGCTGCGGGCGCAGCACCGGCTCCTGCACGGGCGGCATCTGCCGCGTGTGCCCGGCGTCGGCGCCCTCCTCGCGGAACAGCGCGTCGAACCCGTCGGCGATGGGCGGAATGTACTGCGTGGCCGCCTCGCCCGGCCCCGCCCCGCCCGGTACCGGCGGGATGTACTGCGTGGCCGCTTCGTCGTGCGCGGCGCCGGACGGCACCGGCGGGATGTACTGCGTCGCGCCCTCGTCGTGCGCTGTGCCGGACGGGACCGGCGGGATGTACTGCGTGGCCGCTTCGTCGTGCGCGGCGCCGGACGGCACCGGCGGGATGTACTGCGTGGCGCCCTCGTCGTGCGCGGAGACGCCGAATCCCGGCGGGTAGGGGGCCGCCGCCTCACCGGGCCCGGGCCCGGCAGGGACCGGCGGGATGTACTGGGTGACCGCCTCGGGCAGCGGCGGGTAGCCGTACCCGTGCGGCTCCCCCGGCCCCTCGTAGCCCGGCCCCACCACGTGCCCGGCCGGGGCCTGCCCCGACACGGGCGGCCGGGCGTACGCGGGCGAGCCCGACGGCTCCGGGCCCAGCGGCTGCGGCTGCGGCTGTCCCGGCTGGGCCTGGCCGGCCGCCGGCGGGTAGCCGTACGCCGGCCGGCCCGGCTCGGGCTGCGCCGGCGGCGGGTAGCCGTACCCGGGCTGCGGGTACGCCGGGTCGGGGTCCCACGGCGTGCCCGCCTGCGGGCTGCCGCCCTGTCCGCTCTCCGTCACCGGGACTCCTTCGCCGACTGCTCCGGTATTCCGAACCGTCGGCTCACGCTACCCGGTCAGCCCCCGCCACCGGAGGCCCCCCGTGTGCTCTCGTGGAGCATCCCCTACGCCACCACCTCCAGCCGCGCGGTGAATTCGCGCGCCGACGGCTCGTCCCGGTACGGGGCGAGCCGGGTCCGGAAGTCGTCCAGGTACTCCGCGCCGCGGTTCGAGCGGAGCCCCGACAGCAGCTCGGCCGCCTTCGCGGCCGTCTGGCACGCCTGCTCCACCTCACGCTGCTGCACCTGTGCCGCCGCCAGCAGCAGCAGCCCGATCGCCCGGCGCCGCTCCTTGCCCGCCGGAAGGCCCCGCAGCGCCTCCTGCGCCTGCCGGGCCGCCGCGTCCGCCTGGCCCAGGTCCCGGTGGCAGTGCGCCAGCTCGTCCGCGAGGTACGCCGCGTCGAAGTGCCGGATCCACACCGGGTCGTCGCCCGACTCCGGCTCCGCCCGCTCCAGCGCCGTCACCGCCCGCGAGGACAGCACCGCCGTGGCCCGGGTGTCGCCCAGCAGCGCGTGCCCGCGCGCCTCGGCGGCGTAGAACATCGCCTCCACCCGCGGCGTGACCTGCCCGCGGGTCCCCTCCTGCGCGGCCCGCGCCAGCTGCGCGATCTCCCGCGGATTGCCCAGCTCCGCCGCGAGGTGGCTCATGGACGCGGCGAGCACGTAGCCCCCGTACGCCCGGTCCCCGGCCGCCTGCGCCAGCCGCAGCGCCTGGATGTAGTAGCGCTGCGCCAGACCCGGCTGGCCGGTGTCCACCGCCATGTACCCGGCCAGCTCGGTCAGTCTTGCCACCGCGGCGAACAGCGCCCGCCCGACCGGCTCCCGGTAGGAACCGCCGATCAGCCCGGACACCACCGAGTTGAGGTAGTGCACCACCACCGGGCGCACGTGCCCGCTGCCGAAGCGGTGGTCGAGGTCCTTGAGGGCGTCGGTGGTCGCCCGCACCGCCTCCACGTCCGGCATCCCGACGCGCGAGCCGCCGCTGCGCGCCACCTGCGCGTCGGCGCCGGTGATCAGCCAGTCGCGGCTCGGCTCGACCAGCGCCGAGGCGGCCACGCTGGAGCCCGACAGGAAGTCGCGGCGGCCCACGTCGCTCCGCCACAACTCGCTGACCTGCTCGATGGCGCCGACGACGGTCGGAGAGAACTGCAGGCCGATGCCGGAGGCGAGGTTCTTGCCGTTGGCCATTCCGATCTCGTCGATGGTGACGGTCCGGCCGAGTTTGCGCCCCAGCGCCTCGGCGATGATGCCCGGCGCCCGGCCGCGCGGCTGCTGACCGCGCAGCCACCGGGCCACGGACGTCTTGTCGTAGCGGAGATCGAGGCCGTGTTCGGCCCCGCACATGTTGACGCGCCGGGCGAGCCCGGCGTTCGAGCACCCGGCTTCCTGGATGAGCGCCTGAAGCCGTTCATTCGGCTGGCGCGCGACGAGAGGCCTGGCTGCCATGAAAACCCCCAGTAGCCGCGGGTGATCGTTGGAATGATCACTTCCCGCCTGAGTTGCGGAGAATCATCCGCTCTGCGTCGTGTCGCTACCCAACTCCGGCGCCCCGACCTCCTACGCGCCCCCGCGCGTGCTCCAGTGCGCCCCGCATGCAGGATCGATGCTCCGGCCACCGGCCGGTTTACGCCCGTAACCCCGAGTGACCCCGAGAGTTGTGATGGGCGTGGAAGAGACCATCGGAGTCACGGAGACCGCACCCGTCCCCAAGCAGCGCGGCGAGCAGCTGCTGGACCATGCCGTGCGGTACGCGGAAGAACGGCACTGGGACGTCTTCGCCGGCACCTGGCTGGAGTCCGCGGACGGGCGGGAGGTGTGCTCCTGCGGGGCACAGGACTGCCCGGCGCCCGGCGCGCACCCCACGGTGAAGGACTGGGCGGCTCTGGCCACGGGCAGCGCGGTCCAGGTGCGGCGGATCTGGGCGAAGCGGCCCGAGGCCTCGATCCTGCTGCCGACGGGCCGCACGTTCGACGCGCTGGACGTGCCGGACTCCGCCGGGTTCCTGGCGCTGGCGCGCCTGGAGCGGATGGAGCGCACCCTCGGACCGGTCGCCCTGACGCCCGACCACCGCATGCTGTTCTTCGTCCTGCCGGGCGCCGGGGCGAAGGTGCCGGACCTGGTGCGCAAGCTGGGCTGGGCGCCCGCCTCGATCGACCTGGCCGCGCGGGGCGAGGGCGAGTACGTGGCCGCCCCGCCCACCCGCTTCGGCGGCCGGGGCTCGGTCCAGTGGGCGCGCCGGCCCACCCCGGCCAACCGGTGGCTGCCGGACACGGAGGAGCTGATCGCGGCGCTGGCGTACGCCTGCGGACGCGAGGCCGCGGCGGACCGGGACCGGCGGGGCGCCTGACCCGCATCACCGAGATCGCAGGTCAGACCCGGGATGTTCGTGCCCGGAAACTCATGACATAAGTAACTGCCCGGCCTTTCCCCACCCTCTTATGGTGAGAGGGCAAGACCACGGGGAACAGGACGAGAGGCAGGCGCACATGCCGGACCAGGCAGTTGCGACGGGCGGGGCGGACGGACGGGACGGCGCGCGACCCGCGCCGCCCGCCGGACGGGCGGCGGTGCGGGTCGAAGGCCTGTGGAAGCGCTTCGGCGAGCAGGTCGCGGTCGCGGGGATCGACCTGGAGCTGCCCGCGGGCCAGTTCATCGGCCTGGTCGGACCGAACGGCGCGGGCAAGACGACGACGCTCTCGATGGTGACCGGGCTGCTGCGCCCCGACATGGGGCGGGTCCTCGTCGCCGGACACGACGTGTGGAGCGACCCGGTCGAGGTGAAGTCTCGGATCGGTGTACTGCCCGAGGGCCTGCGGCTGTTCGAGCGCCTGTCGGGACGCGAACTGCTCGGCTACATGGGCCGGCTGCGCGGGCTGCCGGGCGAGGAGACCGACAAGCGGGCCACGCAGCTGCTGGACGTACTCGACCTCGCGGGCTCCCAGCACAAGCTGGTCGTGGACTACTCGACGGGCATGCGGAAGAAGATCGGCCTGGCCGCCGCCCTGCTGCACAACCCCGAAGTGCTCTTCCTGGACGAGCCGTTCGAGGGCGTGGACCCGGTCTCGGCGCAGACCATCCGCGGGGTGCTGGAGCGGTACACGGCGTCCGGCGCCACGGTCGTCTTCTCCTCCCACGTGATGGAGCTGGTCGAGTCGCTGTGCGACTGGGTCGCCGTCATGGCCGCCGGCCGGATCCGCGCCGCGGGCCCGCTGGCCGACGTACGGGGCGACGCGCCCTCGCTGCAGGCCGCGTTCCTGGAGCTGGTCGGCGCGGGCGGGCGCGACGCGGGCGACTCCCTGGACTGGCTCGGCGGGCAGGCCGCCCGATGAGCGCCGCGTCCGCCCCCGCCCCGACGGCCGGCCACGCCGCGGCCGCGGCCCCGGCCGCCGCTCCCGTGGTGAACCTGACCCCGGTCTTCGTCCGCCTCAAGCTCTCGCTGATCCGCAACGGGCTCAAGGGCTCGTCGAAGCGCAAGGCCGCCTACTTCACCTCGCTGGCGCTGTCGCTGGCGGTGGCCTGCCTCGCGATGCTCGGCCTGGCCGTACTGCACGGGAACGCGCACGCGGGCACGGTCGTCGTGCTGCTCGCGGCGATCCTGGCGCTGGGCTGGAGCTTCATGCCGCTGTTCTTCCCCAGCGGGGACGAGACGCTCGATCCGAGCCGGCTCGTCATGCTGCCGCTGCGGCCGCGGCCGCTGGTACGGGCCCTGCTGGCCTCCTCGCTGGTCGGCATCGGCCCGCTGTTCACGCTCTGCCTCGCGGTGGGCTCGGTGGTGGCCGTCGCGCGGGGCGCGGCGGGCATCGTGGCGGCCGTGGTGGCCGTGCCGCTGCTGGTGCTGGGCTGCGTCGCGCTGGCCCGCTCGGTGGCCACGGCCAACGTACGGCTGCTGAGCAGCCGCAAGGGGCGCGACCTCGCGGTGCTCAGCGGTCTGGTGATCGCGGTCGGCGCGCAGCTGGCGAACTTCGCGAGCCAGCGCCTGTTCCAGTCGGGCGGGCTGGCCCAGTTGGAGCCGGCCGAGGCCGTGGTGCGGTGGCTGCCGCCCGCGAGCGCCGTCGGCATGGTGGACTCGGCGAGCGAGGGCGCGTACGGGGTGGCGGCGGGCCAGCTCGCCGTGACCGTCCTCGCCCTGATGCTGCTCCTGCGGTTCTGGGAACGGAGCCTGACCTCGCTGATGGTCACCCCGGACGGATCGACGATCGCGGCGGCCAAGCCGGCGGCGGGGAAGTCCGCGGGCGGCACGGATGCCTGGGGGTTCCTGCCGGGCGGGCGGGCGGGCGCGGTCATGCAGCGCACGCTGCGCTACGTGGTGCGCGACCCGAAGACGAAGTCGGCGTGGGTGACGGCCCTGGCGGTCGGTGTGATCGTCCCGGTCTTCAACGCCCTCCAGGGCACGGGCTCGCTGTACCTGGCCTGCTTCGGCGCGGGCATGCTCGGCATCCAGATGTACAACCAGTTCGGGCAGGACACCTCGGCGTTCTGGATGGTCGCGCAGACCATCTCGACCCCGCGGGAGGCTTTCGAGGAGCTGCGCGCCCGCGCGTACGCCCTGGCGCTGGTGACCGTCCCGTACACGGTGGTGCTGACGACGGTCACCGCGTTGCTCGTGCACGACTGGAGGGCCTACCCGGCGGCCCTCGGCGTGGCCCTGGCGCTGCTCGGCTCGATGCTGTGCACGGGCGCGCTGGCCTCGGCCCGGTTCCCGTACTCGATCCCGACGGACGGCGCGTTCAAGAACGTGGCGCCGGGCCAGGCCGGGCTCGCGTGGGCCGGCATCTTCGGCGGCATGCTGACGTCGGCGGTGATCTGCTCTCCGGTGATCGCGCTGACGATCTTCCTCAACGTGACCGACCAGCAGTCGCTGACCTGGATCGTGCTGCCGCTGGGCGTGGTCTGGGGCACGTTCGCGGCCTGGGCTGGGCTGCGCCTGGCCGCCCCGACGGTGGCCAGGACCCTGCCGGAGATCCTCGTGGCGGTCAGCAAGGGCTGAGCGGCCGGCTGAGCGTACGGGCGTACGGAACTCCGTTCGGGAGGGGGTGACGGGCTACGGCCCGCCACCCCCTCCCGCGTTTCACGGTTCCGCCCCTCACGGGTTCCTCAGCGGGCGGCGCTTCTGATCTCGTCCAGGAAGGGTTCGAGAACGGCGCGCCAGGCCGCCGGCTGGTCGTAGTGGAGGTAGTGGCCGGCGTCGGGGATCTCGGCGTATCGGCCCGCCGGAAGGACGCGGACCATTTCCTGGGCCTCCGCGCGGCCCAGTTCGCCGTCGAGGCCTCGGACGACCAGGGCCGGGCAGCGGACCTGGGCCAGCTCCTCCCAGTGCGCGTCGTGGACCCAGGTCTCGCGGGCGGTCAACATCTGGTGGCGGGAGAACAACGGGCGCCAGCCGTCCGTGGCCTGGTGCATCACCTCGGCGAAGAAGGCGCCGCGGCCGGGGTCGGGACGCTCCACCCTGGGGTCGTCCTCGCCGAACCAGCGGCGGGCGGCGTCCTGGGTGGGGAAGGGGAGGGGCCAGCGGCGGAACCATTCCTCCCATTCCTCCTGGGAGGCCTGGCCGAGGGCGGAGGCGCGCATGTCGCAGATCACCAGGGCCTCGACCAGGTCGGGGCGGCGGGCGGCGAGCTGCCAGCCGGTGAGGGCGCCCATGGAATGACCGACCAGGGTCACGGGGGCCAGGCCGAGCTGCTCGATGACGGCCTCGGCATCGGCCACGAACGCGTCGCGCCCCAGGGGGGTCGTGGCGCCCGGGCCGGCGGCGGGGCGCTCGCTCCGGCCGTGGCCGCGCTGGTCGAGGGCGATGACGCGGCGGTTCGCCGAGAGCCAGCGGGCGGTGCCCGCCCAGTGGAAGGCGCGGCCCATCAGACCGTGGAGTAACAGCACCCGGGGCACGTCCGGATCCGGGGGCGCACTCGTGGGTGATTCCCGGAACTCCCAGGCGGCCAGGCGCACACCGTCTGCCCCTGTCACATCGATGCGCTGTACCACGGCAGATGCACCCCCTTCGCTCGCGGCCAGACTATCGAACCCGTATTCGAAAACGGGGTTCTCGCCTGCAACACCGCTCTTTCGAGTGACCTTGCTCAAGGATTGGCCGCCCCTGCCGATGGAGATCCTTTCAACAGGGAGGCGGGCCGCTCGGGGAAGACGGTCCGAGGGGATGACCTTGAGAGCTCGGGGCTCCGGGTCAGCAAAGGGGAGGACCGGTCCCGGCGCCGCAAGGCGCCGGGACCGCCCACGCCCACCACCGGCAGCGCTGCCACCGACCGTGCCGCGTGCTCGCCCGAGTAGGGGCCGTCAGCGCTTGGCCACGAACACGTGCGAGGCGATCTCCGCATCCAGTTCGGCGGCCTCGCCGCCGCTGCCGACCAGCACCCCGCCCGCCGACTCGGTCACGCTGACCACCGAGCCGGGCTGCACGCCCGCCCGCCGCAGCGTGTACATCAGCTGGGCGTCCGTCTGGATCGGCTCCCCGATCCGGCGCACGACCACCGTCTTGCCCTCGGCGCCCGGGTCGAGCTCCGACAGGCTGACCATGCCGTCCTCCAGGAACGGATCGGCCTCGGCCTTCTCGCCCAGCTCCTCCAGCCCCGGGATCGGGTTCCCGTACGGCGACTCGGTCGGGTGGCGCAGCAGCTCCAGCACCCGCCGCTCCACCGCCTCGCTCATCACGTGCTCCCAGCGGCAGGCCTCGGCGTGCACCTGCTCCCATTCCAGGCCGATGACGTCGACGAGGAGGCATTCGGCGAGCCGGTGCTTGCGCATCACGCGCGTCGCCAGCCGGCGCCCCTCCTCCGTCAGCTCCAGGTGGCGGTCGCTCGCCACGGCCACCAGGCCGTCGCGCTCCATGCGCGCCACGGTCTGGCTCACCGTCGGGCCGCTCTGATCGAGCCGCTCGGCGATGCGGGCGCGCATGGGGACCACGCCTTCCTCTTCCAGTTCGAGGATGGTGCGGAGATACATCTCCGTGGTATCGATCAGTCCGGACATTCGTGCCCCTCGGATATCGTGCGCTGGCCCTGCACCCAATTCTGACGCATCGCGCCGACAACCGTCCCGTGCCGGACGTCAAGCCCCGCACAGGACATCCCCGGACACCCCGGCCCCGGGATTGACGTTCGTATTGACACGCCCTTGGTCCAGACCGCACGGTGAGCGGCGGACACGGACGAACCCCACCTCTGGAAGGGCCATCGGCGTATGAGCGAGAGCAAGCTGGCCGGTCAGTTCCTCGACGCAGCGATCGGGCTCCTGGAGCGGGTGCGGACCGAGGAGTCCGCGCACATCTCCGAGGCGGGCGCCGTCATCGCGGACGCCGTCGCCGCCGGGAACCGGCTCTTCGCCTTCGGCGCCGGGCACTCCTCGCTCCCCGCGCAGGACGTGGTCTACCGGGCCGGCGGACTCGCGCTGGTGAACTTCCTCGCCGTCCCCGGCACCGTCGGGATCGACGTCATGCCGGCCACCCTCGGCAGCGCCCTGGAGCGGGTGGACGGCCTCGCCGGGGCCGTCCTCGACAGCAGCCCGGCCACCGACGGGGACGTCCTCGTGATCATCTCCCTCTCGGGGCGCAACGCGCTGCCGGTCGAGATGGCCATGAACGCCCGCGCGATCGGCCTGAAGGTCATCGGCGTGACCTCGGTGGCGTACGCGACGGGGACCAAGTCGCGGCACGCCTCCGGAACCTTCCTCAAGGACCACTGCGACATCGTCCTCGACAGCAAGATCGCGGTCGGCGACGCCGAGCTGAGCCTGGACGGCATCGACGCGCCGTTCGCCCCCGCCTCCACCGTCGTGACCAGCGCGATCATGCAGGCCGTGATGGCGGCGGCCGCCGGCGAGCTCGCCGCCCGCGGCCTGGAGCCCCCGCTGCTGCGCTCGGGCAACGTGGACGGCGGCCACGAATGGAACGGCCGCGTCCTCAAGGAGTACGGCGACCGGATCTTCTTCCGCCACTGAGACCCCCGGGGCGGCGGGCCGCCGGGGCCCCCTGCGCCTCCGGGGCCGGCCGCTACGGCCGCTGGGGGGCGGGCGGTTCCCCGTCCTTGGGCCGCCCGGGGCAGGCCGCCAGATCGAGGTCGGCCGCCACCCGGGCCGCCACTTCCTCCGCGTACGCCGCGTCCGCCTGCTCGAAGGGCGCCCGCGAAGCGGCCCGTACGAAGGTCAGAGCGCCCACGGTCCGCCCGCGGCTGCGCAGCACGGTGCACAGCACGTGCGCCGCGTCCTCGGGCCACTGCCGCTCCCGCGCCCAGCCCCCGGCCGGCTCCCCGCGCGGAGCGCTCGTACGCACCGAGCCGATCCGGTCCAGCGCCTGGAGCGCCGGGTGCCCGGGCGCGTAGCGGGCCGCGATCGCCCCCGCGCCCGCCAGCAGCGGCGGCGACGCCGCCATCCGTACGAGCCGGGGCCGGTCCGGATCGCCCGACCGCTCCAGTACGTCGAGCAGCGCGTGCTCCGCGAAGCCGGCGAGCGCGAAGTCCAGCCGTACGGCGGCCGCCTCGGCCGGGTCCTCGCACTCGGCGGCCGCCCGGCCCGAGCGGTGCAGCTGGCCGGCACGGAAACGCAGCTGCGCCGTGTCCAGCGCCGCCTGACGCGCCTCGGTGATGTCCTGGAACAGCCAGCCGACACCGAGCGGCACCGGCTCCTCCGCCAGCGGGGAGCCCAGCCTCAGGAACCCGGACCGCCAGCACCGGCGCCGCACCCCCTCCGGCGTACGGACCGACACCCACAGCTCCGTGGGCGCCGGCGGCGGGGAGCCCTCGGCGAGCACGTGCTGCAGGGCCCCCTCCAGCTCCTCGACGCCCTGGGCCAGCAGCTCCCCCAGCGGCCTCCCGAGCAGCGCGGTGCGCCCGGAGCCGAAGGCGCGGGCCGCGTGCGCGTTGACCACCGCGGGCCGCAGGTCCACGTCGACGAGGACGACGCCCCACGAGGCGTCGTCCATCAGCGCCTCGCTGAGCGCGATGGACCGCTCCAGGTCGATCTGGGCGTGCACCTCGCTGAAGGCGCAGTACACCCCGGCGGGCTTCCCGTCCGCCCCGGGCACGCCGGCGGACTGGGTCCGTACCAGCACCCGCCCGCCCTCCTTGGTCAGCAGCGCGAACTCGTGCACCTGCCGCCCGGGCACGTCCTGGGCGGACATGAGCCGCTCCTCCACGTCCTGCGCGTCGGCGGCGCGCACGGCCCACCCGGCGAAGCCCTTGCGCCCGACCGCCTCGGCGGCGCTCCAGCCCAGGATCCGCTCGGCCTCGCGGTTCCAGTGCGTGATCACGCCGTCGGAGTCGAACGCGCACAAGGCCGCGTCCATCCCGTCGAGCAGCGCTGCGAGCAGATCGTCGGTGGTCTCACCACGTCCGGAAGCACTCACCTGGCACCCCCTGCAGGTGTTCGCGTGTGCGGCACGTCAGATCATTCAACTGGAACGTGACGCAGCCCACATCGCATTCCCCGAATCGCCCCGAAATAAATCACTTGAGGACCTCGGGGAGCGGTTCTAGGCTCTGCATCACACGAGAAGGGAGGTGGTTCCCGAAATGTACGGAAACCGGACGCGTGAGGTGGCTGCGGGCTAAGGGCCCGTCGTCGCACGCACCCAGTGCGGTGCCCGGCGGGTAGCCAGGCGCCAATCCCAAGCAGTCACCCGACCCGCGAGCTCGCCGGTACGTCCGGCCGGCTTCTCTCACTGCAGGAGAGAAACCCGAGCTCGCGGGTCGTCTGCGTGTCGGCGCCGGTGACGGGCGGGCGCCACGGCACTACCGGGCTACGGGCACAGGCGCTCCAGGCGCCACTTCCCGTCCTCCAGGACGTAGCGCAGCCGGTCGTGCAGGCGGTTCTCGTGGCCCTGCCAGAACTCGATCCCGTCGGGGACGACCCGGATGCCGCCCCACTCGGGCGGGACCGGGACCTGCTCGCCCTCGGGGTAGCGCTCCGCGAGCTCCGTGTAGCGCCGGTCGAGCTCGGCGCGGGAGGCGATCACCCGGGACTGCTCGCTCGCCCAGGCGCCCAGCTGCGAGCCGTGCGGGCGGGAGCGGAAGTAGGCCGCCGTCTCGTCGCGGCCGATCCGCGAGGCCGTGCCGGTGACGATGACCTGGCGGGAGATGGGGTGCCAGGGGAAGAGCAGGGCGACGTGCGGGTTCGCGTCGATCTCGCGGCCCTTGCGGGAGCCGTAGTTGGTGTAGAAGACGAATCCCCGCTCGTCGAACTGCTTCAGCAGCACCGTGCGGGAACTGGGGCGGCCGTCGGGGGTCGCGGTGGAGACGACCATCGCGTTGGGTTCGAAGAGGTGCGAGTCCGCGGCCTGCTGGAACCACTCGGCGAACTGCCGCATGGGGTCCTCGGCGAGTCCGTCCTCGAAGACGATCTCCGAGCGGTACTGCTTGCGCATCGTGGCGGGGTCAATGTCCTGGTCGGTCACGCATGCCATCCTGCCGCAGGAGCGCTCGCGGCAGTGTGCCGTATGTCACGCTTCCGCCTGCCATCCGGAACAGCCAAAATCTTGGGGCCGGTCCGAAGGTCCCCGCGCGGGTGACCGACGGCCGTGCCGGGCATCAACGGGGATGACCGCGCCGGACCGCGAGTCACGCCGGGAGCCGCGCGTGTTCGCACTATCTGAGGAGCCGCCTGATGTCCGACTTCGTACCCGGGCTCGAAGGGGTCGTCGCGTTCGAGACCGAGATCGCCGAACCGGACAAGGAAGGCGGATCGCTCCGCTACCGCGGGGTCGACATCGAGGATCTCGTCGGACACGTCTCGTTCGGCAACGTCTGGGGCCTGCTGGTCGACGGGGCGTTCAACCCCGGTCTGCCCGCCGCCGAGCCCTTCCCGATCCCCGTGCACTCCGGCGACATCCGCGTCGACGTGCAGTCCGCCCTCGCCATGCTCGCGCCCGTGTGGGGCCTGAAACCCCTGCTCGACATCGACGAGAAGACCGCCCGCGACAACCTCGCGCGCGCCGCCGTGATGGCGCTGTCGTACGTCGCGCAGTCCGCCCGCGGGCAGGGCCGGCCGATGGTTCCGCAGAGCGAGATCGACAAGGCCGAGTCCGTCGTCGAGCGGTTCATGATCCGCTGGCGGGGCGAGCCGGACCCCAAGCACGTCAAGGCCGTCGACGCGTACTGGACCTCGGCCGCCGAGCACGGCATGAACGCCTCCACGTTCACCGCGCGCGTGATCGCCTCGACCGGCGCGGACGTGGCCGCCGCCCTCTCCGGCGCCGTGGGCGCCATGTCCGGGCCGCTGCACGGCGGTGCGCCCTCCCGCGTCCTCGGCATGATCGAGGAGATCGAGCGCACCGGTGACGCCGTGGCGTACGTGAAGAAGGCCCTGGACAAGGGCGAGCGGCTGATGGGCTTCGGGCACCGCGTGTACCGGGCCGAGGACCCGCGCGCCCGCGTGCTGCGGCGTACGGCCAAGGAGCTGGACGCGCCGCGCTACGAGGTGGCCGCCGCGCTGGAGAAGGCCGCGCTGGAGGAGCTGCACGCGCGCCGCCCCGACCGGGTGCTCGCGACGAACGTGGAGTTCTGGGCAGCGATCATGCTGGACTTCGCGGAGGTCCCGGCGCACATGTTCACGTCCATGTTCACCTGCGCCCGGACCGCCGGCTGGTCGGCGCACATCCTGGAGCAGAAGCGCACGGGCCGCCTGGTGCGGCCGTCCGCGCGCTACATCGGCCCCGGGCGGCGCGACCCGCGCGACATCGAGGGCTACGCCGACATCGCCGACACCGCCTGAGTTCTCCGCGTACGCCGGTCAGGGCGCCGCTTCCCGTGCGAGTACGGGGTGCGGCGCCCTCGGTGCGTGCGGGGAGTCCCGGCTTCAGCCGAGGGCGGCGTCCAGGATCCGGGACCACTGGGCGACCACGCGGGCCCGGCGGGCCGTGTCGTCGGTGAGGACGTTGGCCAGGCCGAGGCCGCGCGCCATGTCGAGGAGGCCCTGCACGGTCTCGCGTACGCCGGGGACGGACTCGTCCGCGCCGAGGAGCTCCACCGTGATGCGGTGGGTCTCGCGGCCCACGCGGGCCTCCAGTTCGGTGACCTGGGGGCGCAGCTGCTCCTCGTTGGAGGCGGCGACCCACAGCTGGAGGGCCGCGCGGAAGAGGGCTCCGGTGTAGAGGTCGACGATGGCCTCGACCACGGCGGGGCGGGCGGCGGGTCCGGCCTGGAAGAGGTCGCGCAGGGCGGCGTACCGCTCCTCGGAGACGTAGGCGACGGCAGCGGTGAAGAGGTCCTCGCGCGTCGGGAAGTGGTACTGGGCCGCGCCGCGCGAGACGCCGGCGCGTTCGGCGACGACGGCGACGGTGGAGCCGGCCCAGCCCTGTTCGGCGAGGCAGGCGACGGCCGCCTCCAGGAGGTGGCGGCGGGTGACGCGGCTGCGGGCCTGCTTGGGGCCGGGCTGGGCGTCGGGTGCGGACCGGTCCTCCTCGGCGGGCCGGGCGTCCCCGGTCGGCTGGATGCCGGTCACAGGGCCCATGACGGGTCCCGGCGTTCGAAGCGGGCGGTGATGCCCTCGCGGGCCTCGGCCGAGCCGAAGTGGTGCGCGGAGAGTGCGGTGAGTGCGCCGCCGTCGGCCGCCAGGACGGCCCGTACCGGGGCGGTGAGCAGTTCCTTGGTGGCGGCGAGGGCCTGCGGGCCCGCCTTGCGCAGGCCCGTGAGCACGGGGGCGAGGATCTCGTCCACGTCCTCGCCGGTGAGGGTGAGCAGGCCGATGCGGGCGGCTTCGGCGGCGTCGAAGGCCTCGGCGGTGAGGAAGTACCGGGCCGCGGCGCGCGGGTCCAGGCGCGGGAGCAGCGGCGCGGAGATCACGGCCGGGACGACGCCCAGGTGGGTCTCGGTGAAGGCGTAAGTGGAGGCGGGACCCGCGGCGGCGATGTCGCAGGCGCCGAGGAGGCCGAGACCGCCGGCCCGGACGTGGCCGGTGACGCGGGCCACGACCGGCTTGGGGAGCCCGGCGATCTCGCGGAGCAGGGCGAGGAAGTCGGCGGGGTCGCAGGGGGACTTCAGGTCGGCGCCCGCGCAGAAGGTGTTGCCGGTGTGGGTGAGGAGGACGGCCCGCGTCCCGGGGTCCGCCGCCGCGGCGGCGAGGGCCGCGCGCAGCTCGCCGACGAGGTCCGCGGAGAGTGCGTTGCGGTTGGCCGGGGAGTCGAGCGTGAGGGTGGTGATGCCGAGCGCTCGTGCGGCGCCGACGGGGCGGGTCATGCAGGGTCCTCCGGAGGTCGTGCGGGTCAGGCGAGCGGGGTGTCGGTGCCCGACGGGACGGATGGCGGTGCCGGGCGGCCCGGGGAGCTCCAGCCGCCCAGGTTAGTAAGACTTGGGGAGGCCCAGGGTCTGGTGGGAGACGAAGTTCAGGATCATCTCGCGGCTGACGGGGGCGATGCGGGAGACCCGGGAGGCCGTGATGAGGGCGGCGAGTCCGTATTCGCGGGTGAGCCCGTTGCCTCCCAGGGTGTGGACGGACTGGTCCACGGCCTTCACGCAGGCCTCGGCGGCGGCGTACTTGGCCATGTTCGCGGCCTCGCCGGCGCCCATGTCGTCGCCCGCGTCGTAGAGGTGGGCGGCCTTCTGCATCATCAGGCGGGCGAGTTCGAGGTCGATGTGGGCCGCGGCGAGGGGGTGGGCGATGGCCTGGTGGGTGCCGATCGCCTCCTTCCAGACCTGCCGGGTCTTGGCGTAGTCGACGGCCTTGGCCAGGGCGTAGCGGCCCATCCCGATGGCGAAGGCGGCGGTCATGATGCGTTCGGGGTTGAGCCCGGCGAAGAGCTGGAGCAGGCCCGCGTCCTCGTCGCCGACGAGGGCCTCGGCGGGCAGCCGTACCTCGTCCAGGACCAGTTCGAACTGCTTCTCCGCCGCCTGGAGTTCCATGTCGATGACGGACCGGGAGAAGCCGGGGGTGTCGCGGGGGACGATGAACAGGCAGGGCTTGAGGCTTCCGGTCCGGGCGTCCTCGGTGCGTCCGACGATGAGGGTGGCGTCGGCGATGTCCACGCCGGAGATGAAGACCTTGCGTCCGGTCAGCACCCACGTGTCCCCGTCGCGGCGGGCGGTGGTGGTGATGCGGTGGGAGTTGGAGCCGGCGTCGGGCTCGGTGATGCCGAAGGCCATGGTGCGGCTGCCGTCGGCGAGGCCGGGCAGCCAGGCCCGCTTCTGGGCGTCGGTGCCGAACCGGGAGATGACCGTGCCGCAGATGGCGGGCGAGACGACCATCATCAGCAGGGGGCAGCCCGCGGCGCCCAGTTCCTCCAGGACGATGGAGAGTTCGGCGATGCCGCCGCCTCCGCCGCCGTACTCCTCGGGGAGGCTGACCCCGAGGTAGCCCAGCTTGGCGGCGTCGGCCCACAGCTCGTCGGGGTGGCCGCCCTCGCGGGCGACGCGGGCGAGGTACTCGCGTCCGTACCGCTTCCCGAGTGCGGCGACGGCGGCGCGCAGGGCCTTGTGCTCTTCGGTCTCGACGGTGGTGCCGATGGCGGGGCTCATGCTGGCGTTTCCTCCTGGACTACGGCGAGCAGGGCGCCGAACTCGACCTGGTGGCCGAGGGTGGCGTGGAGCGCGGTGAGCGTGCCGGAGGCGGGCGAGACGATGCGGTGCTCCATCTTCATGGCCTCCAGCCAGAGCAGGGGCTGCCCGGCGGTGACGGCGTCGCCGGCGGCGAGGCCCTCGGCGACGCGGACGACGGTGCCGGGCATGGGGGCGAGCAGGGAGCCGGGTTCGGTGCGGTCCTGGGGATCGGCGAACCGGGGGACGGGGGTGAGGGTGTGGGCGCCGGTGAACGGCGAATCCACGTACACCTCGGGCCTGTTCGAATTGTGTTTCACGTGGAACACCCGCCGGACCCCCTCGACTTCGAGGGCGACCTGGTGGCGCTCGGCCGACAGGACGCGAACACCGGGGTGTTCCTCGGGGTCCACCGGGTGGTACCGGACCTCGTGCTCGGCACCGGCCACGGTGTAGCGGCGGGTCTGCGGCCGGGAGCGGAGGTTGCGCCAGCCGCCGAGCCGCAGGGCCAGCGGCGCGCCGGGCGCCGGGGCCGCCTCGGCGAGCGCTCCGGCGAGGGCGGCCAGCGCGGTCCGGGCGGCGGCGTCCGGGGCGGGCTCGGTGAGGGCGGCGAGGTGTCGCTCGTAGAACCCGGTGTCGAGCTGCCCGGCGGCGAAGTCCGGGTGCCGCAGGGAGCGTACGAGCAGCTCCCGGTTGGTGGTCAGGCCGTGCACGCGGGCCCGCGCGAGGGCGTCCGCCAGTGCCCGGACGGCCTCGGCCCGGGTCGGGCCGTGGGCGATGACCTTGGCCAGCATCGGGTCGTAGTGGATGCCGACGGTGTCCCCGTCGGTGAAGCCGGTGTCCACGCGGACCGCACCGGGGACGGCCAGGGTGTGCAGGACTCCGGTCTGGGGGCGCCAGTCCCGGGCCGGGTCCTCGGCGTACAGGCGGGCCTCGACGGCGTGCCCGGCGGGCTCCGGGGGCGTCAGCGGCAGGGCCGCGCCCTCGGCGACGCGCAGTTGCAGGGCGACGAGGTCGAGCCCGAAGACGGCCTCGGTCACGGGGTGTTCCACCTGGAGGCGGGTGTTCATCTCCAGGAAGTACGGGCGCCCGTCGGCGGTGACGAGGAACTCGACGGTGCCCGCGCCCTGGTAGGAGACCGCGCGGGCGGCGGCGACGGCGGCCGCGTGGAGGCTCTCGCGCAGACCGTCCGGCAGGCCGGGCGCCGGGGCCTCCTCGATGACCTTCTGGTGGCGCCGCTGGAGGGAGCAGTCGCGGGTGCCGAGGGCCCAGACGGTGCCGTGGGAGTCGGCGAGGACCTGCACCTCGACGTGGCGGCCGCGCTCGACGTAGGGCTCGGCGAAGACCTCGCCGTCGCCGAAGGCGGAGGACGCTTCGGCGCAGGCGGCGTCGAGGGACTCCTTGAGGGTGTCGAGGTCCCGTACGACGCGCATGCCGCGTCCCCCGCCGCCCGCGGCGGCCTTGAGGAGCAGGGGCAGATCGGCGGGGGTGGCGGCCGCCGGGTCCACGGGGTCCAGGAGCGGGACCCCGGCGGCGCGCATCAGCTCCTTGGCCCGGGTCTTGGAGGCCATGGCCTCGATGGCCTGGGGCGGCGGGCCGATCCAGGTGAGTCCGGCGGCGACGACCTCGCGGGCGAAGCCGGCGTTCTCGGAGAGGAACCCGTAGCCGGGATGGACGGCGTCCGCGCCGGCGGCGAGGGCGGCCTTGATGACGAGGTCGCCGCGCAGGTAGGTGTCGGCGGGGGCGGCGCCGGGCAGGCGCACGGCCGCGTCGGCCTCCCGCACGTGCAGGGCGTCGGCGTCCGGGTCGGAGTGGACGGCGACGGTGGCCAGGCCCAGGGCGCGGGCGGTACGGAAGATCCGTACGGCGATCTCGCCCCGGTTGGCGACGAGGAGGCAGGTGATGGGCTGCTGAGTCATGTGCGGGCTCACATCCGGAAGACGCCGAAGCCGCCGCGGGCGCCCTCGACGGGGGCGTTGTGGACGGCCGACAGGCACAGGCCGAGGACGGTACGGGTGTCGCGCGGGTCGATGACCCCGTCGTCGTACAGCCGCCCGGACAGGAACATCGGCAGGGACTCGGACTCGATCTGCGCCTCCACGAACGCGCGCATCCCGGCGTCGGCTTCCTCGTCGTACGGCTGTCCCTTCGCGGCGGCGGACTGCCGGGCCACGATGGAGAGCACTCCGGCCAGCTGGGCCGGGCCCATCACGGCCGACTTGGCGCTGGGCCAGGCGAAGAGGAAGCGGGGCTCGTAGGCGCGGCCGCACATGCCGTAGTGGCCGGCCCCGTAGCTGGCGCCGATGAGCACGGAGAGGTGCGGGACGCGGGAGTTGGAGACCGCGTTGATCATCATCGAGCCGTGCTTGATGATGCCGCCCTGTTCGTACTCCTTGCCGACCATGTAGCCGGTGGTGTTGTGGAGGAACAGGAGCGGGATGTCGCGCTGGTTGGCGAGCTGGATGAACTGGGCCGCCTTCTGCGACTCGGCGCTGAACAGCACCCCCTGGGCGTTGGCGAGGATGCCGACCGGGTAGCCGTGGAGGGTGGCCCAGCCGGTGACCAGGCTGGTGCCGTAGAGGGGCTTGAACTCGTCGAAGTCGGATCCGTCGACGATGCGGGCGATGACCTCGCGGGGGTCGAAGGGGGTCTTGAGGTCCGCGGGGACGATGCCGAGGAGTTCTTCCGGGTCGTACTTCGGCTCCTCGGCGGCCGGTGGATCGGCGTGCGGCTTGCGGTGGTTCAGGCGGGCGACGACGCGGCGGGCCTGGCGGATCGCGTCGATCTCGTCGAGGGCGTAGTAGTCGGCGAGTCCGGAGGTGCGGGCGTGCATGTCGGCTCCGCCGAGGGACTCGTCGTCGCTCTCCTCGCCGGTGGCCATCTTGACGAGCGGCGGACCGCCGAGGAACACCTTGGAGCGGTCCTTGATCATGATGGTGTGGTCGGACATGCCCGGGATGTACGCGCCTCCGGCGGTGGAGTTGCCGAAGACGACGGCGACGGTGGGGATGCCGGCGGCCGAGAGCCGGGTCAGGTCGCGGAAGATCGCGCCGCCCGGGATGAAGATCTCTTTCTGGGAGGGGAGATCGGCGCCGCCGGACTCGACGAGGCTGATGCAGGGCAGGTGGTTCTGCCGGGCGATCTCGTTGGCCCGCAGCGCCTTCTTGAGGGTCCAGGGGTTGGAGGCGCCGCCGCGGACGGTGGGGTCGTTGGCGGTGACGAGGCATTCGACGCCCTCGACCGTGCCGATGCCGGTGACCATGGACGCGCCGACGGGGTAGTCGCTGCCCCAGGCGGCGAGCGGGGACAGCTCCAGGAACGGGGTGTCCGGATCGAGGAGCAGCTCGATGCGCTCGCGAGCCAGCAGCTTGCCGCGGTCCTTGTGGCGGGCCGTGTACTTCTCGCCGCCGCCGAGGAGGGCCTTGGCGTGCTCGGCGTCCAGCTCGGCGAGGCGGGCGCTGGCGGCCGCGTGGTGGGCGAGGTGGTCGGGGGCGTGCGGGTCGACGGTGGTGGGGAGGCGGGTCATGGGGTGGTTCCCTCCGGGGTGAGCGGGAGGTGCGTCGGCAGGAGGCGGGCGGGGACGTCGACGTGCCGGGCGCGCAGCCATTCACCGAGGGCCTTGGCCTGGGGGTCGAAGCGGTGGGCCGAGGCGACGCCGTCGCCGAGGATCCCCGCGATGGTGAAGTTGAGCGCGCGGAGGTTGGGCAGGGGGTGGCGGGTGACCGGCAGCCCCGCCGTCTCGGGGAGCAGGGCCTGGAGTTCCCCGACGGTGAGGGTGGTGTGGAGCCACTCCCAGGCCTCGTCGCTCTCGACCCACACCCCGATGTTGGCGTCGCCGCCCTTGTCCCCGCTGCGGGCCCCGACGAGCCGCCCGAGGGGCACGCGGACGGTGGGTCCTGCGGCACCGGGCCCGGCCGGGGCCGCGGGGCGGGTTCCGGCGCCGCTCCCCGGCGCGTCCGGGCGGGCCTGGAGCGGGGGAAGCGGGCGGACCGGGACGGGGCGGACCGGGACCGGGCGGACCGGGACCGGGGGGACCGGGTGTCGGGTGCCGTCCGGCAGGACCGCCACGTGGGGGACCGTGGCCGACGGGACGGTCGAGGACGTGAAGACGCCGTACGGCTGGGCCGGGCCCGGCGGGGACGTCACGTGGAAGCCCGGGTAGCTGGCCAGGGCCAGCTCGACGGCCTCCGAGGTGAGCGTGCGGCCCACCCGGTCCGGAGACGGGTCGCGCACCACCAGGCGGAGCATCGCGCTCGCCGTCTCCTCCGTCCGCGCGTCCTCGTGGTCCGTACGGGCCAGCGTCCAGTCCGCCGTCGCCACTTGGGACAGCGCATCCGCCAACTGGGCCTGGACCAGCGCCGCCTTCTCCTCGATGTCCAGGCCCGTCAGGACGAAGACCACCTCGTTGCGCCAGCCCCCGATGCGGGTCACGCCCACCTTGAGGGTGGGGGGCGGGGGTTCCCCGGCGACGCCCGTGACGGCCACCCGGTCCGCGCCCGCCTGCGCGAGGCGGACCGTGTCCAGGCGGGCCGTCACGTCCGGGCCCAGGTAGCGGGGGCCCTGGGTCTCGTACAGGAGTTGGGCCGTGACCGTGCCCACCGAGACGATCCCGCCCGTGCCGGGGTGCTTCGTGATCACCGACGAGCCGTCCCGCGCGATCTCCGCCAGCGGGAAACCGGGGCGGCGGACGTCGTGCGCCGTGAAGAAGGAGTAGTTGCCGCCGGTGGACTGGGTTCCGCACTCCAGGACGTGCCCGGCCACCACCGCCCCCGCCAGCCGGTCGTGGTCGTCCGGCGCCCAGTCGAACCACCAGGACGCCGCCCCGCTGACCAACGCCGCGTCGGTGACCCTGCCCGTGACGACCACGTCCGCGCCCGCCCGCAGGCAGGCCGTGATGCCCGCCCCTCCGAGGTAGGCGTTGGCCGTCAGCGCGCCCTCCGCGAACGGCATCAGGTCGTCGCCCTCGACATGGGCGACCGACACCGGGACCCCGGCCTCGGCGGCGAGCGCGCGGATCGCGTCGGCCAGTCCGGCCGGGTTCAGGCCGCCCGCGTTGGCGACGATCCGCACGCCCCGCTCCCGCGCGAGGCCCAGGCTCCGCTCCAGCTGGCGCAGGAAGGTCTTCGCGTAGCCGAGCTCCGGGCTCTTCAGCCGGTCGCGGCCCAGGATCAGCATGGTCAGCTCGGCGAGGTAGTCGCCGGTCAGCACGTCCAGCGGGCCCCCGGTCAGCATCTCCTCGAAGGCGCTGAAGCGGTCCCCGTAGAACCCCGAGGCATTGCCGACGCGCAACGGCCGCAGGCCGCGGCTCATCGGGCCGTCCCCGGGGCGCGGCCCGGGCCCGCCGGACCCGCGAAGGCCTGGGCGATGTCCAGCCAGCGGTCGGCGCCCGGGCCGGTCGCGGTCAGGTCCAGGTCGGCGCGGTGAGCCCGCTGGGTCACCAGGAGGCAGAAGTCGAGCGCCGGCCCGGTGACCCGGTCCGCCGCGTCCGGCGGCCCGTAGGTCCAGGGCTCCCCGCCGTCCGGCGCTGCGAGCTCCACCCTGAACTCCCCGGCGGGCGCGGGCAGTCCCCGTACGGCGAAGGCGTAGTCGCGGGCCCGTACGCCGATCCGCGCCACGTGCCGCAGCCGCGCGGTCGGGGTACGGCGTGCGCCGAGGGCGTCCGCGACGTCCTGGCCGTGCGCCCAGGTCTCCATGAGGCGGGCACTGGCCATGGAGGCGGCCTTCATCGGCGGCCCGTACCAGGGGAAACGGGTGTCGGGCGAGGCGGCGACGAGCGCCGCGTCGAGAGCGTCGCGCCCGGCCCGCCAGCGGGCCAGCAGCTCGGCGGGCGCCAGCGCGGCGCCCTCCTCCGCGCCCTCGTCCACGAACGAGTCGGGGGACTTGACGGCCTCCTCGACCAGGGCGGTGAAGCCCTCCGGATCGGTGACGGAGATCAGCGCGGCCCGGTCGGTCCAGTGCAGGTGGGCGATCTGGTGGGCGACGGTCCAGCCGGGCGCGGGGGTGGGCTCGGCCCAGCCCGCGTCGGGCAGGTCCCGTACCAGGGTTTCGAGCGCGAGGCCTTCCTCGCGCAGATCGGCGAAGACGGCGAAGACGGCGGCAGCTGACGGATCGGGCACGGCGGGCTCCCCTTTCGGCGTGAGGGGAAGACTGGCAGCCGCGCACAAAACAATCAAGCATGCTTGCATGATTTGGCCGACCGGCGGTTCCTGCTGCGGCCCCTTCCCGCCAGCGCCGCCAAGTCACGTGAGCTGGGCGGCATTTGGCGTCGAGAGGAGGCTCTTGCCAGGTCAGGGCGCGCCGGGGAGCCTGGCCCGGAGGGCGCGATTCAGGCCGTACGCCGCCAAGCGCCGGACCCTCGTCGGGCCTCGCCCCGATACTGAACGCTTCGTCGCCAGCGAAGCACCGCGAACCACCGCGGAGCACTGTGAACCACTGCGGAGCACCGTGAATCACCGCAGAGCACCGTAATCACCGCGGGGCAACGCGAAGCATCGCGGAGCACCGCAGACCCTCCGCGAACTCCTCGCGGAGGCCCCGCGAAGCCGCCCCCACGCGCAGCAGACACTCGCCGAACGTCACCCGACGAAGAGGATGAACCGACGTGATCTCAGCCGCCTTCTCGCTCTATCCCGAACTCGACGCGAACACCCTCACCGCTTTCGTCGCCGCCCTGGAGACCGGAGACGTCACGGGCCTCGCCCCCGCCCGCGCCGCCGAGGTCGCCGACGCCCGGTCCGTCGCCGTCTTCAGCCGCACCAAGGTCGCCGGGTCCGACGGGGACCTGCTCGACGCCGCACTGTGGCGGCACGGCTCGGGCGGCCCGCGGCCGGTGATCGTGATGCCCTCGCCGTGGACGAACCACGGGTGGCTCCCGTACGCCGTCCAGGCCAGCGTGTTCGCGGCCCGCGGCTACAACGTGCTCGCCTACAGCACCCGCGGGTTCGCCGGCTCCGAGGGCCAGGTCGACGTGGCCGGCCCGCTCGACGTCGCCGACGGCAGCCGGGCCCTGGACCACCTCATCGAGCGCACCGCCGGCCCGGTCACGAAGATCGGCTTCCTGGGGGACTCGTACGGATCGGGCATCGGCCAGCTCGTCGCCGCGCACGACACCCGCGTCGACGCGGTGGTCGCGCTCAGCACCTGGGGCGATCTCGGCGAGGCCTTCCACGAGAACCGGACCCGGCACGTGGCCGCCGTCGAGGCGCTGCTCAAGGCGGCCTCGAAGGCCAGGCTGAGCCCGCAGACCCAGAGCGTGTTCGAGAACGTCCTCGCGGGCCGCGACATCCAGGGCACCCTGCGCTGGGCGGAGCAGCGCTCGCCGTTCACCCACGTCAAGGAGCTCAACCGCCGTCAGGTCCCCGTCTACTTCTCGCAGGCCTGGCACGAGACGCTCTTCCCGGCCAACCAGACGCTGAAGCTGTTCAACGAGCTGACCGGGCCCAAACGCCTCGACCTCTCCATCGGCGACCACTCCGGGCCCGAGATGACCGGCATGATCGGTCTGCCCAACCGGATCTGGACGAACGCCCACCGCTGGTTCGACCAGCACCTCAGGGGGATCGACAACGGCATCGCCGACGAGGGCCAGGTGCTCAGCGAGGTCATGTGGAGCCAGACCCTGGAACCCCGCCCCACCTGGGAATCCCTCACCGAACAGGTGCGCCGGATGCACCTGGCCGGCGGCGGGGAGCTCACCGAGCGGCCCGAGGCCGGCTGGAGCGCGGGCGTCCTGTGCGGGGTGGACACCCCGGCGACCGTCGCCGACGAGATCGTCCGCTCCGGGTACGACGAGATCGCGGGCCGCCCGAAGGTCTACCGGACGGACGACATCGACCGCACCGTCGCCGCCGTGTGGACGGCGGACCCGGAGGCGGAGACCGCCCGGCTGCGCGGCACGCCGCGGCTGCGCGTCACGTACCGCGCCGCGAACTCCGACTCCTCGTTCGTCGCGTACCTGCTCGCGGTGGCGCCCGACGGTACGGCGCACATCGTCACGCACGCCCCGTACGCCCACCTCGACGCGGCCCCCGACAGCCTGGTCAGCGCCGACATCGAGCTCCAGGCGACGGCGTACGACGTCCCGCGCGGGCACCGGCTGATGCTGGTGATCGACGCCCGCGACCCGTTCTACGGGGACGCCAACCTGCCGCGCGCGACGCTGGCGTTCACCTCCCCGGAGGCCACGCCCTCGTACCTGGACCTGCCGCTGGGCTGAGCGCCGGGCACCCGCGCGCCCGCCCCGCCGAGCACCCCCGTGGCCGGCGGAGCGGGCGTACGGCTTCACGCCCGACGGGCGAATTCCATCGTCCAGTTGAGGAGCCAGCTCGCGCCCTCGTCGACCGAGAAGAACTGCTCCCAGCGGGGAGCGCCCGACGCGACCGCCGACCACACGAAGCGGACGCGGACGGTCTTGCCGCCGTACGTGTCCTCGCCCTCGAAGACGCCGGTGCCGTCCGTGAAGCGGCCCAGTACCGGCGGGAAGAGGGTGCCGGTGCGGCGGCTCGCCCAGTACAGCGACCACTGCTCGCGCTCCGGGTCGTACAGGCGCAGGGTCAGACCGGCGAAGCCCTCGGCCGGGAATTCGATCTCGTCGAAGCTCGCGGCGCCGTCGAAGTGGCGGGAGGCCCGGGACACGCCCCGGAACTCCTCCCACTCGCTGTCGGGGTCGAGGAAGTCGGTGCGCCGGCGGTTGGTGACGTCCCAGGTGCCGAGGAGAAAGTCGAAGTCGTTCATGCGGGGACCGTAGGACAGCTCCACTGACATCCTGTGTCAGTGAAGTCGAGCCGTCTGCTGTCGATCCTGCTGCTGCTCCAGACCCGGGGACGGCTGACCGCCGCCGAGCTCGCACAGGAGCTGGAGGTGTCCGTACGTACGGTCTACCGCGACGCGGAGGCACTGGCCGCGGCGGGCGTCCCGCTCTACGGGGACGCCGGGCACAGCGGCGGCTACCAGCTCCTGGCCGGCTACCGGACGCGGCTGACCGGGCTGAGCACGGGCGAGGCCGAGGCGCTGTTCCTGACCGGAATGCCGGGGCCCGCTGCGGAGCTCGGGCTCGGGCGCGCACTGTCGGCGGCCCAGCTGAAGCTGCGGGCGGCGCTGCCCGCGGAGCTGCGCGAGCAGGCGGACCGGATGAGGCTGCGGTTCCACCTGGACGCGCCGGGCTGGTACGCGGAGCACGAGGAGACCCCGTACCTGGCGCAGGTCGCGGACGCGGTGTGGCGGGGGCGGGTGATCGAGGTCCGCTACCGGCGCTGGAAGGAGCCGCGGGAGGTGGACCGGCGGCTGGAGCCGTACGGGCTGGTGCTGAAGGCGGGGCGCTGGTACCTGGTGGCGGGGGCGGTCGGCGCCGAGGGGGCCGTCGGCGCGGCGGGGGCGGTCGGCGCGGCGGGGGCGGTCGGTGCGGCGGGGGCGCGGACCTACCGGGTGGACCAGATCCTGTCGGTGCGCGAGACGGCGGAGCTCGCGGAGCCTGCGCAGGGCTTCGACCTGGCGGGGTACTGGCAGCGGACCCAGGAGGAGTTCCATGCCCGGCTCCACCCGGAGGAGGCGCTGGTACGCCTCTCCCCGCGCGGCGCGGCCCGCCTCACCGGCGTCCAGGCCCGGGCCCTGGCCGCCGGCGGCACCCCGGATCCGGACCTGCCGGGCTGGACCCGGGCGCTCCTCCCGATCGAGTCACAGGAACGGGCCCAGGAGCAGTTCCTGTCCCTGGGCCCGGACGCGGAGGTCCTCGCCCCGCCACCCCTGCGGACCCGCATCCGCGGCGCGCTGGGCATCATGGCCGCCCGGTACGGGGCCGACACCCCCTAGGGGGTGTGCGCTCGCCCGTCCGCACGTACGCCCGTACGCCCGTACGCCCGTACGCGTCAGGCCGACGCCTTCCGGGTCTGGGAGCGGACCGCGCCCATGCTCGCCGCGATGACCAGCGCGATCGCCAGCGCGTCGATCGTCGACATCGCCTGGTTCAGGAGCAGGAACCCGGCCGTGGCCGCGATCGCCGGTTCCAGGCTCATCAGGATCGCGAACGTCGGGGCGGGCAGGCGCCGCAGCGCCAGCAGCTCCAGGGTGTACGGCAGGACGGAGGACAGGACGGCGACGCCGACGCCGAGCGCCAGCGTGCTCGGCACCAGGAGCGCCGGGCCGGCCTCGATCACGCCCAGCGGGAGCGAGAGCACCGCCGCCACCGCCATGGCCAGGGCCAGCCCGTCCGCCTGCGGGAAGCGGCGGCCCGTACGCGCGCTGAACACGATGTACGCCGCCCACATCGCGCCCGCTCCGAGCGCGAAGGCGGCGCCGAGGGGATCGAGGCCGCCGAAGCCCTCGCCGCCGCCGTGGCCGGCGAGCAGGGCGACGCCGCCGAGTGCCAGGCCGGCCCACAGCAGGCTGACCAGACGGCGCGAGACGACCACCGAGAGGACGAGGGGGCCGAGCACTTCGAGGGTGACGGCCGGGCCGAGCGGGATCCGGTCGATGGACTGGTAGAAGAGCCCGTTCATACCGGCCATGGCGACGCCGAAGGCGACGACCGTGCCCCAGTCGGCGCGCGCGTACCCGCGGACCTTGGGGCGGCACAGGAGCAGCAGCACCAGCGCGGCGGCCGCGAGCCGCAGCGTGACCACGCCCGCGGCGCCCGTCCCCGGCATGATCATGACTGCGAGGGCGGCGCCGAACTGCACCGAGACGCCCGCGGCGATGACCAGTGCGACGGGGCCGAAGCGCGACGAGGCGGCCGACGTGGAGAGCGCCGGGCTCGTCGTGGGGTCGGCGGGCGCCGCGGCGCGGTCGGACTTGGGTGAGGTTGCGGGCATTAATCCAGACTAAGGGGTGCGTAAGGGCCACGGCGGCGTGCGTTGGCTTACACCTCCTCGGCCCCGCCCTCGGACCCGTCCGCCCCTTCGCCCTCGCCCAGGCCCTCCGCCAGGAGTTCGGCCAAGTGGCGGGCCCGGCCGCCGTCGGACAGCAGGGCGATCTGCGTACGGCAGGAGAATCCGTCCGCCAGGACCGCCGCCCCGGGCGGGGCCGCGCGCAGGGCGGGGAGCAGCTGCTCCTCGGCGCAGGCCACGGACACCTCCTGGTGGCCCGGCTCGAAGCCGAAGTTCCCGGCCAGGCCGCAGCAGCCGCCGCTGAGCTCGCCCGTGAGCCCGGCGCGCTCGCGCAGCCGCCGGTCGGCGGCGTCGCCGAGGACGGCGTGCTGGTGGCAGTGCGTCTGGCCGACGACGGGGCGGTCCAGGCGCGGCGGCCGCCAGTGCGGGGCGTGCTCCTCCAGCGTCTCGGCGAAGGTCCGCACGGCGTCGGCGAGGCGCTGCGCGCGCGGGTCGTCGGGAAGGAGGGCGGGGAGGTCGGTGCGCAGGGCGGCGGCGCAGCTGGGTTCGAGGACCGTCACGGGCCCTCGTACGTCGCCCACGGCGCCCAGGGTGCGGCGCAGGACGGCCCGGGCGCGGTCGAGACGGCCGGTGGAGACGTAGGTCAGCCCGCAGCAGACCCCCTTCGGGGGCAGGGACACGTCGAGTCCGGCGGCACGCAGGACCGTGACGGCCGCCCGGCCCGCCTCGGGGGCGAGGTACTCGGTGAAGGTGTCGGGCCACAGCGTCACCCGGCGTGGAGCCGTCGTGGCGGGAGCGGGGGCCGGGGCGGAGGCGGGGGCCGGGGCGGAGGCGGGGGCCGGAACGGCGCCGGCCGGATAGGCCGGATCGGCCGGATCGGCCGGATCGGCCCGCCACCCTCGCGTGAAGGGCACCCGGGCCACCTGCGGCAGCCCTCGCTCCCCGGCCGGTCCCGCCGCCCGCAGCACCCCCAACGCCCGCAATGCCCGCCCCGCCGCGTTGACCACCCCCGCCGCCCGCAGCGCGGCGATCAGCCGCAGCCACGCCGGCAGTCCGCCCAGGACGTAGTGCGACAGGGGGCGGATCCGGCCGCGCCAGTGACGGTCGAGGAACTCCGCCTTGTACGCGGCCATGTCCACCCCCACCGGACAGTCACTGCGGCACCCCTTGCAGGCCAGGCACAGGTCCAGCGCCTCCGCGACCTCCCGCGAGCGCCAGCCGTCCGTCAGGACCTCGCCCGCCAGCATCTCGTGCAGCAGCCTCGCCCGGCCGCGCGTCGAGTGCCGCTCCTCCCCCGTGACCCGGTACGACGGGCACATCACCTCCGGACCCACCGCGGCGGCGGACCGGCACTTCGCCACGCCCACGCAGCGCGCCACCTCCCCCGCGAACGGCGTCGCCGGGAGCACCGCGAAGCGCAGGTTCTCGTCCAGACGGGCCGGGCGGACCAGGATCCCCGGGTTCATCCCGCCCGCCGGGTCCCACACGTCCTTGTAGGCGCCGAAGAGCCGGACGACGTCCTCCCCGTACATCCGCGGCAGGAGTTCCGCCCGTGCCTGACCGTCCCCGTGCTCCCCGGAGAGCGAGCCGCCGTGGGAGACCACCAGGTCCGCCAGGTCGGTGGAGAAGGCACGGAAGCGCGCGATCCCCGCCCGCGACGCCAGGTCGAAGTCGATCCGTACGTGCACGCAGCCCTCGCCGAAGTGCCCGTACGGGGTCCCCCGCAGCCCGTGCTGCGCCAGCAGCGCGCGGAACTCCCGCAGGTACGCGCCGAGCCGGGCCGGCGGCACCGCGCAGTCCTCCCACCCCGGCCAGGCCATCCCCCCGTCGGGCATCCGCGTCGCCGTGCCCGCCGCGTCCTCGCGGATCCGCCACAGCGCCCGCTGCCCGGCCGGGTCCGTGACCACCACCGAGTCCACCGCGTCGGCGGCCCGCACCAGGGCCCGCGCGGCCCCCTCGTCCCGCATCTCGGCGAACAGCCACCCGGCGCCCCTCGGCAGCCCGGCCGCAGCCCCCACCAGGTCGGCCGCCATGCCCTCCACCGTCAGCGGCCCGTGCCCCAGCAGCCCGGCCGCCGCGTCGGCCGCCGCACTCTCGTCCGCGTACCCGAGGACCGCGAGCGCCGGTGCGCGCGGCGCCTCCACCAGGCGTACGACCGCCTCGGTCACCACCCCGAGCGTGCCCTCGCTCCCGCAGAAGGCCCGGGCCACCTGCACGCCCCTCTCGGGCAGCAGCGCGTCCAGGGCGCCGTATCCGGAGATCCGCCGCGAGAAACTCCCCGCCAGGCCCGTGCGCAGCACCGCCAGGTTCCCCGCCACCAGCTCCCGCAGGCCCTCCGGCGCTCCCGCCCAGCCCGTCCCGAGCCGGTGGGAGGAGCCGGCGTACGCCGTCACCGCCAGCTCCGTCACGTTGTCGGCGGTGGTTCCCCAGGCCACCGAATGGGCCCCGCACGCGTTGTTGCCGATCATCCCGCCCAGCGTGCAGCGGGAGTGCGTCGAGGGGTCCGGGCCGAAGGTCAGTCCGTACGGGCGCGCCGCCTCGCGCAGCCGGTCGAGCACCAGCCCCGGCTGGACCACGGCGGTCCGGGCGGCCGGGTCCAGCGACACCAGGGCGTTCATGTGCCGGGTCAGGTCCAGCACCACGCCGACTCCCGTGGCCTGCCCGGCGATCGAGGTCCCGCCGCCGCGCGGGACGACCGGTACGCCCGCCTCCGCGCAGATCCGCAGCGCGGCCGCCACGTCCGCGGCGTCGCGCGGCGCGACGACCCCCACCGGCACCCGGCGGTAGTTCGAGGCGTCCATCGTCGCGAGGGCGCGGGCCGCGGCCCCGAAGTCCACCTCCCCGCGCAGGTTCTCCCGCAATGTCCGTTCGAGTTCCCCGGGTGACGTCACGTTCCCCACCCTGCCACCGGCCGGACTCGTCTCATCGGGTGGACGCGCCTCCAAGGGGTGGACCGGGACCCGATACGCTCCGCTCGTGGCCGAGATCCAGATTCCCGCTGACATCAAGCCCGCCGACGGACGCTTCGGCGCGGGCCCCTCCAAGGTGCGGACCGAGGCGCTGGACGCCCTGGCCGCCACCGGTACCTCCCTGCTCGGAACCTCCCACCGCCAGGCCCCGGTCAAGAACCTGGTCGGCTCGGTGCGGGACGGCATCCGGGACCTGTTCTCCCTCCCCGAGGGCTACGAGGTGATCCTGGGCAACGGCGGCTCCACCGCCTTCTGGGACATCGCGACCGCCGGGCTCATCGAGCGCAAGTCCCAGCACCTCACCTTCGGCGAGTTCTCGTCCAAGTTCGCCAAGGCCGCCAAGCTGGCGCCGTGGCTGGACGAGCCGACCGTCATCTCCTCCGAGCCGGGCACGCACCCCGAGCCGGCGGCCGAGGCGGGCGTCGACGTGTACGCGTACACGCACAACGAGACCTCGACGGGTGTGGCGGCGCCGGTCAAGCGCGTCGCGGGCGCCGACGCCGGTTCACTCGTCCTGGTGGACGCGACCTCGGGCGCCGGCGGTCTGCCCGTCGACATCACCGAGAGCGACGTCTACTACTTCGCCCCGCAGAAGTCCTTCGCCTCCGACGGCGGCCTGTGGCTGGCGGCGTTCTCCCCGGCGGCCCTGGAGCGGGCGGCGCGCGTGCACGCCTCCGGCAGCCGGCACATCCCGGAGTTCTTCTCGCTGCCGACGGCGATCGACAACTCGCTGAAGAACCAGACGTACAACACCCCCGCCCTGTCCACCCTCTTCCTGCTGGACCAGCAGCTGAAGTGGATGAACAGCCAGGGCGGCCTGGAGTTCACGACCGGCCGCACGGCGGCCAGCGCGGGCCACCTGTACGGCTGGGCGGAGGCCTCGAAGTACGCGAACCCGTTCGTCGTGGACGCCGACAAGCGCTCCGCCGTCATCGGCACGATCGACTTCTCGGACGACATCGACGCAGCCGCCGTCGCCAAGGTGCTGCGCGCCAACGGCATCGTGGACACCGAGCCGTACCGCAAGCTCGGCCGCAACCAGCTCCGCATCGCGATGTTCCCGGCGATCGACCCGTCGGACGTGCAGGCGCTCACCACGTGCATCGACTACGTGATCGAGCAGCTCTGATCACGGCCTGAAGGCACCGTACGAGCCCCCGGCGACTCCCCGTCGCCGGGGGCTCGGCCGTTCCGCGGCGCGCTTCGCAAGCGCCCGGACCTCGGGACCTTGGTCCCAAAAATCGGGGCAAAGAGCCCGCAAACACAGCCCCCTTGGCAGGCGTGCGACCTGCGACTTCATACGCAGGGACCTTCGGCAGGCGCGTGGAGGGCCCCTCCACGAGCCTGCAACCAAAACGCCCTGGATGTCCCTCATGTCTGGTGTGCCGGGAACGAACCCCGGCCTCCCCTTCAGGAGGAAATCCCATGCGCAAGGCAGTCACCCTCGCGGCCGTAGCCCTCACCTCGACGCTGGCCCTGGGCAGCGCCGTCCCCGCGTTCGCCGCCGGTCCGAGCCCGTCCCCCTCGGCCGGCCACAGCACGGGCAGCAACGACAGCTCCGCGTCGCTGCGGCTCTCCGCCGCCTCCGGCAAGCCGGGCGACGAGGTCGAGGTCACCGTGAGGGCGCCCAAGGGGTCCACCGCCCTGTCGGTCTCCTCCAAGGCCCTGGAGGACATACGGCTGAGCCCGGCGGGCGAGGGCACCTGGACCGGCGCGGCGAAGATCGCCGAGGTCGCGGACGGAAGCCACGGCGTGAGCCTCACCGGCACCGGCCCGGACGGCGCGAAGCTCCAGGCCGGCGCCCAGCTGACCGTCAAGTCCGGTGTGACGCCGCCCGCCCCGGTCTCCTCCCTCAAGCTGTCGGCCGACCACGGCCGCACCGGCGACGAGATCGGGGTCACGGTCAAGACGGCGACCGACGTGCAGAACGCGTACGTCAGCTCCGACGCGTTCGGCGGCCGGGTCGACCTGAAGGGCGACGGCCACGGCACCTGGACCGGCACCGCGGTCGTCGCCAAGGGCGTCAAGACGGGCTACTACGGCGTGCACGCCTTCGCGGGCGGCAAGGAGTTCGACACCGTCAAGTTCTCCACCGAGGCGGGTGGCGGCGGGGGCGGCAAGCCCGACGTCAAGCCCGTGACCCCGCTCAAGCCGAGCGAGCACAAGAAGCCCAAGGGCTCCGTCAACACCGGCCAGGCCCCGGCCGGCCCCCTCCCCGAAGCCGCGGCCGACCGTGCCTGAGCAGCGTCCCGCCCCTTCCCGCCGGGGCGGCCGCGCACGCCGCGCCGCCGCCCTGGCGGGGGCCGCGGCCCTCGCCGCCGTCCTCGGCTCCGGCTGCTCCGCCTCGGCGAGCAGCGGCTCCGGCGGGGCGGCGGCCGCGAAGCCGGCCTCCGCCCTCCCCGCGTCCGTACCGGACCGCATCGAGATCCCGGACATCGAGGTCGACGCACCGCTCGACACGGTCGGCCTCGACGCCCAAGGCGTCATGCGGGAGCCGGACTTCGCCAAGCCGGACGACGCGGCCTGGTACAAGGACGGCCCGACCCCGGGTGAGCGGGGCGCGGCGGCCATCGTCGGCCACATGGACACCCCACAGGCCCCGAGGGCGGTCTTCTTCAACCTCAAGTCCCTGAAGAAGGACGAGAAGATCGAGGTCCACCGGGCCGACGGCACCACCGCCGTATTCGCCGTCGACGAAGTCGACACGTACGAGAAGGACGCGTTCCCCACGGACAAGGTCTACGGGGACACCCACGGATCGGCCCAACTGCGCCTGATCACCTGCGGCGGCAACCTCACCGCCGACCGCCACTGGGATTCCAACGTCGTCGTCTTCGCGCACCTCACCGGACAGGCGTAGGGACCGGGGCGCGACCGGGCCCGGCCGCTCCGACCGACGGGACCCGCACGCGATACCTTCAGGGCCTCCGCATTCGGCATTTCCGTGAATGCGGTGCGGCGCAGGACAGCATGGAGGCAGCGGCGTGAGCGTGCGAGTGACGGCGGCCCAGGGCGGCGCGGACCCCTTCGGCACGGCCCGGCTGCGGCGCGGGGTGCTCGACGCCTGGGGCGCGGGCCCGGCCCGCTTCCGTGAGGACGCCAACGCCGAGGAGGACCTGGCCCTCGGTGGCTACCGCGACCGGCTCGTCGTCGAGCTGGCGCAGAACGCCGCCGACGCCGCGGCCCGGGCCGAGGTGCCCGGCCGGCTGCGGCTCACCCTGCACCCCGGCGAGGCCGGGCACGCGGTGCTGGCCGTCGCCAACACCGGTGCCCCGCTGGACGCGACGGGCGTGGAGTCGCTGAGCACCCTGCGGGCCTCCGCGAAGCGCGAGCCGGCGGGGCGGCCCGGCGCGACCGGCGCGACCGGCGCGACGGTCACGACCGGATCGGCCGACACCGTGGGCCGGTTCGGCGTCGGCTTCGCCGCCGTCCTCGCGGTGTCCGACGAGCCCGCCGTGCTCGGCCGCCACGGCGGCGTCCGCTGGTCCCTCGCCGAGGCCCGCGAGCTGGCCCGCGACGCCGCCAACGGCAGTCCGGGCCTCGGCGACGAACTGCGCCGCCGCGACGGGCACGTCCCGCTGCTGCGGCTGCCGCTGCCCGCCGAGGGCACCGCCCCCGACGGCTACGACACCGTGGTCGTCCTCCCGCTGCGCGACGCCGCCGCCGGGGACCTGGTGCAGCGGCTGCTGGCCGGCATCGACGACGCGCTGCTGCTGACCCTGCCCGGGCTGGCGGAGATCGTCGTGGAGACCCCGCGGGAGGGAACCCGTACGCTCCGCCGCCGCGACGAGGGCCCGTACACCGTCATCGAGGACGAGGACGAGGGCGCGGGCACGGGCACGGCGGGCGAGACCCGCCGCTGGCGCACCGTCCGCCACAGCGGCCCCATCGAGCGGGCGCTGCTCGCCGACCGCCCGGTCGAGGAGCGGCTGCGGCCCGTCTGGACGGTGTCCTGGGCCGTCCCCGTCGACACCGAGGGCGCTCCCGTACGCCCGGCCACCGCGCCCGTGGTGCACGCGCCGACCCCGACCGACGAGCCGCTGGGCATCCCCGCGCTGCTCATCGCGACCCTGCCGCTCGACACCGCCCGCCGGCACCCCGCGCCCGGGCCGCTGACCGACTTCCTGGTGGAGCGGGCGGCCGACGCCTACGCCGAACTGCTGGGCTCCTGGGACCCGGTGAGCACCGCCCTGGTGGACCTCGTACCCGGGCCGCTCGGCCAGGGCCCGCTGGACGGGGCGCTGCGCGCCGCCGTGCTGGAGCGGCTGCCCCGTACGGCGTTCCTCGCCCCGGCGGCCCCGGCCGAGCACGCCGAGCACGCCGAGGAGCGGGCCGCCCTGCGCCCCTTCGAGGCCGAGGTGGTGGAGGGCGCGGGCGCCGAGACCGTACGGGTCCTGTCCGAGGTGCTGCCGACGCTGCTCCCCGCCGGGCTGGAGCGCCGCCCCGAGCTGCGCACTCTGGGCGTCGGCCGGCTGCCGCTGGGCGACGCCATCGAGCGGATCGCCGGCATCGAGCGCGGACCGCAGTGGTGGCACCGGCTGTACGACACCCTGGCCGGGGTGGACCCGGACCGGCTCTCGGGCCTGCCGGTGCCGCTGGCCGACGGGCGGACCACGATCGGCCCGCGGCACGTACTGCTGCCCGACTCGGACACCCCGAAGGACCTGGCCCGGATGGGGCTGAAGGTGGCCCACCCGGACGCGGCGCACCCGCTGCTGGAGCGCCTCGGCGCGCTCCCGGCCACGCCGCGCGCGGTCCTGACGACCCCGCAGGTGCGGGCGGCGGTGGCCGCCTCCCTGGACGCCGGGGAGATCTGGGACGAGGACGCCCTCGACGCCGACGAGCTGGCCGAGGTGGTGCTGCGCCTGGTCCGCGACGCCGACCTGGCGCCGGGCGACGAACCCTGGCTGGGCGCGCTGGCCCTGCCGGACGAGGACGGGGAGCTCACGCCCGCCGGCGAGCTGCTGCTGCCGGGCTCCCCGCTGGCCTCGGTGATCCGCGAGGACGAGGTCCCGTACGTGGACGGCGAGCTGGCCGAGCGGTGGGGCGCGCAGCCGCTGACCGCCTGCGGGGTGCTGGCCGTGTTCCAGCTGGTCCGCGCCGCCGACGTGGTCCTCGACCCGGACGAACTGGAGCCCCGCGACGGGGACTTCGCCGAGCCGGACGACGCGGGCCTGCTGGACGCGGTGGACGTGTGGTGCGAGGACGTGCTCGACCAGCTCCCGGACACCCCGCTGCCGCCCGTGGCCACGGAACTCGTCGCGGTCCGCGACCTCGATCTCGTCGACGACGACTGCTGGCCGCAGGCCCTGGCCATGCTCGCGCAGCCGCCGCTGCGCGACGCGCTGACCCAGCCCGTACGGGTGCTGCTGCCGGACGGCACCACGCAGTCGGTGCGCCCGTACACCGCCTGGTGGCTGCGCGACCACCCGGTGCTCGACGGCCGCCGCCCGGCGGGCCTGCGCGCGGCGGGCGGCGACCCGCTGCTGGCGGGCCTGTACACCCCGGCGGACGCGACGGGCTTCGAGGACGAGCAGGTGCTGCGGGCGCTCGGCGTACGCACGACCGTGCCGGCGCTGCTGGACGAACCCGGCGGAGCCGCCGAACTCCTGGGCCGCCTCGCCGACCCGGACCGCGAGGTGTCGGACCGCCAGCTGCACGCCCTGTACGGGGCCCTGGCCGATCTGGACCCCGAGCAGGTCACGCTCCCGGACGAGCTGCGCGCGGTGGTGGACGGCGAGGTCGTCGTGGTCGACGCCGCGGACGCGCTGATCGCGGACGCCCCGGACCTGCTGCCGCTCACGGCGGGGCTCCCGCTGCTGCCGGTGGCCCCGGCCCGCGCCGCCGACCTGGCGGAGCTGCTCCAGGTCCGCCGCGTCTCGGAGACGGTCCCGGCGGAGGTCACGACGCCGGGCGAGGAGCACGAGGTCCCCGAGTCCGTACGGATCCTGCTGGGCCCCTCGACCCCGGCGACCTACCTGGAGCACGAGGAGCTGATCGCGGGCGGCGTGGAACTCGACTGGCGCCGCACCCCGGACGGCACCCTGCACGCCTCCACCCTGGAGGGCGTGGCGGCGGGCCTGGCCTGGTCGGCCGCCCAGTGGCCCCGCCGCTTCGAGGTGGCCGCCCTCCTGGAGGACCCCTCCCGCACGGCCGAACTGGCCCGCGACCGCTGGTTCGACTGACCGTCCCGTACCGGGCCCGTCGGCAGCGGCGGGCCCGGGCCTACGCCGGGAACCTCCGGTCGACCCACCGGAAGGTGACTTCGATCAGGGCCGAGGCCGCCGCGGCGATGCCCACCGCGGTCCAGGGGAGCTCCGCGCCCACCAGCTTCAGCTCGAAGAACGTCTGGAGCCAGGGCACGACCAGGACGATCAGGAAGGCCGCGCCCATCGAGCCGACCAGGGCCACCCGCCACCACGTGTAGGGGCGGGCGATGATGACCAGCACCCACATCGAGGTCAGGAACAGGGTCAGCGTCGCCGCGCTCGTCTCCGCCTGGAGGGCTTCGGGGCCCGTGTAGTGGTGGCGGGCGACCAGGTACGTCACGAAGGTGGCCACCGCCGCGATCACACCGCCCGGGATCGCGTACCGCATCACCCTCTTCACGAAGTGCGGCTTCGCGCGCTCCTTGTTCGGCGCGAGGGCCAGGAAGAACGCCGGGATGCCGATCGTGAGCGTGGACAGCAGCGTCAGGTGGCGCGGCAGGAAGGGGTACTCGACCTGGAAGCAGACCACCAGGATCGCCAGGAGCACCGAATAGACGGTCTTCGTGAGGAAGAGGGTGGCGACCCGGGTGATGTTGCCGATGACCCGGCGCCCCTCGGCGACCACCGACGGGAGGGTGGAGAAGCTGTTGTTCAGCAGGACGATCTGGGCGACCGCGCGGGTGGCCTCGGAGCCGGAGCCCATGCTCACGCCGATGTCGGCGTCCTTGAGGGCCAGTACGTCGTTGACGCCGTCGCCGGTCATCGCCACCGTGTGACCCTTGGACTGCAGCGCGGCGACCATGTCGCGCTTCTGCTGCGGGGTGACCCGCCCGAAGACCGCGTGCTCGTCGAGGACCTCGGCCATCTCGGCCTGGTCGGCGGGCAGCGTGCGCGCGTCGACGGTGTTCTCGGCGCCCGGCAGGCCCAGCTTGCCGGCCACCGCGCCGACCGAGACCGCGTTGTCGCCGGAGATGACCTTCGCGTGGACCTTCTGGTCCTCGAAGTAGCGCAGGGTGTCGGCGGCGTCGGGGCGCAGCCGCTGTTCCAGGACGATCAGGGCGGTCGGCTTGGCTCCGGTCCCCACGGCCGCGTCGTCGAGCTCGCGCGCGGCCCGGGCGAGCAGCAGGACGCGCAGGCCCTGCTCGTTGAGGCCGTTGATCTCGTCGAGGGCCGGATCGCCGGCCGGCAGCAGCACGTCGGGGGCGCCGAGCAGCCAGGTGTTGTTCTCGCCGTCGCCCTCGCTGAAGCTGGCGCCGCTGTACTTGCGGGCGGAGGAGAAGGGCAGGGACTCGGTGCAGCGCCACTCGGCACTGTCCGGGTAGGCGTCGATGATCGCCTGGAGGCTGGCGTTGGGGCGCGGGTCGGATTCGCCGAGCGCGCCGAGCACCTTCTCGACGTACGAGGGCTCCGCGCCGCCGAGCGGGCGCAGCTCGGTGACGTCCATGCCGCCCTCGGTGAGGGTTCCGGTCTTGTCGAGGCAGACCACGTCGACGCGGGCGAGGCCCTCGATGGCCGGCAGCTCCTGGACCAGGCACTGCTTGCGGCCGAGCCGGATCACGCCGATCGCGAAGGCGACGGAGGTGAGCAGGACCAGGCCTTCGGGGATCATCGGGACGATGCCGCCGACGGTGCGGGCGATGGCGTCCTTGAGGTTGTCGTCCTTGACGACGAGCTGGCTGATGATCAGGCCGATCGAGGTCGGGATCATCATCCAGGTGACGTACTTGAGGATGGTGGAGATGCCGGAGCGCAGCTCGGAGTGGACGAGCGTGAAGCGGGTGGCCTCTTCGGCCAACTGGGCGGCGTAGGCCTCGCGGCCGACCTTGGTGGCGGTGAACGCGCCGCCGCCCGCGACGACGAAGGACCCGGACATGACGGGGTCGCCGGGCTTCTTCAGGACGGGGTCGGCCTCGCCGGTGAGCAGGGACTCGTCGATCTCCAGGCCCTCGGCCTCGCCGACCTTGCCGTCGACGACGACCTTGTCGCCGGGTCCGAGCTCGATGACGTCGTCGAGGACGATCTCGGAGGTGGAGATCTCGGCGGTCCGGCCGTCGCGGCGCACACTGGGTTTGGCCTCGCCGATGACGGCGAGGCCGTCGAGGGTCTTCTTGGCGCGCATCTCCTGGATGATGCCGATGCCGGTGTTCGCGATGATCACGTAGCCGAACAGGCTGTCCTGGAGCGGCGCGACGATGAGCATGACCACCCAGAGCACGCCGATGATGGCGTTGAACCGGGTGAAGACGTTGGCGCGGACGATGTCGGCGGTGGAGCGGCTGCTGCGGACGGGCACGTCGTTGACGGCCCCGCGAGCGACGCGCTCGGCGACTTCGGCGGTGGTCAGGCCCGCGGGCTTGAACCGGGGCGCGGGCGGCCGGACCGGGTGCACCGGATCGAGCTCGGCTCCCGCGTCGATGGCCGCGCCGCCGGGCCCGCCGCCGCTGCCCGGCTCGGGACCGCCTGGTTCGATCTCTGCCCGCTGCGTCATGCAATCGACGGTAAAGGGGGTTTTACCGCTTCACCCGCCGAGAAGTCCGAAGATCCGACTTCGGGATGACCCGAATCGTCCCCTGGTCCCCCCGGACCCCGACGCCGCCCCTCAGCCGGCGGCGCCCTCCCCGTCGCGTTCGGCCTGCCCGGCCTGCCCGGCCTGCCCGGCCTGCTCTGCCTGCTCGGCCGCGTGGCGCTTGAGCGCGGCATCGCGGCCGCGTACGTACCAGAGGCCGATCAGGCCGAGGAACCCGCCGGCCGCGCAGCACCAGACCCACCACAGCAGGTCCCGGTCGGCGAACCACCCGTAGAAGGGGAGCTGGACGACGAACATGGCGAACCAGAGGATCGTGCCGCCGGTGACGGTCGCGACGATCGGGCCCTCAAGGGGCGCGGGCGCCTCGTGCTTCGCAGTCCATTTCGCCATGCCCCCAAGTCTAGGTGGCCCAAAACGGGGTCTACGCGCGGAGATGGACGGGCTTTCGTTCATGTGTTCATACTGAAACGGTGTGGGCATGGCCCATTTTCTTCGTATGAATCACCCAATGCCCCCGCAATGAAGACACCAGAGGACCGCATGAGCACGTCGGCCCCCGCCCCCGCGCCCACCCTCCCGGACCCCGCCTCCGGCGGCGGATCCGCCCTGGACCGCCACTTCAAGATCTCCGAGCGCGGCTCCACCGTCGCCCGCGAGGTCCGCGGCGGCTTCGCCACCTTCTTCGCGATGGCGTACATCATCGTGCTGAACCCGATCATCCTGGGCAGCGCGAAGGACATGTACGGCCACCAGCTCGACAGCGGGCAGCTCGTGACCGCCACCGTCCTGACGGCGGCCTTCACCACGCTCCTCATGGGCGTCATCGGCAACGTCCCGATCGCGCTCGCCGCCGGCCTCGGCGTGAACACCGTCGTCGCGCTCCAGCTCGCCCCGCGCATGAGCTGGCCCGACGCCATGGGCATGGTGGTCCTGGCCGGCTTCGTCGTGATGCTGCTGGTCGCGACCGGCCTGCGCGAGCGGGTCATGAACGCCGTCCCGCTCGGCCTGCGCAAGGGCATCGCGATCGGCATCGGCCTGTTCATCATGCTGATCGGCCTGGTCGACTCCGGCTTCGTCACCCGCATCCCGGACGCCGCGCACACCACCGTGCCGCTCACCCTCGGCACCGGCGGCCACCTGCACGGCTGGCCGGTCCTGATCTTCATCGTCGGCGTCCTGCTGACCCTGGCCCTGCTGATCCGCAAGACGCCCGGCGCGATCCTGATCTCCATCGTGGTCATGACCGTCGTCGCCGTCGCCGTCCAGCTGATCGTCGGACTGCCCGACTCGGGCTGGGGCCTGACCGTCCCCGAGTGGCCGGGCAACCCGGTGGCCGCGCCCGACTTCGGGCTCGTCGGCCAGGTCAGCCTGTTCGGCGGCTTCGGCAAGGTCGGCGTACTGACCGGCATCCTGTTCGTCTTCACCGTGCTGCTGTCCTGCTTCTTCGACGCCATGGGCACGATCCTCGGCGTCGGCGACGAGGCCAAGCTGATCGACAAGGACGGCAACTTCCCCGGCATCAACAAGGTGCTGCTCATCGACGGCCTGGCCGTCGCCTCCGGCGGCGCCACCTCGTCCTCGGCCACCACCTGCTTCGTGGAGTCCACGGCCGGCGTCGGCGAGGGCGCCCGTACGGGCCTCGCGAACGTCGTGACCGGCGGCCTCTTCACCGTGGCGCTGTTCCTGACCCCGCTCGCCACCATGGTCCCGTCCCAGGCGGCCACCCCCGCCCTCGTGGCGGTCGGCTTCCTGATCCTGGCGGGCTCCGTCAGGGACATCGACTGGAGCGACTTCACCATCGCCGTCCCGGCCTTCCTGGCCATGGTGATGATGCCGTTCACGTACTCGATCACCAACGGCATCGGCTTCGGCTTCATCGCCTTCTGCGTGCTGCGGCTGGCGACCGGCCGGGGCCGCGAGGTCCCGGCGGCCATGTACGTCGTGTCGGCGGTGTTCGTCTTCTACTACGCGATGCCGGCCCTCGGCCTCACGTAAGCGTTCACGGGCTCACGTGAGCCCGTAGAACTTGTCCGTCTCGTCGACGGCAGCCTTGAAGCGCTCGTCGAAGTCATCGCGAATGAGCGTCCGGACCACGTAGTCCTGGACGCTCATTCCGCGTTTCGCCGCATGAGTCCGGAGGCGGTCGAGCAGCTCCCCGTCTATGCGCATGCTCAGCACGTGTGTCCCCATGCCGAAAGAGTCGTGGCACAGGACGTGGACGCGTGTCGCTTTCCACTGCGGACTCACCCGTACGAGTGACACGCTTCAATGGCATTCTTTAGAGAGAGTAATGAGGTAGTCTAAAGAGATGCTCGACCTTACCCATGGCGACGACGCTGCCGCCGTGAACGACCTCCGCTCCGCCGTCATGCGGCTGGGCCGGCGCCTCAAGCACCAGCGCGTCGACGAATCGCTGAGCCCGACCGAGATGTCGGTCCTCGGCACCCTCGCCCGGTGCGGCCAGGCCACCCCCGGTGAGCTGGCCCGGCGCGAACACGTCCAGCCGCCGTCGATGACACGCATCGTCGCGCTGCTGGAGGCCAAGGGACTGGTCAGGCTGCAGCCGCACCCGGACGACCGCCGCCAGAAGGTGGTCACCCAGACCGAGGAGGCCGAAGCGATGCTCGAAGAGAGCCGTCGCAAGCGGAACGCCTTCCTGGCCGGGCTCGCGGCCGAGCTCACCGAGGACGAATGGGCCAAGCTCCGCGAGGCCGCGCCCGTCCTGGAGAAGCTCGCGCACTTGTAACGGACGACGCCAGGAGGCGAACGCTTTTGAGTACGGGAACCGGAGCAGACTCCGCACCCGGCCATACATCCACCACTACCACCGGGCGCCCGGCGCGCTCCACAAGCTCCACACGCTCCACACGCTCCACAGGCAAGAACAACTCGATGTTCAGCTCGCTGAAGATCCGGAACTACCGGCTCTTCGCCATGGGGCAGGCGGTGTCCAACACCGGCACCTGGATGCAGCGCATCGCCCAGGACTGGCTGGTCCTGTCCCTGACCGGCTCCGCCTCCGCGGTCGGCATCACGATCGCGCTGCAGTTCCTGCCGATGATGCTGTTCGGCCTCTACGGAGGCGTACTCGCGGACCGGCTGCCCAAGCGGCCGCTGCTGATCGCGACCCAGACCCTGATGGGCCTGACCGGCGTCGCCCTCGCCGCACTCACCCTCGCCGGACACGTACAGGTCTGGCACGTGTACCTCGCGGCCTTCCTGCTCGGCCTCGTCACCGTCGTGGACAACCCCGCGCGGCAGATCTTCGTGTCCGAGATGGTCGGCAAGGAGCAGCTCGCCAATGCCGTCAGCCTGAACTCGGCGAACTTCCAGTCCGCGCGGCTGGTCGGTCCGGCGATCGCCGGTGTGCTGATCACCGCCGTCGGCGTCGGCTGGGCCTTCCTGCTGAACGGGCTGTCCTTCGCCGCGCCGGTCGCCGGCCTGCTGCTGATGCACGCGCGTGAACTGCACCCGGTGGAGACGCGGCCGCGCGCCAAGGGCCAGCTGCGGGAGGGCCTGCGGTACGTCGCCGGCCGGCCCGAGCTGATCTGGCCGATCGTGCTGGTCGGCTTCATCGGCACGTTCGGGTTCAACTTCCCGATCTGGCTGTCGGCCTTCGTCAGCGACGTGTTCCACGGGGACGCGGGCACGTACGGGCTCTTCAACACGCTGATCGCGGTGGGCTCCCTGGCGGGTGCGCTGCTGGCCGCCCGGCGCGGGCACTCCCGGCTGCGGCTGCTGGTCGCGGCGGCGGCGCTGTTCTCCGCGCTGGAGGTCGTGACGGCCTTCGCGCCCGGGTTCTGGCTGTTCGCGGCGCTGCTGGTGCCGATCGGGATGTTCGGTCTGACGGTCAACGTCACCGCGAACGCGAGCGTCCAGATGGCCACCGACCCCGAGATGCGGGGCCGGGTGATGGCGCTCTACATGATGGTGTTCACCGGCGGCACCCCGGTCGGCGCCCCGGTCGTCGGCTGGGTGACGGACACGTACGGGGCCCGGATCGGCATGGCCGCGGGCGGCCTCGTCTCCCTGGTCGCGGCCGCGACCATCGCGGTGGTCCTGTCCCGGGTCGGCAACCTCCGGCTCAGCGTGAGCCGACGCGGGGTCACGTTCGTCCCCTCGCTGCGCCCCCGCGAGCTGGTCACGGCGGCCTGAGGCCCCGTCGTCGGTCGCAGCCGTCGGTCGCGGTCGTCAGTCGCGCGGCTTGCGGCGCAAGAGCCGCTTGGCGCCGAAGACCAGGGCCGTGCCCACGGCCAGGACGGCCGCGCCCTTGGTGAAGCCGCCCCCGCCCTGCTCCCCCGCGGGGCCGGGGGCACCGGGAGCCGGGGTCGCGCCCGGCTTCCCGGGAACGGGGGACGCCGGGCCGCCGGAGGCCGCCCCCGGCTTCACCGCGACCGCCACCACCCGGCTCGACTCCCCCTCCGATCCGAACAGCAGCGTCCCGCCGTCCGCCGAGTACGTCACCGACTCGGCCTGCCCCTGCCACGGCGCGTCCACCCGCTCGCCCTCGCCCTGCGGCTTCCCGTCCTTCCACGGATAGGTCTTCGCGAAGAAGTAGCCGCGCAGCGTGAGCCGGCCGCCGTCCGGCGAGAAGGCACCGTCCGTCACCCACGGCAGGTCCGCGACCCGCCGGAACACGTTCGTCCCCGAAGCCGACAGCTTCTGCGGCCCCTCGTACAGCCCGCCCTTGTCCTCGCTCTTGCTCGCGATGTAGACCCGGCCCGTCACCGGATGCACCATCAGCGCCTCCGCGTTGCGCGCCCCGTCCGCGTACTTCACCGTGAACTGCTCGGCCTCGACCGTGACGTCGGCCAGCTGCTTCGGCTCCGGGAAGCGGTAGATCCAGACGTGGTCCCAGGTCCCGTTCAGGTTGTCGCCGATGTCGCCGACGTACAGCTGCCCGTCCGGGCCCAGCGAGATCGCCTCGACGTCGCGCGGGGTCCCGATCCCGGTCAGCGTCACCCGGGCCACGGTCTTGCCGGTCGCCGAGTCCACCGCGTACACGTAGGGGCCGTCATCGCTGTCGTTGTGCGTCCAGTAGACGCCCGGGTGGATCCGGCTCGCCGCCAGCCCGCTCGACTCCTTGATCCGCGGATCGGTGATCGTGAACCCGGAGGCGCCGGGGGATCCCGAGGCGGGCGCCGCCCCCGAGGACTCGGCGGCGGCCGCGGCCGAACCCGGCAGCACGGCAAGGGCAATGACGGCGGTCAACGGCAGCAGGCGCATGCCCCAAGCGTGCCAGGGCGTCCCGCGTGTCCGGCATCACAGGGGCTCCCGGCGCGTGATCCGCGATGATGACCGGATGCGTTTCATGTTCGTCGGTGATTCCATGACCATCGGACGCGCCGGCGACTACACCTGGCGCTACCGCATGTGGCAGCACCTGAGTGCCGTCCCGGGCGGCCCGCACGAGATCGTGGGCCCGCGCACCGCGCTCTTCGACACCGGCGCGGGCGAGCCGGTCAGCCACGCGTACGCCGACCCCGGCTTCCCCGAGGACTCCCGGCGCCACCTCGCCGGCTGGGGCGAGGGCTGGCAGCACATGGCCCCCCTCATCGGCTCCGCCGTCCGCTCCGGCGAGCCCGACGTCCTGCTCGTCTCCCTCGGCCTGATCGACCTCGGCTTCTACACCGCCGCCGAGGAGACCGCCGCCAACGCCCGCCGCTTCATCGCGGAGGCCCGCGCCGCCCGCCCCGGCATCCGGATGGTGCTGCTCCCGGTCATCCCGAACGTCCGGGCCGATTCGGACGCGCCGTTCGCGGCCGAGGTGGCCCGGTTCAACGAGCTCCTCGCGAAGGCGGTCGCCGACCTGTCGACCGACGCCTCGCCGATCCTGCTGGCCGCGCGCCCGGCCTCGTACGAGATCGCGCACGACACGTACGACGGCACCCACCCCAACGCCTCCGGCGAGCACCGCCTGGCCGGGGAGTTCGCCGCGGTCCTGCACCAGGCGTGGGGCATCGGCGGCCCCTACCGCAGGCCCTGACACCCCGTAGGGCCACATCCGGCGTTCCCGCCGTGACCGGGCCTCCGTGCGTATCGTTGTACTACGCGGCTGCCCGCGACTGCGAGGCAGCGGGGAGGAGCGCCACGATGACCGTCGTAGAGACCGACAGGATCGAGATGGCCGACATCAGCAGCGAGCAGGCCTTGGACGACATGTTCGAGGCGCTTGAGCCCGTCCCCGAGGGATTGAAGGTCGAGATCGTCGAGGGGACCGTCTACATGTCGCCGCAGCGGGACACGCACTGGGAGATCATCCGTAGGATCGTCCGTGCACTGGAAGACGAGTTCGGCATGGGAGTCAAAGCCCTGTCAGACGTGCGCATCGATTTCCCCGGCCGGCTGAACGGGTTCGCCCCTGACGTCGCGTTGCTCAGTACGGATGCCACGAAGGACGACGCGGCTCACTGGCGCCACGAGGACGTGGAATTCGTCGCCGAGGTGATCTCCAAGGGCACCGCGGCGAACGACTACGGCCCCAAGAAGGCCGCGTACGCCGCCGCCGAAGTGCCCGCGTACCTCATCGTCGACCCGTACGTCCGCCGCTCCCTGCTCTACACCCAGCCCAAGGACGGGGACTACGCCACCGAGACGAAGATCGCCTTCGGGGACGAGATCGACCTCACGGACACGCCGGTGGGCCTGGTCCTCGACACCTCCGAGTTCCCCCGCGACTGATCCGCGTCCCGGCCCGCGCCCCGCGCCGGGGCGCGGACCGGTCGCGCCGTCGCCCCGGCCGGGGACTACCGGCTCACCAGGCGAAGGCCTCCGGCGAGGCCCCCGGGCCGGGGAAGATCTCGTCCAGGCCGGAGAGCACCTCCTGCGACAGCTCCAGCTCCAGCGCCCGCAGGGCGCTCTCCAGCTGCTCCGCCGTCCGGGGACCGACGATCGGCCCCGTCACCCCGGGGCGGGTCAGCAGCCACGCCAGGGCGGTCTCGCCGGGCTCCAGGCCGTGCTTGTCGAGCAGGTCCTCGTACGCCTGCACCTGGGCCCTTACGGAGCTGTTGGCCAGGGCGTCCGCGGAGCGCCCGGAGGCGCGGCGGCCGCCCTCGACCTCCTTCTTGATGACCCCGCCCAGCAGCCCGCCGTGCAGCGGGGACCACGGGATCACGCCGAGCCCGTACTCCTGCGCCGCCGGGACGATCTCCATCTCGGCGCGCCGCTCGGCGAGGTTGTACAGGCACTGCTCGCTGACCAGGCCGAAAGAGCCGCGCCGGGCGGCCGTCTCGTTGGCTTGGGCGATCTTGTAGCCGGGGAAGTTGGAGGAGCCCGCGTAGAGGATCTTCCCCTGCTGGATCAGCACGTCGACGGCCTGCCAGATCTCCTCGAACGGAGTGCGGCGGTCGACGTGGTGGAACTGGTAGAGGTCGATGTAGTCCGTCTGGAGCCGCTTGAGGCTGGCCTCGACGGCCCGGCGGATGTTCAGCGCCGAAAGCCGGTCGTAGTTGGGCCACGGCTCGCCCTCGCCGGCCATGTTCGCGTACACCTTGGTGGCCAGCACGGTCTTGTCCCGCCGGCCGCCGCCCTGGGCGAACCAGGTGCCGAGGATCTCCTCGGTGCGGCCCTTGTTCTCGCCCCAGCCGTAGACGTTGGCGGTGTCGAAGAAGTTCAGGCCCGCGCCGAGCGCGGCATCCATGATCGAGTGGCTGGTGGGTTCGTCTGTCTGCGGACCGAAGTTCATCGTGCCGAGGACGAGTCGGCTGACCTTGAGTCCGGTGCGTCCGAGCTGTGTGTACTTCATGGGCACCAAGCCAACTGCCTGGAGTCCACTCGAAGCAAGGGTCCGCGCGGGCGGTCGCCGTCCGGGCCGGGCTACTGGCCCACGGCGGCTGCCACGGCCACTACGACGAACATCAGCACGAGTACACCGGCCATCACACGGTTTCGGGTCTTGGGATCCACCCGTCGAGCGTAACGCGGGCCGCGCCGGTTCCCGTACGAGGGTCAGGCGGCCAGGGGCCAGGCCTCGACCACCTCGTAGCGGGGCTGCTCCCCGGGGACCCCGGCGGTCGGGAGGTTGCTGCGGACCAGGCTGAGCTCCCCGACCCGCCAGGGCGTGCCCTCGAAGCCCGCCAGGGCCTCTGCGTAGGGGCTCAGGTCGGCGCCGGTGCGGCTGCGGGCCAGGGTGAGGTGGGGGGTGTAGCGGCGGTGGTGCTCCATCGGCACCCCGGCCCGCCGGGCGGCGGCGTCGGCGCGCTCGGCGAGCATCCGCATCGGGTCGATCCCGCCGGCCGCGCCGGCCCACAGGGCGCGGTCGCCGAAGTGTCCGGAGCCGTGGATGCGCAGGCCGAAGGGTTCGGTGCGGTGGGCGGCGCGGGCGAGGCGGGCGTGCAGGTCCGGCAGGAGCTCGTCGCGCACCTCGCCCATGAAGGCGAGGGTGAAGTGCCAGCCCGCCTCCCCCGTCCAGCGCAGCCGGTCGTCCCGCACCGGGGCCACGGCCCGGCGCAGCTCGTCGACCGCTTCCTGGGGCGGCATCACCGCGGCGAACAGCCTCATGGGCGCGAGCCTAACCCGGACCGCGGGTCAGGCTCGCGCCCGGGCGGATCACGCGTCCGCGATCGGGATCTGGTGCGAGGCGGATGCCGTCTTGCCGTTCACCGCGGTGGTGTCCGGCGCGGCCGGCCGGGCGTCCGGCTGGGACATCGACGAGAGCAGCTGACGGGCCAGGCCGAGGCCCGTACCGCCCATGGTCAGCGCCTTGGCGAACATCTCCGACATTCCCTCGGCGCCGTTCAGGAGCACCATGTGCTCCACGTTGCCGAAGGCACCCGCGCCCGCCTCCACGATCGCCGGCCAGTTCTCGGCGAGCTGCTGGGCGACGACCGCCTCCTGGTTCTCGGCGAGTGCGGCGGCCCGCGCCTTGATCGCGTCGGCCTCGGCGAGGCCCTTGGCCTTCGCCGACGCCGCGACCGCGAGGCCCTTCGCCTGGGTGGCGGCCGCCTCGGCCTCACCTGTCGCCCGGGTGGCCTTCGCCGCCGCCAGACCACGGGCCTCGGTGGCGGCCGCGTCCGCGGTCGCCGCCGTGGTCACGCGGGTGGCCTCGGCCCCGGCCGCCAGCTCGGTCTCCTTGGCCTTGGCCTGCGCCGCCGAGATGCGGGCGTCGCGCTCGGCCTCGGCGCGGGTGCGGGTCTCGTACGCCGCCGCGTCCGCGGGCTTGCGCACGTCCGCCTGGAGCTGCTGCTCGCGCCGGTGCGCTTCGAGCTCGGCGACCCGGGTCTCCTGTACGACGACCTCCTGGCGGGCCGCCGCCTCCGAGAGCGGGCCCGCCTGGCGCGCGGTCGCCGCGGCCTTGTCGCGCTCGGCCTGGTAGCCGGCCTGGAGGATCTCGCTGTCGCGGGTGGCCTCCGCCATCCGCGCGAAGGCGGTCTGCTCGGCCTCGGTGGCCAGACGGTTCGCCTCTGCCTGCGCGATGCGTGCGTCCCGCTGGACGGCGGCCGCGTGCGGCATCGCCAGGTTCTTGATGTAGCCGGTCGGGTCCTCGATCTCGTGGATCTGGAGCGAGTCGACGATGAGGCCGAGCTTCTCCATCTCCGTACCGCAGGCCGCCCGGGTCTGCCCGGTGAGCTTCTCCCGGTCGCGGATCATGTCCTCGACCGTCAACCCGCCCACGATGGACCGCAGATGGCCCGCGAAGACGATGTGCACGCGCTCGGGCATCATCTTCTGCTGGTCCAGGAAGCGGCGCGCCGCGTTCGCGATGGACACGAGGTCGTCGCCGATCTTGAAGATCACGACGCCCTTCACCCGCAGCGGGATGCCCTGGTGGGTCACGCAGTCCACGTTCAGCTGGGTCTCGTTGAGGTCCAGCGACAGCTTGCGCACCGCCTGGACGCCGGGGACCACCAGGGTTCCGCGCCCGGTGACGATCCGGAACCCCATGCCCTCGCCGATGCCCTCGGTGCGGTGGGTGGAGCCGGAGATGACGAGTGCCTCGTTCGGTTCGGCCACCCGCCACATGAGCTTGAACAGGCCGATCAAAGCCAGGATTGCGGCGAGAACGATTCCCGCCACGACGCCGATAGCCATCGGCAACGCCCCCTTATCGCAGTGCCGTTCGACACTGACGAGGGCGAGTGTGCTCCTGTGCCGGGCCGTTAAGAAGACGCCTGCGGATTCTTGTCGCCATCTTGATACGAAGCACATCCGCGCAGGTGGCGCCGGGCCTCAGTTGTCGTACGCCGCCATCACGTACACCGTGCGCGGCGGCAGGTACTCGACGACCGTCACGACCGTGCCGACCGGCAGCCGGCCCGTCCCGTGCGCCGGATGGGCGAGGAAGTGCTCCGCGCCGCCCCGGATGCGGACGATGACCTCGCCCACGAGTCCGGGGCCCACCGTGCCGGTCACCCGGCCGTCCAGCCCGATCATGCCGTCTTCCCCCATGGGGCGAGGGTACGCCGCGGCACCGGGGCCGGTGCGGCTTTACGAGTGGCCGAGGTCCGCGGCCGGGAGGTCCGCCGAGGGGACCGAGCCCGTGTCCGCGGCCGGACGCAGCGGGAACTCGTCCGTGGCCATCGAGTCGAGGACCGGCGGCGCCGGCCGCAGCGGCTTGGGCATGACCGCGGCCTCCGAGTGGCCGCCGCAGCCGTACGAGAGCGAGACGAGGTGCCCGTCGGCCGGGCCGAACTCGTTGGCGCAGACGCCGAAGGCCTGGCCGAGCGAGCCGCCGATGGCGACGAGGAACCCGCAGGAGACGCAGGAGGCGGGCGCCGCCTGCGCCATCGGGGTCTTGGCGCCGAAGGACTCGTCCCAGCGGTCCGCCGCGCTGTGCAGCCCGTACCGGGACAGGACCCGGGCCCGCCGCATGCCGAGCTCCTCCGCGACGGAGGTGATGGAGCCCCGTACGGGGACCACGGCGCGGTCGGTGACGTCGGCGTCCTCGGCCTCGACCAGTTCGGCCATCTCGGTGGAGACGACCGAGTTCGGCGGCGGCGCGTCCTCGCCGGACCAGCCCTGCTCCAGCCGCAGGTCCTCGGCGTCGGTGGGCAGCAGGTCGCCGGGGCCCATGTCGCCCGGGCGCAGCCGCTCGCTCCACGGCACCCACTCGGGTGCGAGCAGCGCGTCCTCGCCGGGAAGGAGCACCGTTTCGTCGAGGGTGACGTTCTTGGCGCGGGAGGCGCGCGTGACGGTGACGGCCCAGCGCCAACCCCGGTAGCCGGGGTCCTTGCACTCGAAGAAGTGCGTGACGACCCGGTCGCCCTCCGCCACGACGGAGACGTGCTCACCCACCACGGAGGGAGCGGCGGCTTCCTCGGCCGCCGTGCGGGCGAGGTCTACCGCCTCGGCGCACAGGCGGTCGGGGGTACGGCTTCGCGTCGTCGCAGCACTCACAGGTCTCGTTCTCTCCTACGCCGTCTCACGAGTGCGCCGTCCGTACTGTCGTCCTGAACGACCCGTCGGTCCTGTCCGTACGTGGCGCGGGCGGAGCGGACCAGAGGGCCGCGTCGACGTCCGCGCCCGATCGGCCTCGGGCGCACCTACCTGCAATCCATTCTGCGGGATCGCGAAGAGGCGCGCGGCCGAGAGCAACCGCCGGTGGCGCGCTACGCACGCTACCTCCTCCGAAGCCTTGGGCCCACATGCAAGGTCCGATTCGCGGACGAGAGCGCGTTCCGACATCCCTCCCACGACCCCCCGACGCCCGCCCGACGGCGATCCGACGGGCGCCCGTAACGCGCCGGGACGGGACCGGGAGGGGTCCGTGGGGCACTATGGCGGATGTGGCACCCGTACGGTCGTCCCGCGACGGCTCGGGACCGGCCAGGCGGGCCGGCCGGGCCGTCGGGCGTGCCCTGCGGCGCCCTTTCACCGGTACGGCGCGCGGGATCCGGCGGGCCACGCACGCGCACGGGGCCGGCGAATCGGGTCTCGGCAAGCTGATCGAGCTGCACGCGATCAACGGCGCCGGCGATGTGATGATCACGGTGGCGCTGGCCTCGACGGTGTTCTTCTCGGTACCCACGGACGAGGCACGCGGACGCGTCGCGCTGTACCTGGCGATCACGATGGCCCCCTTCACCCTGCTGGCCCCGGTCATCGGTCCGGCGCTGGACCGGCTGCCGCACGGCCGGCGGGCCGCGATGGCCGTGGCGATGCTCTCGCGGGCGCTGCTCGCGGTGATGATGTCGGGAGCGGTGGCCACGGGCGGACTGGAGCTCTACCCGGCGGCGCTGGGCGTGCTGGTCGCGTCCAAGGCGTACGGGGTGGTGCGCAGCGCGGTGGTGCCGCGGCTGCTCCCGCCGAAATTCTCACTCGTCAAGGCGAACTCCCGGGTGACGCTGGCCGGCCTGCTCGCGACGGGCGCGGCGGCGCCCGTCGCGGCCGGACTGCACACCATCGGGCCGCCGTGGCCGCTGTACGGGGCCTGCGCCATCTTCGTGTGGGGCACGTTCGCGGCGCTCTCGCTGCCGCCCAAGGTGGACGAGGCCAAGGGCGAGCGGCGGGCCCGGCTCTCCACGCACGAGCCGCATTCGCGCAAGCCGGGCCTGCGCACGGTGAGCCCGTCGGTGCTGTGCGGCCTGCTGGCCAACGCCTCGATGCGCGCGCTGTCCGGGTTCCTGATCTTCTTCCTGGCGTTCCTGCTGCGCGAGCACCCGCTCGCCGGGCAGAGCGCGGCCGTCTCGCTGGGCATCGTGGGCGTCGCGGCGGGCGTCGGGAACGCCTGCGGGACGGCGGTGGGCGCGTGGCTGCGGGCACGGGCCCCGGAGACGATCATCGCGTCGGTGCTGTCGGTGACCTTGGGGATCGCGATCCTGTCGGCGGTGTTCTTCAGCGGGCTGTTCATGGCCGTGCTGGCGGCCACGGCCGGCTTCTGCCAGGCGCTGGCGAAGCTGTCGCTGGACGCGATGATCCAGCGGGACGTGCCGGAGGCCGTACGGAACTCCGCGTTCGCCCGTTCGGAGACGCTGCTCCAGGTGGCGTGGGTACTGGGCGGCGCGATCGGGATCGTACTGCCGCTGAACGGCGTGCTGGGCATGGCCGTGGCCTCGGCGATCGTCGCGGCGGGCACCACGATGGCCATACGCGGCCGCCTCTGCGCCCCCGGCCACCACCATCCGGGTTCTCCACGCCCCCGAGTGGCTTAGGCCGCGTCTTTCGGCTCAAAGCGGGGCCAAATCGGCCCTCGCGGGACGGCCGCGCGCGGCGCGGCAGGCCACGGACACCCCCGTGCGGCGGCAGAGCGGGGTGGCCCGATAGCCTTCGGCTCATGACCGCACCGCTTTTCTCGGGTAGGGGCCGCCGCAGCGTCGCGGCCCTCGGAGCCGTGTCCGCCGGCCTCCTCCTCCTCTCCGCCTGCGACAAGCCGACGCCGCTGGCGACCGTGACGGTCGGCTCGTCGTCGGTGTCCACCGAGGCCGTCTGCTCCGATGCCAAGGAGCTCTCCATGGACAAGGTCCAGGAGTGCCTCACCGACATGAAGGACGCCAAGACCATCGACTACGCCCGCGGGGACACCCTGCGTCTCGGCGTCGAGCCGGAAGTCGTCGAGGACGGCAAGCGGTGGCAGGCGGTCCTGGACGGCCAGCCGATCACCGAGCCCTCCTCCAACACCTACCGCAGCTTCCCCGGCGCCGACATCTTCGCCACCGGCGGCCAGGGCGAGGCCCCGGCCTCCAAGAAGCTGAACATCGTCCAGGTCGGCGAGGACGGCAAGCCGCTCGCCGTCTGGGCCTACAACGTCAAGCTCAAGTAGTCACGTACCGACGGTGCGCGCGCTCATCGTGACCGCGGTGGCGGCGGAGGCAGACTCCGTCGCCGCCGGTCTCACCCCTCATCCGGACCCGGTGACGCCCGAACCGCGCACCCTGCCCGGGGGGTACCTCCTCTCCCGGCGGGACCTGCCCGGCCTCGCCGCCGACGTGCTCGTCGGCGGGGTGGGTCCGGCCGCCGCCGCGGCCGCCACGGCCACCGCGCTCGCGCTGGCCGAGTACTCCCTCGTCGTCTCCGCCGGCATCGGCGGCGGGTTCGCGCCCGCCGCCCCGGTCGGCTCCCTCGTGGTCGCCGACGCCCTCGTCGCCGCCGATCTGGGGGCCGAGACCCCCGAAGGCTTCCTCGCCGTACAGGAACTGGGCTTCGGGCACAGCGTGCACCTCCCGCCCTCCGAGCTCGCCGCCCGCGCCGCCGAGGCCACCGGGGCGCTGCTCGCGCCCGTGCTGACCGTCTCCACCGTCACCGGCACCGCCGAGGGCGCGGCCCGGCTCGCCTCCCGGCATCCGCTGGCCGGGGCCGAGGCCATGGAGGGCTTCGGGGTCGCGGAGGCGGCCGCCGCGCACGGGCTGCCCGTACTGGAGATCCGCGCCGTGTCCAACGCCGTCGGCCCCCGCGACCGCGACGCCTGGCGGATCGGGGACGCGCTGGCCGCGCTCACCGCCGGATTCCACGCCCTGGGGCCCGTACTCGTCACCTGGGGAGAACGCCATGAGCACCGCTGACCGGCCCGCCGGAGCACCCGCCGCAGCACCCGCCGGACCGCTCGCCATCGCCTATTCGCCGTGCCCGAACGACACGTTCGTCTTCGACGCCTGGGCGCACGGCCGGATCCCGGGGGCGCCCGCCCTCGACGTCACCTTCGCGGACATCGACATCACCAACGGCATGGCCGAGCGCGGCGAGCTGGACGTGCTGAAGGTGTCCTACGCCGTGCTGCCGTGGGTGCTGGAGGAGTACGCGCTGCTGCCGTGCGGCGGGGCGCTCGGGCGCGGCTGCGGGCCGCTCGTGCTGACGCGGGAGCCGGGACTGGACCTGACCGGCAAGACCGTCGCCGTGCCCAGCGAACGCTCCACCGCCTACCTGCTGTTCCGGCTGTGGGCCGCGGACGTGCTGCCGGAGGGCGTCGGCAAGGTCGTCGTCCTGCCGTTCCACGAGATCATGCCGGCGGTCCGCGACGGCCGGGTCGACGCCGGACTGGTCATCCACGAGGCCCGGTTCACGTACCAGGACTACGGGCTGCACCGCCTCGCCGACATGGGCGAGCACTGGGAGTCCACGACCGGCCTGCCGATCCCGCTCGGCGCGATCATCGCGAAGCGCTCGCTGGGCGCCGAGACCCTGCGCGCGCTGGCCGCGTCGGCCCGTACGTCGGTCCGGATGGCCTGGGACGACCCGGAGGCTTCCCGCCCGTACGTGCGCGCCCACGCGCAGGAGCTGGACCCGGCCGTCGCCGACCAGCACATCGGGCTGTACGTCAACGAGTTCACCGCCGACCTGGGCGACGCCGGGTACGCCGCGGTGCGCGGGCTGTTGACGCGGGCCGCGGCGGAGGGTCTGGTACCGGCCATCGCGGCGGGCGCGCTGGAATTCCCGTAGTCGTTTTTCGGCTGCGCACGACGTGTGTACGACGGTGCCCCGGCCCTCTTTCGAGGGCCGGGGCACCGTCGTGCGTACGGGCTCGGTACGGACTCAGACGTCGAGCTGGTCGGCCACCGCGCGCAGCAGGCCGGCGATCTTCGTGCCGTGCACCTTGTCGGGGTAGCGGCCGCGCTCCAGCATCGGAGTGATGTTCTCCAGCAGCGTCGTGAGGTCCTGCACGATCGAGGCCAGCTCGTCCGGCTTGCGGCGCTGAGCGGCCGCGACCGAGGGCGCCGGGTCCAGCACCGTCACGGAAAGCGCCTGGTCACCGCGCTGTCCGGCGACGACGCCGAACTCGACGCGCTGGCCGGGCTTGAGTGCGTCGACCCCGGCCGGGAGCACCGACGAGTGGACGAAGACGTCACCGCCGTCGTCGCGGGAGAGAAAGCCGAAGCCCTTCTCACTGTTGAACCACTTGACCTTGCCGGTAGGCACGTCCGTCCTCTGTCCTTGTGCTCGTCGGGGTCCGGGACGCCGCTCGGCGGGTCCGGACAACAGCGCAGCGGGTCATGGTGACCCGCCGTATCCAGGCTAGTGGGCGATGGACAGGAGACAAGACGTTCCCCGGTCCTTCGCCGGCTCTTCGCGATCGGCTGCGCTGTCGGCTGCTTCGGCCAGGGAACTACCCTGGTGAGGTGACTGTTACTCCTCATCCCGACGAAGCGCGGCCGGGCGACGGCCTGGTGCGCGCCGGTGGCATCGTGTTCATCGCGGGCGCCGTGGCGACCCTCGTGACGATGGCCCCGCTCTTCCTGGACATCGAGCCGTTCCCGCCGTCCGCGTGGGCGGTGTGCATGCTGATGGGCGTCGGCTTCCTGATCTCGGCGGCGGGCGTGCTGCGCTCGGCGGCGGCCCAGCGCCGGGCGGCCCGCGCCTCGCAGGCCTGACCCACCGTCAGGTCCGACCTCCGGGTCGGGCCTGGCGTCCGGGTGGGCCTGGCGTTCGGGTCGGGCCTGGCGTTCGGGTGGGCCTGGCGTCCGGGTGGGCCTGGCGTTCGGGTCGGGCCTGGCGTTCGGGTCAGGCCGCCTGCGCGCGGACGTACTCCGCGAGCCACTGCGGCAGCGCCGTGAGGTCCGGCAGCACCACGTCGGCGCCCGCCTCGCGCAGTTCCGGTTCGGGGCACGGCCCGGTCGGCACCGCCACCGAGAGCGCGCCGGCCGTACGGGCCCCGCGTACGTCGCCGACGTGGTCGCCGACGTAGACCTGCGCGCCGTACTCGCGCAGCGCGCCCGCCTTGGCCTCCGCCCACAGCCAGCCGATCACCGCGTCCGGCTCGATGCCGAGGTGCGCGAGGTGCAGCCGGGCGTTGGGCTCGTGCTTGGCCGTGACGACGATCGCACGGCCGCCGAGCGCCCGGACGGCCTCGATCGCCTCGCGGGCGCCGGGCATCGCCGGGGTCGGCTCGATGGCGTGTGTGGGATAGATCTCCCGGTAGCGCTCGGCCATGGCCGGGATCTCCGCCTCCGGGAACCAGTACGCGAGCTCCTCGTCCAGCGGCGGACCGAGCCGCGTGACCGCCTCGTCGGCATCGATGAACGTACCCGTCTCGGCGGAAAGCGCCTGGTAGGCGGCCTTGATGCCGGGGCGCGAATCGATGAGGGTCATGTCGAGGTCGAAGCCGACCGTCAGCTGGGCGGACGGGGCGGGCACGGCGGGGGTCTCGGAACTCATGCCCCCATTGTGCCGAGCCGGGGCGGACGGGCGGGAACGTAGACTTAGCCTCGCCTTACCGGACAGTGAAATTTGGTGACATGTCAGCGCCCGTCCCCGTGGCCTCCGTCCCGCGCGCGACCCCCGTCACGCGTGCTCTGACGGCCCGTCGCATCGCGTGGACCGCGGCCGGGTGCGCCGCGCTGGTGTGCGCCGTGCTCCTGAGCCTCGCCGTCGGCGCCCGCTCCATACCTCCCGGCGACGTGTTCGACGCGATCCTGCGGGACGCGGGCGGACCCGACGCCGAGGTGGTCCGCACGCTGCGCGTCCCGCGCACCCTGACGGCCCTGATGGTCGGCGCGGCCCTCGCCCTCGCGGGTACCGCGCTCCAGGGCATCACCCGCAATCCGATAGCCGACCCCGGCATCCTGGGCATCAGCCAGGGAGCCGGGGTCGCCGTCGTCTGCGCCATCTCCTTCGCCGGGGTGCACACGCTGACCGGGTACGTGTGGTTCGCCTTCGCCGGGGCGGCGGTCGCCGCGGTCGCGGTGTACGCGGTCGCCGCCGGCGGGCGCGGGGGCGCGACCCCGGTGAAGCTGGCGCTGGGCGGAGCCGCCATCAACGCGCTGCTGGTGTCGGTGACGATGGCCGTGCTGACGACGAAGGCGTCGACGCTGGACGAGTTCCGGTTCTGGCAGGTCGGCTCCGTGGCCGGCCGGGACTTCGAGGTGGTCCGCCGGATCTGGCCGTTCCTGCTGTTCGGGGCGGTCTTGGTGGTGTTCGTGGCACGCGGCCTGGACGCGCTCGCGCTCGGCGAGGACGTGGCGACGGGGCTCGGGCAGAACGTCGCACTCGTACGGGTCCTCGGCGGTCTCGGAGCCACCGTGCTGACCGGCGCCGGCGTCGCGGCGGCCGGGCCGATCGCCTTCATCGGGCTCGCGGTGCCGCACATCGCACGGGCCGTGGTCGGCGGAGACCACCGCTGGGTGCTGCCGATGGCCGCGCTGATCGGGCCGGTGATGCTGCTGGTCGCCGATGTGATCGGGCGGGTCGTGGTGCCGCCGGGCGAGGTGCCGGCCGGGGTGATGACGGCGCTGATCGGGGTGCCGTTCCTGGTCACGCTGGTGCGGCGGAAGGCGGTGACCGCGTGAGCGCCGCAGCCTCCGTGGTCCCCGCGGGGTACGCGCTGCTGCGCGCCGGGCGGGGGTCCTTCCTGCTGCACCGCCGCGCCGCAGCGGTCGCGGCCGGGCTGGCCGTGCTGCTGGCCGCCGTCTGCGTGGCGTACCTGTCGGTCGGGGAGTCGTTCACGGCCCCCGGCGAGGTGGTCGAGGTCTTGCTGGGGCGGCCCTCCCCGGACGAGTTCGTCGTCGGGACGCTGCGGCTGCCCCGGATGGCGACCGGCCTGCTGGTCGGCCTGGCCTTCGGGGTGGCCGGGGCGCTGATCCAGACCGTGGCCCGCAACCCGCTGGCCTCCCCCGACATCATCGGCATCAGCCAGGGCGCGGGCGCCGTCACCGTCGCCGCCCTGACCTTCGGCGTCACCTCGTACGCCCTCCTGCCGTACCTCTCGGTGCTCGGCGGGGTCCTCGCGGCGGCGCTCGTGTACGTCTTCGCCTGGCGCGGCGGCCTGCACGCGGCGCGGTTCGTGCTCATCGGCATCGGCTTCGCGATCGCGCTGCGGTCCGTCACCACCCTGCTGATGACCAAGGGCGACTACCTGGTGGCCCAGCAGGCCCAGATCTGGATGACCGGCTCCCTGAACGGGCGCGGCTGGGACGTCGCCGGACCGCTCGCGTGGGTGCTGACGGCCCTGCTGCCCGGCGTCCTGTGGGCGGCACGGGCGCAGCGCACGGTCTCCCTGGACGACGACACCGCGACCGCGCTGGGCGTCCGGCTGGGCCGGGTCCGCCTCGGCCTGATCGCGCTCGGCGTGGTCCTGGCCTCGGTGGCCACGGGCGCGGCGGGCCCGGTGGACTTCGTGGCGCTGCTGGCCCCGCAGATCGCCCGGCGCATGACGCGGACGGCGCAGATCCCGCTGCTGTGCTCGGCGCTGACGGGCGCGGTGATCGTCGTACTCGGCGATCTGCTGGCACGAAGGCTGCTGTCCCCGACCGAGCTCCCGGTGGGCGTGCTGACGGCCGCCGTGGGAGCCCCGTACCTGATCTGGCTGATCGTCCGCAGCCGTACCGGCCTGCGCAGTGGAGGAGAGTCGTGAGCCGTCTGGCGGCGAGCGGGCTGACGCTCGCGTACGAGGACCGCGTGGTCGTCGATGACCTGGACCTGTCGGTGCCGGACGGGAAGGTCACGGTGATCGTCGGCCCGAACGCGTGCGGCAAGTCGACGACGCTGCGCGCGCTCGGGCGGCTGTTGCGGCCGCGGGCGGGCGCGGTCCTGCTGGACGGCGCGGCCCTGTCCTCGCTGCCCACGCGGCGGATCGCGCAGACGATCGGCCTGCTCCCGCAGTCCCCGACGGCCCCGGAGGCGATCACGGTCGCCGACCTGGTGGCGCGCGGGCGCCAGCCGCACCAGCGGTGGTGGCAGCAGTGGTCGGAGGCGGACGAGCGGGCGGTGGCCGGCGCGATGGCCCGTACGTCGGTGGCCGATCTGGCGGACCGGCCGGTCGACGCGCTGTCGGGCGGGCAGCGCCAGCGGGTCTGGATCGCCATGGCCCTGGCCCAGGAGACGGAGCTGCTGCTCCTGGACGAGCCGACGACGTTCCTGGACATCGCGCACCAGGTGGAGGTGCTGGACCTGGTCCGGCAGCTCAACCACGAGCGCGGGCGGACGGTCGTCGCGGTGCTGCACGACCTGAACCAGGCGGCGCGCTACGCGGACCACCTGGTCGCGATGAAGGCGGGCCGCGTCGTCGCGCAGGGCCCGCCGTCCGCGGTGGTCACCGCCGAGCTGGTGCACGAGGTGTTCGGCCTCGACGCGATCGTCGTCCCGGACCCGGTCACGGGCTCCCCCCTGATCATCCCGTCGTCCCCGTGGAGCCCGCCGGGCGGGGCCTGAGCGCGGGCGGGGCCTGAGCACGGGCGGGCACCGGGCCCACACGGGCCTCGGCGACCGCGGGCCTCAGCGGCGGCGGGAGCGCCAGGCCAGGTAGAGGGCCGAGGCCACGGCCGCGCCGCGGGCCAGCCAGGGCCACATGCCCTGGAAGACCCCGCCCAGCCCGTCGTCCGTCAACGGCGCGCCCCAGCGGCCCTCCAGGCGGCCCCACAGCCACACCACCGCGCCCGCGAAGACGGCGCCCGGCAGCCCGAACACGACCGCCTTGCGCTCGGCCGGCCCCAACACCCGCGAGGCGTACGCGAGCAGCCAGCCGCCGATCAGCAGCAGCCAGGAGCCGGTGACGGCGCCCGCCACGAGCACGGCCGCGGCCAGCAGCAGGAAGGCGTGCGGTCTGGGGCGCGCGGCGGCGCCGGGCGCCGCCCCCGCATCGGGTGCGGCCGCCGCCTTGGCCTCCGCCTTCGCCTGCCGGCGCTGTTTGAGGAACCGTACGAGGCCCCGCACGGCCGATCCGTCCTCGGCGGCGGCCGGCCCCGCCGCGGGATCCGGCTTGCGCTCCTGCTCCGGGTGCTTGAACAGCTCCGGGATCTCGATGCCGCCCGCGAAGCCCTCCACCTGCGGCCCGGCCCCGTACGGGCCCGGGGCGACCCGCCACCAGTCGGGCTCCGCCCCGCCGTCGGCGCCGAGTTCGTCCAGCCCCGCCAGGTGCGGCGGCGCGGGCGCGGTGTCCGCCGGGCGCGGCTCCGGCACGGACTTGCGGAGCAGCCGGCCGGGTCCCCGCTGGGTCGGCACCGCCGGGGCCGGATCGGGGGTGGCCGCCCGCGTCTGCGGAGCGGGCGACGCGCCCATGCCGTCGAGGACCTCCTCGGGCGTGCCGATCCGCTCCAGGATGCGCCGTACGGCCGCCGGGGTCTCCGGCTCGTACTTGGCGCGCCGCCGGTCGATCTCGTCCCGCAATCCCGCCACCAGCCGCATCCGGTCCCCGGAGGACAGCTGCCGCCGCTGGGCCAAGTCCCCGACCCGGCTCAGATATTCGTAGACCAGATGGTCGCTCTCGATCCCCATGCCCGGCTCCTCCCGTACCACCCACCGGAAAGGTAGCGCGTGCGCCCGTGGAGCTGCCGAGGGCTCAGCGGATACCGTTGGCCGGATGGGGACCGGCCGACGCGACCATGGAGGCGACCGTGCCTGAGCTGCCCGAGCCCAGCAGTGCTGCGGGAAACGCCACAGCGAGCAGCGCCCCGCGCTCCCTCGCCGAGGCGCTGCGCGCCCGCGACGACGCGTCGCTCGCCGCCCTGCTGCACGCGCGCCCGGACCTGCTCGGCCCGGTGCCGGGTGACATGACGCAGCTGGCGACCCGGGCCGGGACCCGGGCCTCGGTGGTCCGCGCGCTGGACCGGCTCGACCGGTTCGCGCTCCAGACTGCGGAGGCCCTCGCGGTGGCCCCGGACCCGTGCCCGTACCCGGTGCTGGAATCGCTGCTGGCCGGCGAGCACGGCAGCGGATCCGGCTCCCGTGAGGACAACGGCGCCCGCGCCGTACTCCCGCGGGCCCTGACCACCCTGCGCGACCAGGCACTGGTGTGGGGCGACGACCAGCGGCTGCGGCTGGTCCGCACCGCCCGCGAGCTGCTGGCGCCCTCCGCAGGGCGACCCTCCCCGACCGGCCTCGGGCCGACCGTCGCCGAGGCCACGGCCGGGATGTCGCCGACGCGGATCCAGGAGATCGTGGCGGCGGCCGGGCTGCCCGCGACGCACGACCCCGTGTCCGCGGTGACGGCGCTGACCGGCCTGTTCACCGACCCCGAGCGGATGTCGGCGCTGCTGGACGAGGCCCCGGCCGAAGCCCATCAGGTGCTGGGCCGGCTGGTGTGGGGGCCGCCGTACGGGGAGGTCACGCCGAACCCGACCCCGCCCGTGCGCTGGCTGCGCGACCGCGGGCTGCTGCTGCCGGCTTCGGCGCGGACCGTCGTACTGCCCCGCGAGGTGGCACTGCACCTGCGCGGCGGACTCGCGCACCGGGAGACGGAGCCCGTGGCCCCGGCGGTGCCCGCCGACCGCGAACACCGTCCACAGCTTGTGGACGCGAACGCGGCGGGGCAGGCGCTGGCCGCGCTGGCCACCGTCGAGGAACTGGTGAAGTCCTGGGAGCACGCCGGGCCGCCGGTGCTGCGGGCCGGCGGGCTGTCCGTACGGGACCTGAAGCGGACGGCGGCCACGCTCGACGCCACCGAGCCGACGGCCGCGTTCTGGATCGAACTCGCCTACGCGGCCGGACTGCTGGCCAGCGACGGGGAGGCGGACGAGCGGTACGCGCCCACCCCCGCCTTCGACGACTGGCTGGAACTCCCGCCCGCCGAAAGGTGGTCGGCCCTCGCCGAGGCCTGGCTGGCGGCCACCCGGACCTCCGGCCTGGCCGGCGATCAGGACGCCAAGGGCCGCACCCTGTCCACGCTGGGCCCCGACCTCGACCGCTCCGCCGCCCCCGAGGTGCGCCGGCGCGTGCTCGAACTCCTCGCCGCCCTGCCCGAGGGCGCCTCCGCCGCCCCCGGGGCCCTGCTCGCGCGGCTGGACTGGGAGCGGCCCGTACGGGGGACGAGCGCGCTGCGCGGCCGCCTCGCGCGGTGGACGCTGACCGAGGCCGAGGTGCTCGGCGTGACCGGCCGCGGCGCGCTCGCGGCGCACGGCCGGGCCCTGCTGGAGCACCGCGATCCGGCGCCGCAGCTCGCTCCGCTGTTCCCCGAGCCGGTGGACCACGTACTGCTGCAGGCCGACCTGACGGCGGTGGCCCCGGGGCCGCTGCGCCGGGGCGTCGGCGAGGTGCTGGCCGTCCTCGCGGACGTGGAGTCCAAGGGCGGGGCGACGGTGTACCGCTTCACGCCCGGTTCCGTACGGCGGGCGCTGGACTCCGGGCGGACCGCCTCCGATCTGCACGCCTTCCTCGCCGAGCACAGCATCACGCCGGTTCCGCAGCCGCTGGCCTACCTGATCGACGACATGGCGCGGCGGCACGGGCACCTGCGGGTCGGCGCGGCCTCCTCGTACGTGCGCTGCGACGACGACGGCATGCTGAACGAGATCCTGGCCGACCGGCGCTCCGCCGGGCTGAACCTGCGGCGGCTCGCCCCGACGGTGCTGGCGGCGCAGGCCGAACCGGGGGCGCTGCTCGACGGGTTGCGGGCGATGGGGTACGCGCCGGCGGCGGAATCGCAGACCGGGGACGTGGTCGTGGCGCGGGCCGACGCCCGCCGGACGCCGGCGCGTTCGGCGCCGGTACCGGTGCCGGACGGCCCGCCGGTACCGGACACGACGCTGCTGGGAGCGGCCGTGCGGGCGATCCGGGCGGGCGACGTGGCGGCGACTGCGGTCCGCAAGGAGCCGGCGACGGCGCCCGTGGTGGCGGGCGAACTCCCGCGTACGAGCGCGGCGGAGACCCTGGCCACGGTGCAGGCGGCCGCCCTGACCGGGTCGGCGGTGTGGATCGGGTACGTGAACGCGGACGGCGCGGCGAGCCAGCGGGTCATCGCCCCGGTCCGGGTGGAGGGCGGCTTCGTCACCGGGTACGACCACACGGCGGACGAGGTGCGGACGTACGCGCTGCACCGGATCACGGGGGTCGCCGAGCTGGCGGAGGAGCACCTGTAGGCGCAGGAGCACCCGTAAAACGGCTGGCGGCCCGGGGTCCGCGCCGAGCACCCTTGCCACATGCAAGAAGTACGAGTCAACCGGCAGATCAGGGCCGCCCACACCGACACCACGGTGACCGTCTACCAGGCGTACTCGCCCGCGCTCGGCCTGCCCGCGGCCCGCGACGGCCGCTTCCCGCCCGCCTGGAAGCGGGAGCGCATGACGTGGATCAAGCCGTCGTTCCTGTGGATGATGTACCGCTGCGGCTGGGCCACCAAGGAGGGCCAGGAGACGGTACTGGCCGTCGAGATCACCCGCGAGGGCTTCGACCACGCGCTGCGCCGCGCCTGCCTGTCCCACTACGAGCCCCGCACGCACGCCGACCGGGAGTCCTGGCGGAGCGCCCTGCTCGGGACCAGCGCCCGGGTGCAGTGGGACCCGGAGCGCGACCTGCACCTGAACCCGCTGCCCCACCGCTCCCTCCAACTGGGCCTGTCCGGTGCGACCTCGCGCGCGTACGCCGACGAGTGGACGGTCTCCATCCGCGACGTGACGGCGCTGGCCCGGGAGATCCACGGGCTGGTCCGGGCGGGCGAGGAGGCCGCGGCGCGGGCGCTGCTGCCCGCGGAGACCCCGTACGAGGCAGGGCCGTTGGGCCACCTGGGCGCATAGTCTGCCCGCGGCGCGGAAAGCGGAATGCGGGGCATCGTTTTCGCAGCTCAGAAGGGGTGGAACGGCCCTCCGGCCCCTGTTGCAGAGCAGTGACAGACGGGCGATGGATTGGTGATCCGCGATGTGTGAAGATCAGTTCATCGCAGCAAGCGGCCGAGGAAGTCGAACCGGCGCCGGAGCGAGAACCCCGCACCACCCGCCACCGGCGCTCCGCCGCGGCACCTCGCACGTCCTCTTCCGTCTGTTCCGCCGGCCGCCACCGCTCTGCGCTGCTCGCCTGCCTTCGTGATTCCTTGGGGGGAGTCCACCATGTCCGCTCGCACCGCCACCCGCCGTTCCTTCCGCACCGCGGCCGCCACCGCCGTCGTCGCCACCGTCGCCGGTACCGTCCTGATGCCGCTGTCGGCGTACGCCGCACCGGCCGACGACAACCACGGCGCGCTGAAGATGACGATGGGCGCCCCGGCGCCGAGCGGCCCGCTGACCCGCGGCGGCGCGACGGAGACCTTCGAGCTGACCGCCACCAACACCACGGACAAGCCCAGCTCCTTCCACCCGTGGCTGCTCCTGCAGGACGCCGGCGCGAGCCCGCTCACGCAGAGCGACGTCGTCTTCAAGGTCGAGGGCGTGAGCGCGCCGGCGACCGAGTCCTCCATCGGGCAGCAGGACGGCGAGTGGCAGGGCATGTTCCACCCGGCGGGCAAGCCGGGCGGCGAGGGATTCGAGATCCCGGCGGGCGCCAAGATGACCTGGAAGGTCACGATCGGCCTCGGCAAGAGCTACCCGAGCACCAACGGCGACTTCAAGCTGACGGCCACGAGCTACTCCGGCGAGGTGGCGGAGGGCAACACCGCCTCCCTGACCTTCAAGACGGACCCGTCGGTCAAGACGGGCAAGCTGGAGACCGCGTTCAAGAACGTCGGCGACTGCAAGGGCGTCCCCGCGCTCCAGTGCCGCGAGATGGACCTGACCTACCGCCTCACCGGCGACGGCGAGTTCAAGACGGCGCTGTACACCTCGCTGGGCGTCAACTTCGCCGCCAACGCCAAGGTGCCCAACCTCCAGCTGGAGATGCTGGTCGACGGCAAGTGGCAGGGCGTCAGCACCGCCGACCCGTACAACTTCATGCTGCCGACGATCCCGGCGGGCTTCAGCGCCGCCTCCGGGGAGCGCGCCTTGCACCTGCGGACCTCGTTCGGCCCGAACACGGACTTCAAGAAGGCCACCGACGTCACCCTGAACGCGGAGGTCACCCTCCCCGAGGGCAACACCTTCGCGTTCTCCGGCGCCGAGACGAAGTTCCAGCTCGCCCCGGCCACCACCGCCCCGGCCCCGTCGCCGACCCCGAGCAAGTCCGCCACCACGCAGCCGTCCGCCGGCCCGTCCCCGTCGGCCTCCACCACCACGGCCGCCGCCACCACCACCAACAACACCAAGGCCACCGGCGCCACGGGCTCGCTGGCCAACACCGGCGCCGACTCCAACACCGGCCTGTACTCCGGCCTGGCCGCCGTCCTCGTCGGCCTCGGCGGCGCCGCGGCCTGGTTCGGCGCCCGCCGCCGCCGCGCGACCCGCGTCTGATCACCCACACCCCGGAGGGGCCCGGCACACACGTGCCGGGCCCCTCCGCCGTTCCCCGTTCAACTCGACCGAGACGCCCGCGCGTGCGCGTGACGGCGCAGGGCCGCGTCCTGTACGGCCACGGCCTCCAGATTGCCGGCCTTCCACGCCGGCTCCCGGTCCTGCACCAGCACCTGGCGCACCCCGCAGCCCCTGACGGCGCGGGAATCCCCGCCGAGGCGTCCCTCCGCGCTCACTCGGACTCCAGCGGGCACCTGATGTGCCGGTAGACGCCGACCGCCCCCTCCGCACCGGGTCGTGCGGTAGCGCGCGGGCCTCCCATACGGCCCGGGATGCGGCAGACTGGAGGTTTGGCCGTCCGCGTTCGGGCGGCCACCCCACGCAGGAAAGGGACGTTTGTGAACGGGCCTCTCATCGTCCAGAGCGACAAGACACTGCTTCTCGAAGTCGACCACGAGCTCGCGGGGGCCGCGCGGCGGGCCATCGCCCCCTTCGCCGAGCTCGAACGGGCCCCCGAGCACATCCACACGTACCGGATCACCCCGCTCGGCCTGTGGAACGCACGGGCCGCCGGGCACGACGCCGAGCAGGTCGTCGACGCGCTCGTCGAGTTCTCCCGCTACCCCGTCCCGCACGCGCTGCTCGTCGACGTGGCCGAGACCATGGCGCGCTACGGCCGCCTCACCCTCTCCAAGCACCCCGTGCACGGGCTGGTCCTGACCAGCACCGACCGGCCCGTGCTGGAGGAGATCCTGCGTTCGAAGAAGATCGCCCCGCTCGTCGGGGCCCGGCTCGACCCCGACACCGTCGCCGTGCACCCCTCCGAGCGCGGGCAGATCAAGCAGACCCTGCTGAAGCTGGGCTGGCCGGCCGAGGACCTCGCCGGGTACGTCGACGGCGAGGCGCACGCGATCGAGCTGGAAGAGGACGGCTGGGCGCTGCGCCCGTACCAGCAGCAGGCCGTCGAGGGCTTCTGGCACGGCGGCTCGGGCGTGGTCGTCCTGCCCTGCGGCGCCGGAAAGACGCTGGTCGGGGCCGGGGCCATGGCGAAGGCCAAGGCGACGACCCTGATCCTGGTGACGAACACCGTCTCGGCCCGCCAGTGGAAGCACGAGCTGGTCAAGCGGACCTCGCTGACGGAGGAGGAGATCGGCGAGTACTCCGGCACCCGCAAGGAGATCCGGCCGGTCACCATCGCCACGTACCAGGTCCTGACGACGAAGCGGAAGGGCGTCTACCCGCACCTGGAGCTGTTCGACTCCCGGGACTGGGGCCTGATCCTCTACGACGAGGTGCACCTGCTGCCGGCGCCGGTGTTCAAGTTCACCGCCGACCTCCAGGCGCGGCGCCGGCTCGGCCTGACCGCGACGCTGGTGCGCGAGGACGGCCGCGAGTCGGACGTGTTCTCGCTGATCGGCCCGAAGCGGTTCGACGCGCCGTGGAAGGAGATCGAGGCTCAGGGCTACATCGCGCCGGCGGACTGCGTCGAGGTCCGGGTGAACCTGACCGAGAGCGAGCGGCTGGCGTACGCGACCGCCGAGACGGAGGAGAAGTACCGCTTCTGCGCGACGACGGCGACGAAGCGGAAGGTCACGGAGGCGCTCGTCGCCAAGCACAAGGGCGAGCAGACGCTGGTCATCGGGCAGTACATCGACCAGCTCGACGAACTCGGCGAACACCTGGACGCGCCCGTGATCAAGGGCGAGACGTCCAACGCGCAGCGCGAGAAGCTCTTCGGAGCGTTCCGCGAGGGCGAGATCAGCGTGCTGGTGGTGTCGAAGGTCGCGAACTTCTCCATCGACCTGCCGGAGGCCACGGTGGCGATCCAGGTGTCCGGTACGTTCGGCTCCCGCCAGGAGGAGGCCCAGCGCCTCGGCCGCGTCCTGCGCCCGAAGGCGGACGGCCACGAGGCGCGGTTCTACTCGGTCGTCGCGCGCGACACGATCGACCAGGACTTCGCGGCCCACCGCCAGCGCTTCCTGGCCGAACAGGGCTACGCCTACCGCATCATGGACGCCGACGAACTCCTGACGACCGACGGACCGGCGGACTGACGGGCGATCTGACCGGCTGACCGCCCGGCTGACCGCCCGGCTGACCGACCGGCTGACCGCCCGGCTGACCGACCGGCTGACCGACCGGCCACCCGCCGTGGCCTGACCGGGCATCCTCGGCGACGCGGACGTCCTGCTGCCCGAGGGGCGGCCTCCGGACGGGGATGGGGACGGGGACCAGGTCCGGCGGGGGCCTCCGGCCAAGGCGGCGGGCCACCGCCCCGGCCAGGAGGGCGAGCAGCGGAACCGCCCAGACCCACAGGTGCGGCCAGTCCGGCAGCAGGGCCCGGACCGGGGCGGGCAGGTGCCGGGCCCAGAACTCGGCGGAGGCCTGCGGAAGGGCCAGCAGGCCGAGCAGGGCGGTACCGGCGAAGGCGCCCAGCGCCGTCAGCGCGGCCCTGACGCGGCCGGTCAGCAGCAGGTACGGGATCAGCAGCGCCGGGGTCAGGGAGATCCCGGCGGCGGTGCCCAGCGCGAAGCCCTTGCCGAGGGCCGCGCGGGGACGGCGCAGGTCCCACAGGACCAGGCAGGCCAGCGCCAGGTTGATCTGCCCGGCGAGCAGGCTCTGGAACAGCGGCTCCACCCACAGCCCGGCGATGGTGGCGGCCAGGACGGGACCGGGCCGGGCCCGCAGCCCCGCGAGGCGGCAGGACATCCGGATCAGCAGCGCGAGCAGGACCGCGTTGCCGAGGACGAAGACGGCCTTCAGCACCCCGGAGGGCAGCCAGGCGGCCGGGGTGAACAGGATCGCCGCGAACGGCGGGTACGCGGCGGGAGGGCGCCACTCGGCGGCGCTGAAGCCGGCGGCGAGGCCGTCGGCGATCGGGATCCGCACCACGATGCAGAGCACGCCGAGCACGAGGAGCGGGCCCGTGACCAGTACGCCGGCCAGGGGCGACGTCGGCGGGCTGGAAGGGAGACTCCGGGTCACGCGCGTGACCCTAGTGGATCACCACGGCCGCCCCGCCGCTATCCGGCCAGGCGGAGCAGGGGCCGCGGTCAGCGGCGTATGACGCCGACGTCCTCGCCGTACTCGCCCAGGACGACCACGCTCACGGCGGCGGAGGCGAAGACCTTCGCGGCGCGCAGGGCGTTGCCCACCAGGTGGCGGGGGCGGGAGTCGGAGGTGGCGGTGGCGCCGCTAGGGCGGCCGCCCCGGATCGGGGTGAAGGTTGCGGTGCTCATGTATCCATGGTGCGTTCTCTGCGCGGATGTCACATCGGTCTGCGGGTGGAACCCCAGGCCCTCCCGCCTACTCCTCCCGGCCCATGCCGCCCCCTAGTGGCTCTGTCCGAGGTCTGACACCCCCGGTACGACACCCGGACGGGCCCACCCCTCCGGGGGGACTTCCCGCCGGAGAATCCGTTCGCGCCGCGTCCGCGCACTGACTACAATCTCCGCTCTTGCCGCCTCCCGCCGCCGTTTCGGGGAGAGCCGCCCACCGGCCGGAAACCGGCGGGCTCCGTTCCGTACCGATCAGCAGCTGGAGGCACTTCCGTGTCCGCGCACGCCCCCGAGACCGGCATCGACGACGACAGCGACAACGACAACGACTCCGGCGCCGCCCACCCCCTCGCCCGCGAGCAGGCCCACCTCACCGCCTCCCGCGCCGCGCTCCGCGCCATGCGCGAGGACGTCGAGGCCCTCGACATCCGCGACGTCACCGCGAACTGGGTCAACGCGATCGTCCTCCAGGCCCAGATCGACGACCGGATCAAGGCCCTCGCAGACCTCGCGCACACCCCGCTCTTCTTCGGCCGCCTCAACTACCTGCACGCACCCGGCGCCGAGCTCGCCGAGGGCGCGGAGGGCGAGCAGTTCTACATCGGCCGCCGCCACGTCCACGACGCCGACGGCGACCCCATGGTCATCGACTGGCGCGCGCCCGTCTCCCAGCCCTTCTACCGGGCTTCCAAGAACGACCCGCAGGACATCGCGCTGCGCCGGCGCTTCGGCTACACCGGCGGCGAGCTCACCGCGTACGAGGACGAGCACCTCTCCGACCCCTCCGAGGCGGCCGCCGTCAGCAAGCTGCTCCAGCAGGAGATCGAGCGCCCGCGCGTCGGCCCCATGCGCGACATCGTCGCGACGATCCAGCCCGAACAGGACGAGATCGTCCGCTCCGGCCTGTCCGGTTCCGTCTGCGTGCAGGGCGGCCCCGGCACCGGGAAGACGGCCGTCGGCCTGCACCGCGTCGCGTACCTGCTGTACGCCCACCGCGACCGGCTCGCCCGCACCGGCACCCTCGTCATCGGGCCGAACCGCTCCTTCCTGCACTACATCGAGCAGGTCCTGCCCGCCCTGGGCGAGCTGGAGGTCAAGCAGGCCACCGTCGAGGACCTCGTCGCCCGCGACGGCCTGGAGATCCGCGGCGCCGACGCCGCCGCCACCGCCGTCGTCAAGGGCGACGCCCGCATGGCGCAGGTGCTGCGCCGCGCGGTCCGCTCGCACGTCACCCCGCCCGCCGAGCCGCTGATGGTGGTGCGCGGCTCGCGCCGGTGGCGGGTGCCCGTGTACGAGCTGGCGGAGATCGTGGCGGAGCTCCAGGACCGCGACATCCGCTACGGCGCCGCCCGCGACGCGCTGCCGCAGCGGATCGCGCACACCGTGCTCGTACGGATGGAGCAGGCGGGCGAGGCCCCGGACGACCGCGTCCAGGACTCGGTGGCCCGCGGCCCCGCCGTGAAGGCGGCGGTCAAGGCGATGTGGCCGGCCGTGGAGCCGGCGAAGCTGGTGCTGCGCCTGCTGTCGGACGCGGAGTTCCTGGCGGAGCACGCGGCCGGTGTGCTCTCGGACGAGGAGCAGGAGCTGCTGCTGTGGGCGAAGCCCTTCCGCAGCGTGAAGTCGGCGAAGTGGTCGGCGGCGGACCTGGTCCTGATCGACGAGGCGGCCGACCTGGTGGAGCGTACGCACTCGCTGGGCCACGTCGTCCTCGACGAGGCGCAGGACCTGTCGCCGATGCAGTACCGGGCGGTGGGGCGGCGCTGTACGACCGGCTCGGCGACGGTGCTCGGCGACCTCGCGCAGGGCACGACCCCGTGGGCCACGCGCAGCTGGGACGAGGCCCTCTCCCACCTGGGCAAGGCGGAGGCGGTGCTGGAGGAGCTGACGGCGGGCTACCGCGTACCGCGCGAGGTGATCGCGTACGCCTCGCGGCTGCTGCCGTCGATCTCGCCGGGACTGGCGGCGGTCTCCTCGGTGCGTGAGACGCCGGGGTCGCTGGTCGTGGCGCCGGCGGTGGACCCCGCCGGCCTGACCGCCTCGGTGATCGAGGCGTGCCGCGCCTCGCTGGGCCACGAGGGATCGATCGGCCTGATCGCGGCGGACGCCCGGATCCCGGAGCTGGCGCAGGCGCTGGAGGAGGCGGGGATGGCGTGCCTGGCGCCGGGTGAGGAGACGACGGCGGCCTCGCGCCTGACCCTCGTTCCGGCCTCGCTGGCCAAGGGCCTGGAGTACGACTACGTGGTCCTGGACGAGCCGGCGGCGATCGTGTCGGGCGAGCCGGACGAGCGGACCGGGCTGCGCCGGCTGTACGTCTGCCTCACCCGGGCGGTATCGGGCCTGACCCTGCTCCACGCGGCCCCGCTGCCGGCGGAGCTGGTCTGAGGCCCGTGCCCGCGGATCGGGCCGGAGGACGGGACCGTCCTCCGGCCGACCGTCAGGACAGGGCGGTTCGCCAGGCGGCCACCGCCCGGGCCGAGACGGGGGCCGACCAGCCGTCGGGGCGGGCCGCGCCGCCGATGTGGAACGCGTCGATCCCCGCCGCGAGCAGCACCGGCAGGTGCGACAGCGCCAGCCCGCCGCCCACGAGGATCTGCGCCGTGTAGCCCGGCTCGCCGCGGCGCGCCGCCTCGGCGAGCAGCACCGGCAGCCCGTCGTCGACGCCGGCCGCCGACCCCGCCGTCAGGTACGTGTCCGGCGCCGCGTACTCCGGCAGCTCCGCGAGCGCCTTGCGCAGCTGGTCCCGGTCCGCGGCCCGGTCGATGGCCCGGTGGAAGGTCCACTCGCAGCCGCCCAGCTCGGCCACGACCGCCTCGATCGCGGCCAGGTCCGGGCTGCCGTGCGCGTCCAGGAACCCGAGGACGAACTCGTCCGCCCCCTCCGCCCGCAGCGCCCGCGCCCGCGCGGCCAGCCGTTCCACGTCCGCCGCCGAGCCCGCCGCGAACCCGTCGGCCGTGCGGAGCATCACGCGCAGCGGGATGTCGACCGCCGCCCTGATCGCCGCGAAGGTCTCGCGCGGCGGGGTGAGCCCGTCGGCGGCCATGTCGGTGACCAGTTCGAGGCGGTCCGCCCCACCCTCCTGGGCCGCGACCGCGTCCTCCGCGTCGAGGGCGATCACCTCCAGGACTGCACGGTTGCTCATTGGGCCCCACTCCTCCGGAAAGCTGCTGGTATGGAAAATAGGTCTAGTCCAATATCCAGAATACGGGCCTCCGCCCACCCTCCACCAGCACAATCACGCCACCCGCACAATGTGCGCATGGACCGTATGGCTGACCGCATGGACACCGCCCCGCTCCGCGCCCGCTGGCGCGCGACCACCGCCGCGGCCGGCGCCGCCGGCGACCGCGACCCCGGCCCGTACGCCGACCGCCTCCTCGCCGCCTGGGCGGAGCCCCAGCGCCGGTACCACACCACCGCGCACCTGGCCGACGTACTGGCGCGGATCGACGTACTGGCCGCGCACGCCGCCGACCCCGCCGCCGTCGAGCTCGCCGCCTGGTTCCACGACGCCGTCTACCGCCCCGACCGCTCCGAGAACGAGGAGCGCAGCGCCGCCCTCGCCGAGCGCGCCCTGCCCGAGCTCGGCATCGACGCGGCCCGCACCGCCGAGGTCGCCCGCCTGGTCCGGCTCACCGTCACCCACGACCCCGCCCCCGGCGACACCAACGGCGAGGCGCTCTGCGACGCCGACCTGGCGGTGCTCGCGGGCGCCCCCGACGCGTACGCGGCCTACGTCGGCGCCGTCCGCGCCGAGTACGGCTTCGTCCCCGAGGACGCCTTCCGCACCGGCCGCGCCGCCGTACTGCGCCAGCTGCTCGGCCTGCCCCGCCTCTTCCGCACCCCCTACGGCGCCGCGCACTGGGAGGCCCCGGCCCGCCGCAACCTGGCCGCCGAACTCGCCGAGCTCGCCGAACCGGCCACCGGCCCGGGCACCGGCCCGGCCACCGATCCGGCCACCGATCCCGCCGCCCGGGAATGAGATCCGGTTCGCGGTGGTTTGTGCAGAGCATGCCCTCCGCCACCCCTCCGGCCGCAGGCCGCGTCCGCATGCCCGTCGCCGTCTACGTCCTCGGCCTGTCCGTCTTCGCGCTCGGGACGAGCGAGTTCATGCTTTCGGGGCTGCTGCCGCCCATCGCGCAGGACATGCACGTCACCATCCCGCAGGCCGGCCTGCTCATATCCGCCTTCGCGATCGGCATGGTCGTCGGGGCGCCGCTGCTGGCGGTCGCCACCCTGCGCCTCCCGCGCCGCACCACCCTCATCGCCCTCATCAGCCTCTTCGGCCTCGGGCAGGTGGCGGGCGCGCTGGCCCCCTCGTACGAGCTCCTCTTCGCCTCCCGCGTCGTTTCCGCGCTCGCCTGCGCCGGCTTCTGGGCGGTCGGCGCGGCCGTCGCCATCGCCATGGTGGACAAGGACCAGCGGGCCCGCGCCATGGCCGTCATGATCGGCGGCCTCTCCATCGCCAACGTCCTCGGCGTCCCCGCCGGCGCCTTCCTCGGGGAGCACCTGGGCTGGCGGTCCGCCTTCTGGTCGGTCGGCGCGGCCTCGGCGGTCGCCCTCGTCGGCATCCTGGCGCTGATCCCGGACATCCCGCGGCCCGCCGTACGCCCCACCCTCGCGCGCGAGCTGCGCATCTACCGCGACCGCCAGGTGTGGCTGTCGATCGGCGTCACGGCGCTGGCCGCGGGCGGCGTCTTCTGCGCCTTCAGCTACCTGTCGCCGCTGCTGACACAGGTCGCCGGACTGGATGCCGGCCGGGTGCCCTGGGTGCTCGCGCTGTTCGGCGTCGGCGCGCTCGTCGGCACGACGATCGGCGGGCGGATCGCGGACGCGCACCTGTTCGGCGTGATGCTGTGGGGGATCACCGCGTCCACGGTCTTCCTCCTCGCGCTGGCCCTGTTCGCCTCCTCGGCGGTGGCGGCCATCGGCCTGTCGTTCCTGATCGGCCTCTCGGCGTTCGCCACGGCGCCGGCGCTCAACGCCCGCATGTTCAACGTGGCGGGCGCGGCCCCGACCCTGGCCGGAGCCACCACGACGGCCGCTTTCAACCTGGGCAACACGGGCGGACCCTGGCTCGGCGGCGCGGTCATCGACGCCGGCCGCGGCTTCGCCGCCACCGCCTGGGCGGGCGCCGCGATGACGGTGACGGCCATCGCCCTGGGGGCGATCGCCCTGCGCCTGCACACCCGCACCCCGCAGCCCCCGACCCGGGTGATCGCGTCCTCCACCGCGCAGCCGGCCGCCCCGGCCACCGCGGACGCGGCCGCCCGCTGACCAGGGCCCTCCCCGGTTACGCGGCCGGGCGGCCCTTCGGACGGCGCAGGCCCGCGGCCGTCAGGCGGCGGACCAGTTCCTTGCTGCCGACCTCCACCGCGCCCGCGCCGACCGCGTCCGCGTAGCGGTGCGAGGGCACGTCGTAGTGGTCCCGCTCGAACGCCTTCGCCGGGCAGCCGATCGACGTCGCGAAGGCGTGCAGTTCCTCGTACGAGACGTCGCTGACCAGGTGCGACCACATGCGGCCGTGGCCCGGCCAGGTCGGCGGGTCGATGTAGAGCGTCACCGGCGGCTCACCGGCCGGCGCCGAACACGGGGGCGAGGCCGCCGACCGCGGCGACCTTCACGCCGGCCTTGGCGCAGACCCAGTGCGGATCGGGTCCCAACTCCGGCTCCACGTCCAGCGCGTGCGGATCGCCGTGCGAGCAGACCGGGCACAGCGGCCAGCGCCCGTACTTCTCCAGCAGCGCGTCCTGCACGTCCTGCGCGACGAGTCCGGCGAGGTAGTCGACCCCCTCGGGCCACTGCTCCACCCACCACCGGCGGTGCGTGACCGAGTCCTCGACGAGGGAGACGACATCGGCGTCGGCGACCTCGCCCGCGGCGAGATCGGCGAGGACGAGGGCGCGCGCGACGTGCAGCGCCTGTTCCAGGGGGGTCGCGTGGTCCATGCGCCCATTGTGAACCCGTACGGCCCAAGTGGTGAAGGTCGTTCCCGTACCGGTGCCCGAATGGTGCCTTGACCACCGCCCAGGCCGAAAATAGATTCCAGAAATGAGCGACGACCCGAAAGTAACTTTCAGCGAGGGCGTGGGCACCGTCCCGCTGCGGGCCCGCGTCCGCAGCCTCGGCCCCTCCATGACCCGCTCCGTCCAGGCCGTCGCCGAAACCGTCGCCGCCGACCCCGCCGGCTGCTCCCGCCTCACCGTCAGCGCGCTCGCCGCGCGCACCGGCACCAGCGAGGCCACCGTCGTCCGCACCGCCCGCCTCCTCGGCTACCCCGGCTACCGCGACCTGCGCCTGGCCCTCGCCGCGCTGGCCGCGCAGCAGGAGACCGGCGCGGCCCCCGCCGTCACCGCCGACATAGCCGTCGACGACCCGATCGCCGACGTCGTCGCGAAACTGGCCCACGAGGAGGCCCAGACCCTCGCCGACACCGCCGCCGGACTCGACCTCGCCGCCCTCGCCTCCGCCGTCACCGCGCTCGCGACCGCCCGCCGGATCGACGTCTACGGCGTCGGCGCCTCCGCCCTCGTCGGCCAGGACCTCGCGCAGAAACTGCTGCGCATCGGCCTCGTCGCCCACGCGCACGGCGACCCCCACCTGGCCGTCACCGGCGCCGTCCAGCTGCGCCCCGGCGACGCCGCCGTCGCGATCACCCACTCCGGCGCCACCGGCGACGTGATCGACCCCCTCCGCACGGCCTTCGAGCGCGGGGCCACGACCATCGCGCTCACCGGTCGCCCGAACGCCCCCGTCGCCCAGTACGCCGACCTCGTACTGGCCACCTCCGCCGCCCGCGAGACCCGGCTGCGCCCGGCCGCCATGTCCAGCCGGACCAGCCAGCTCCTCGTCGTCGACTGCCTGTTCGTCGCCGTCGCGCAGCGGACGTACGAAAGCGCCGCGCCCGCGCTCGCCGCCTCCTACGAGGCGCTCGCCCCCCGCCGCCGATCCGCCAGGAGCCCCCGCCCATGACCGGCTCGTACGCCGCACTCCGCGCCCAGCTCGACACCCTGACCACCGAGGTCTTCCGCCCCGAACTCGCCGAGATCGACCGGCAGTCCACCCTCGACATCGCCCGCACCATGAACGCCGAGGACGCCGGCGTCCCGGCCGCCGTCGCCGCGCAGCTGCCGCGGATCGCCGCCGCGATCGACGCCATCGCGCCGCGGATGGCCCGCGGCGGGCGGCTCGTGTACGCGGGCGCCGGCACGGCCGGCCGCATGGGCGTACTGGACGCCAGCGAGTGCCCGCCCACCTTCAACACCGACCCGGCGCAGGTCGTCGGCCTGATCGCGGGCGGCCCCGGCGCCATGGTCCGCTCCGTCGAGGGCGCCGAGGACTCGAAGGAGCTGGCCGCCGAGGACCTCACCGTGCTGGACGTCGGACCGGACGACACCGTCGTCGGCGTCTCCGCCTCCGGACGCACCCCGTACGCGATCGGCGCCGTCGAGTACGCCCGTACGCGCGGCGCGCTCACGGTCGGGCTGTCCTGCAACTCCGGCTCGGCGCTGGCCGCCGCGGCCGAACACGGCATCGAGGTGGTCACCGGGCCCGAGCTGCTGACCGGATCCACCCGCCTGAAGGCCGGCACCGCGCAGAAGCTCGTACTGAACCTGATCTCGACGATCACCATGATCCGGCTCGGCAAGACGTACGGGAACCTGATGGTCGACCTGCGCGCCTCCAACGAGAAGCTGCGCGCCCGCTCCCGCCGGATCGTCGCGCTGGCCACCGGGGCGCCGGACGAGGAGATCGAGGCCGCGCTGGATGCCACGGGCGGCGAGGTCAAGCAGGCCGTGCTCGTGCTGCTCGGCGGCGTGGACGGCCCGGCGGCGGCCGAACTGCTCACGGCCGCGCACGGCCACCTCCGCGAGGCGCTGGCCATGACCACGGCCTCGGCCCCGCGGCCCCCGACCCGCTGACCCGCTGACCCGCTGACCTGCTGACCTGCTGACCTGCTGACCTGCTGACCTGCTGACTGCCCCGTTTCCCCGACGCAAGGCGATCACCACATGTCCACTGACAAGAACCGCGCCACAGCCGCCGCGATCCTCCCCCTGGTCGGCGGCCCGGACAACATCGGCTCCATCGCGCACTGCATGACCCGGCTGCGCATCGCGCTGCACGACCGCTCACTGGTGGACGACGCGGGCCTGCGGGCGCTGCCCGCCGTGCTCGGCGTCGTCGAGGACGAGACCTACCAGATCGTGCTGGGCCCCGGGACGGTCGCCCGGGTGACCCCGGAGTTCGAGGCGCTCGTCGAGGAGGGCCGCTCGGCCGGGACTGCCCCGCGCACACCGGTCACCGCCGAGGAACTCGCCGCCCAGGGCGTCGCGTTGAAGGAGGCGCAGAAGGCCCGCAACAGCACGCCGGTCAAGCTGTTCCTGCGCCGGATCGCGAACATCTTCGTCCCGCTGATCCCCGCGCTCATCGGCTGCGGCATCATCGCGGGTCTGAACGGCGTGCTGCTCAACACCGGTTGGCTGCCCGGCATCGTCCCGGCCCTCGCCGCGATCGCCTCCGGCTTCATGTCGCTGATCGCGGTCTTCGTCGGCTACAACACGGCCAAGGAGTTCGGCGGTACGCCCATCCTGGGCGGGGCCGTCGCCGCGATCATCGTCTTCCCGGGCGTCGCGAAGATCGACGCCTTCGGCCAGCACCTCTCCCCCGGGCAGGGCGGGGTCCTCGGGGCCCTGGCCGCCGCCTTCCTCGCCGTCCACGTGGAGCGGCTGTGCCGCCGGTGGGTGCCCGAGTCGGTGGACGCGCTGGTCACCCCCACCCTCACCGTCCTGGTCTCCGGGCTGGTGACGATCTTCGGCCTGATGTTCCTCGCCGGTGAGGTCGCCACCGCCATCGGCTCCGCCGCCACCTGGCTGCTCTCCGCCGGCGGGGCATTCGCCGGGCTGGTCCTCGGCGGCCTGTTCCTGCCGCTGGTGATGCTGGGCCTGCACCAGGCGCTGATCCCGATCCACACCACCCTCATCGAGCAGACCGGCCACACCGCCCTCCTGCCGATCCTCGCCATGGCGGGCGCCGGCCAGGTCGGCGCGGCGCTCGCGGTCTACTGCCGGCTGCCGCACAACCGGTCCCTGCGCACCACCATCAAGTCCGCGCTCCCGGCGGGCTTCCTGGGCGTCGGCGAGCCGCTGATCTACGGGGTCTCGCTCCCGCTCGGGCGCCCCTTCGTCACCGCCTGCGTGGGCGGGGCGGCGGGCGGGGCGTTCGTCGGGCTCTTCAACCAGCTCGGCGTCGCCTTCGGCGCCACGGCCATCGGCCCGTCCGGCTGGGCCCTGTTCCCGCTGCTGGACGGCCCCTCAGGGCTCGGCCCGAACCTGGCGATCTACGCGGGCGGGCTGCTGACCGGCTACCTGGTCGGCTTCGCCGCCACGTACTTCTTCGGCTTCACCCCCCGGATGCTGAACGAGCTCAACACCGACCGGCCCCTCGCCCCGGCCGCCGCCGACCCCGCCCCGGAGCCCTCCCTGGCGAAGATCTAGACCGCCCGGGAAGACTGCCCGGATGCAGACGCCCGCCGAAGCCGCCCCGACAGACACCGCGCCGACAGACACCGCGCCGGCCGGAACCGCGCCCGACGGAGCCGTTCCCGGCGCCGCCCTCCCCCCGGTGGTCCCGCCGGGCCGGATGGCGGCCCTCCCGCAGCCGGTCCTCGACCTCCCGCCGGGCCCGTTCCACCTGCGGCCGTGGACCCCGTACGACGCGCCCGCGCTGGTCGAGTCCTGCCACGATCCGGAGATCCGCCACTGGAACCGCACGCCCGTGCTGTCCCCGGCCCGGGCGGAGGAACGGATCGCGCGCTGGCAGGAGCGCTGGCGCGCCGAGGCGGCCGCGATATGGGCGGTGGCCCCGAGCGGCGGCGGCCTGCCCGTCGGCCTGATCGGCGTGGCCGACCTCGACCTCCCCGGCGGGAGCGGGGAGATCATGTACTGGCTGCTGCCCGCGGGCCGCGGCCGCGGGATCATGGCCGGGGCGACGGCCCGGGTCGGACGCTGGGCGTACGACGACCTCGGCCTGCACCGTCTGCGGATCACCCACTCCGTGGCCAACCCGGCCTCCTGCCGCGTGGCGCAGAAGGCCGGCTTCGCCCTGGAGGGCACGATGCGCGGCGCCCTCCTCCACGCGGACGGCTGGCACGACGAACACCTCCACGCCCGCCTGCGCACGGACGGCCCGCTCCCCGCCTGAACTCCCCCCGGGGCGACGCGGCCCGGCTCACCAGCCGATCGTCGGGGCCACGTCGAGGATCGGCGGGAGGCGGCCGTCGTCGTCGAGGTTGACGAACGTCCGGCCGTCGAGGGCGAACGACCCTCCCAGCCGCAGGCCGCGCAGGACCGTCGACTCGCCCTCCGGCTCCCCCGTGTCCGGGGCGAGGTGCCGGCGGTGGGTGTACGCGCCCTCCGTGACCACGGCGATCCGGCCGGACCGGCCGTCGACGCCGAGGGCGCGGACCCGCCCGTCGTCGTCGAACGCGCGGGTCCACAGGTGGCGGCCGTCCTTCAGGGAGAACGCCGCCAGGACCTCCCTCTTCTCCCGTTCCGGGACCGCCGCGTACAGCACGTCGCCCGCGACCAGCCACTGTGCCCCGCCCGTGGTGGGGACGTACGGCGCCGGCGACTGCTCGCGCGGACGGCCCGCCCCGTCGAACACCACCAGGCGGCCGTCACCGACGGCGGCGGCCGGGGACGCCGACACGATGCGCGGGGACTCGTACCCGACCGGCATCGGGAACCGCCAGGCGACGGCTCCGGTGCCGTCAGCGAGCGCGGACAGCTCGACCCCCCGGTCGGTCCGGGCCAGGAGCAGGACCCGTTCGGGGCCGGCGGCGACCTCCATCGCGACGGCTCCCGCGGGCAGCGGGAAGCGCCACCGCTCGGCGCCGGTGGCCAGGTCGAGGGCGGTCACGGCGTCCGTGGTCGCGGTCACGGCCAGGGAGCCGCCCGCGGACGGCTTGCCGACGAGCCCCGGCACGTCCTCGGCCCAGAGCTGCTCGCCGGAGGTGACGTCCACCGCCACCAGGCGGTTGCCGCAGCTGCCCGCCGCGGTGGTCATGGTGAGCAGACCCGTGCCGGACGGGGCGTCCGCGCTCATCGCGCACACCGCGCCGCCCTCCGGGGCGGGCAGGCTCCAGCCATGGCGGCCCTCCCCGTTGTAGCCGGTCACCCCGTCCGTGCGGGCCCGGACCACGTACCCCGTGGCCCGGGGCCCCGCCCAGGAGCCGAGGGGCTTGCCCGCGCCCGGCCCGTCCGGGACCTGGTACGAGAAGAGGTCCATGTGCGGGCCGCGCAGCCAGGAGAAGCCGAGCCAGCCCGGCCACAGAGCGAGGAGCGAGACGGCGACGGCCACGGTCCAGCCGACGGCGGAGCGGTACCCGCGGCCCTTCACGACCGACCACCACGAGCCGCCCGCGAGCACCCCGGCGACCAGCGCCCACGCAACCAGCGGGACCAGCCCGCGCGGGTAGACCACGGCGTCGGGGGCCATGTCCACGACGGCCAGCCGCACGCACAGGACGGTGTACAGCACCGCCACGAGGCTGAAAGAGCAGGCCGCGGCGAGCAGTACGCGGTCCCGGAGCCGCTTCACGAGCGGCGATGGCGTGTCCATGATCGGATCCCCTCCCGGGCCGCAGCCTATCCGTGGGCCGGGGGGATCCCGTCGGAGCCCGCCGAGGTCGGAGGCCGGGTGCCCGGCCGTGCAGACCCCGCCCCGTTCGAGCCCGCGGCCCCAGGGGCCGCCCCGGGGGTCAGCCCCGGGCGGCCTCGACGAACGCCCTGATCAGCTCGGGGGACTTCACCCCGCGCTCCCGCTCCACCCCGCTGGACACGTCCACGCCCCACGCGCCGGTGGTCGCCACGGCCTCGCGCACGTTCCCCGGGTTCAGCCCGCCGGCCAGCAGCCAGCGCCCTTCGGGCGCGGCGAACTCCTCGGAGCCCCAGTTCCACGGCTTCCCCGAGCCGGGGTCGGGCGCGTCGAGCAGCAGCAGGTCCTCGCCGTACTCCCCGCAGCGCTTCACGTGCTCCGCGGTGGCCCGCAGCAGGGTCCGGCCCTCGGCGCGCAGCGCCTCGTAGAACTCGGGGCCCTCGTCCCCGTGGAGCTGCACTCCCCGTACGCCGCTCTCCTCGGCGAAGCGCCGCACCTCCTCGACCGGCTGCCCCCGGAACACCCCGACGGTCAGCACCGAGTCCGGCACTCCCGCGGCCAGCGCCCGCGCGGTGGCGGCGCCGACGGTGCGGGGGCTTCCCGGCGCGAAGACGAACCCGACGGCGTCGGCCCCGGCGTCCACGGCCGCACCGACGTCGTGCCCGGTCTTCAGCCCGCAGATCTTCACGAACAGCTCGCTCATGCCCCCAGTCAACCAAACCGCCCCGTCCGATGGTGATCCGTCTCGCCGTTCGACCCGGGAAACGCCCGAGGGCGGCACCCCCCGTGCAGGGAGTGCCGCCCTCGGTCGAAGAACAGCCGATCAGCCTGGGGCCGATCAGAAGTCCATGTCACCGCCCGGCATGCCGCCGCCGGCCGGGGCGCCGGCCTTCTCGGGCTTGTCGGCGATGACGGCCTCGGTGGTGAGGAAGAGGGCCGCGATCGACGCCGCGTTCTGCAGCGCGGAGCGGGTGACCTTCGCCGGGTCGATGATGCCCTCGGCGATCATGTCCACGTACTCGCCGGTGGCGGCGTTGAGGCCCCAGCCGACGGTCAGGTTGCGGACCTTCTCCACGACGACGCCACCCTCAAGACCACCGTTGACGGCGATCTGCTTGAGCGGGGCCTCCAGGGCGAGCTTCACGGCGTTGGCGCCGGTCGCCTCGTCACCCGACAGGTCGAGCTTCTCGAAGACCGCGGAGGCCTGGAGCAGGGCCACGCCACCACCGGCGACGATGCCCTCCTCGACGGCCGCCTTCGCGTTGCGAACGGCGTCCTCGATGCGGTGCTTGCGCTCCTTGAGCTCCACCTCGGTCGCGGCGCCGGCCTTGATGACGGCCACGCCGCCGGCCAGCTTCGCGAGGCGCTCCTGGAGCTTCTCGCGGTCGTAGTCCGAGTCGGAGTTCTCGATCTCGGCGCGGATCTGGTTGACGCGACCCTGAACCTGGTCGCTGTCACCGGCACCGTCGACGATCGTGGTCTCGTCCTTGGTGATGACGACCTTGCGGGCGCGGCCGAGCAGGTCCAGGCCCGCGTTCTCCAGCTTGAGGCCGACCTCCTCGGAGACGACCGTGCCGCCCGTGAGGATGGCGATGTCGCCGAGCATGGCCTTGCGGCGGTCGCCGAAGCCCGGGGCCTTGACGGCGACCGAGCGGAAGGTGCCGCGGATCTTGTTGACGACCAGGGTCGACAGGGCCTCGCCCTCGACGTCCTCGGCGATGATCAGCAGCGGCTTGCCGGACTGCATGACCTTCTCAAGGAGCGGCAGCAGGTCCTTGACCGAGCCGATCTTCGAGTTGACGATCAGGATGTACGGGTCGTCGAGCGACGCCTCCATACGCTCCATGTCGGTGGCGAAGTAGGCCGAGATGTAGCCCTTGTCGAAGCGCATGCCCTCGGTGAGCTCAAGCTCCAGACCGAAGGTCTGGGACTCCTCGACCGTGATGACGCCTTCCTTGCCGACCTTGTCCATGGCCTCGGCGATGAGCTCGCCGATCTGGGTGTCGGCGGCGGAGATGGAGGCCGTGGAAGCGATCTGCTCCTTGGTCTCGACATCCTTCGCCTGCTCCAGCAGGGCGCCCGAGACGGCCTCGACGGCCTTCTCGATGCCGCGCTTGAGGGCCATCGGGTTGGCGCCGGCGGCCACGTTGCGCAGGCCCTCGCGGACGAGCGCCTGGGCGAGCACGGTGGCGGTGGTCGTACCGTCGCCCGCGACGTCGTCCGTCTTCTTGGCGACTTCCTTGACCAGCTCGGCGCCGATCTTCTCGTACGGGTCCTCCAGCTCGATCTCCTTGGCGATGGAGACGCCATCGTTGGTGATCGTGGGGGCGCCCCACTTCTTCTCAAGGACGACGTTGCGACCCTTGGGGCCAAGGGTGACCTTGACGGCGTCGGCGAGCTGGTTCATCCCGCGCTCGAGACCGCGCCGGGCCTCCTCGTCGAACGCAATGATCTTGGCCATCTGAAGTGGTCCTCCAGGACTGGGGTTCCCCCTGCACCGTCGGTACGGGGGGAGGCTTGGATTGCTCCGGACCGCGCCCGCGCCCGCGACGGACGGCCTGCGTGCCCGGCGGTTCCTTCCCGCCGGACCCTGCGGGCCTCACCGACCCGGTCCTGTGTAGTAGCACTCTCAAGTGGAGAGTGCTAACGCCAATGATTAGCACTCGACCCCTCCGAGTGCAAGCGGCTTCGAGGAAGCCCCGCCGAGGGCGCCGGGCCCCCGCCCCGGTCCCGGGCAGCACGAAGGGCCCGTACCCCTCCTCTGAGGTGCGGGCCCTTCGTGTGTATGCGTCGGTGGTCGATCGCGCCGGGACTAGACGGCGAGCTTGACCATGTCCGCCTGCGGACCCTTCTGGCCCTGCGAGATCTCGAACTCGACCCGCTGACCCTCTTCAAGGGTGCGGTACCCGTCCATCTGGATGGCGCTGTAGTGGACGAACACATCCGCACCACCGTCGACCGCGATGAAGCCGTAGCCCTTCTCCGCGTTGAACCACTTGACGGTGCCCTGAGCCATGCCTAACTCCCCTATTACTGGCCCTTGCGCAGGACCGCACTTCGCGGTCCCGGGTCAGAACTTGCGCCGGAACGCCTCGACCGGGGCTGAATGTATCTGCACCGCTGCTGTCTGCAACAGGTCAATCCGACGAGAAATCTGGACACGGGGATACATTGAAATAGAGTGAAAATTTGGCATATTCCCGGGCAACTCGGACCCGGCATATCTCGCCAAAGCCCCATACCGCACTCGGACATTGACTCAATGTCAACCATCACGCGACCCGCTCATATGCGGCGGGCAAGAACAGCGGAGGGGACTTCCCCAACTCTACCGCGCCCAATCAAGCAGAATTACCCCCTCCGCTTTTACCGGAGGGGGTAATTCTGGGTCTTTCGCGCGTCAGCAGCCGCCGGCGACGGCGGGGATGATCGAAACGCCCGCGCCGTCCGGCGTCACCGCGTCCAGACCACCCTCGAAGCGCACGTCGTCGTCGTTGACGTAGACGTTCACGAAGCGGCGCAGCTTGCCCTGGTCGTCCAGGACACGGGCGGCGATGCCCGGGTGGCTCGCCTCCAGGGAGGCGATGACCTCGGAGAGGGTCGCGCCCTCGGCGGAGACCTCGGCCTGGCCGCCGGTGTAGGTGCGCAGGATGGTGGGGATGCGGACGTTGACGCTCATGGCGCTACTGCCTTTCCGGAAGCGAGGGGTGGGGATCAGGCCAGGCCGGCGGCGCGGAACGCGTCCAGGCTCGGGCGGATGGTGGCGGTCTGCCCGCTGTCCGCGGCCACCGCCTCCAGGGTCTTGAGGCCGTCACCGGTGTTGAGGACCACCGTGGTCAGCGCCGGGTCGAGCTGTCCGTTGTCGATGAGCTTCTTGGTGACGCCGACGGTCACGCCGCCCGCGGTCTCGGCGAAGATGCCCTCGGTCTGCGCGAGGATCTTGATGGCTTCGACGACCTGCTCGTCGGTGACGTCCTCGACGTAGCCGCCGGTACGGCGGGCGATGTCCAGGACGTAGGGGCCGTCGGCCGGGTTGCCGATGGCGAGCGACTTGGCGATGGTGTTCGGCTTCTGCGGGCGGACCACGTCGTGGCCGGCCTTGAAGGCGGTGGACACCGGGGAGCAGCCCTCGGCCTGCGCGCCGAAGATCTTGTACGGCTTGTCCTCGACCAGCCCGAGCTTGATCAGCTCCTGCAGACCCTTGTCGATCTTCGTCAGCTGCGAGCCGGACGCGATCGGGATCACGATCTGGTCGGGCAGCTGCCAGCCGAGCTGCTCGCAGATCTCGTAGGCCAGGGTCTTGGAGCCCTCGCCGTAGTACGGGCGCAGGTTGACGTTGACGAAGCCCCAGCCCTCGCCGAGGGGGTCGCCGATGAGCTCGGAGCAGAAGCGGTTGACGTCGTCGTAGTTGCCCTCGATGCCGACGAGCTCGCCGCCGTACACACCGGCCATGACGACCTTGCCCTGCTCCAGGTCGTGCGGGATGAACACGCAGGAGCGGAAGCCGGCCCGGGCGGCGGCGGCGCCGACGGCGCCTGCCAGGTTGCCGGTGGAGGAACAGGACAGGGTGGTGAAGCCGAAGGCGCGGGCGGCCTCGACGGCGATGGCCACGACGCGGTCCTTGAAGGAGTGCGTCGGGTTGCCGGAGTCGTCCTTGACGTACAGCTTGCCGGTGAAGCCGAGCTCCTTGGCCAGGTTGGCCGCGTCCACGAGCTTGGTGAAGCCGGGGTTCAGGCTGGGCTTGGAGGCCACGTCCGCGGGGACGGGCAGCAGCGGGGCGTAGCGCCAGATGTTGTTCGGGCCGGCCTCGATCGCCGCGCGCAGCGCTTCGGGGTCACCGGTCGGGAGGTCGTAGGCGACTTCCAGCGGACCGAAGCACTCGACGCAGGCGAAGATGGGTCCGAGCTCGAAACGGGTGCCGCACTCACGACACGAGAGGCCGGTGGCAGGTCCGAGATCGACAGAGGTGGCAACAGTCTGTGCAGCCATGATGGCGAGGCCCTTTCTCCTCATCTTCCCCATGGCGCACTTCGCCATGAGACGGAATTGGCACCTTCCCTAGCCGGGGACCTCGCTGCTGCAAGCAAGCGCGAGAACCGACTGGAGGGTTGCCGGGGCTTCAACGGGCCGTGTCCCTCTGCCCCTCTGGATGAGCGGTATGGCACCGGGTTGCGCGCAGGATGCGCGTCCGGGCGTTTGTGCGCGGGGACCCCCGGCATGCGGTGGTCCTTCGCGTTGTTCAAGACTGTAACCGAAGGCCCGGATGGTTGAGACAGCCGTCCGAACCGCGAGATGGATCATTTTTCGGCCCAAACCGCCGAGGGGCGACGGCCCGCCGGCGGACGACCAGGGAGTGCTGAACGTGCTGGAAGAGGTGGAGCGCTGGTTCGCGGACCGCTCCTGGTCCGCGGCCGACCGACCGCTCGACCAGCTGCTTTGCGCGAAGCGGGCGGCGGGCACCACGGTCAGCGTGGTCCTGCCCGCGCTCGACGAGGAGGAGACGGTCGGCGCGATCGTCGAGGTGATCCGGCGCGAACTGATCGACGGGTTGCCGCTGCCGCTGGTCGACGAACTGGTCGTGATCGACTCGGGCTCAACCGACCGGACCGCCGAGGTGGCGGCGAAGGCCGGCGCCCGGGTGGTGCACCGCGACGACATCCTGCCGCGGATCCCGGCCGTGCACGGCAAGGGCGAGGTGCTGTGGCGCTCACTGCTGGTGACCACCGGGGACGTCGTCTGCTTCGTGGACGCGGACCTGCGGGACTTCTCCTCCGCCTTCGTGTCCGGGATCGTCGGTCCGCTGCTGACCGAGCCGGACGTGCAGTTCGTCAAGGCGATGTACGACCGCCCGCTCGGCGCGGAGTTCGACGGGCCCGCCTCCGGCAGGCCCCCCGGCCAGGGCGGCCGGGTCACCGAGCTCGTCGCCCGCCCCCTCCTGAACCTCCACTGGCCGCAGCTGGCCGGGTTCGTCCAGCCGCTGGGCGGCGAGTACGCCGTGCGCCGCTCCCTGCTGGAACGCCTGCCGTTCCCCGTCGGGTACGGGGTGGAGCTCGGCCTGCTGGTGGACGCCCTGCACACCGTCGGACTGGACGCGCTGGCCCAGGTCGACGTGGGCGTACGGCTCCACCGCCATCAGGACGGCCAGGCGCTGGGCCGCATGGCCGCGGCGATCTACCGGACGGCGCAGCTGCGGCTCTCGCGCGCGCACCTCGTACGGCCGGAGCTGACGCAGTTCGAGCGCGGCCCGGACGGGTTCGCGCCCCGGACGTACCCCGTGGACACCGAGGAGCGGCCGCCGATGGCCGGCATCAAGGAGTACTCCGGCCGCCGGGTGGCGTGAGGGAACTGACGTTTGAGCGGGCGGGCCCCGGGCTAGGTTCGCCGCATGGCTTCCCAGGTACTCGTCGCAGCGAACCGCGGCCCGCTCTCCTACGTACTCGACGACGACGGCGCCCTCACGGCGCGGCGCGGCGGGGGCGGACTCGTCTCCGGCCTCTCCGCCGCCCTCGCCCGCCAGCCGGAGGCGCTGTGGATCTGCGCGGCGCTCTCCGACGCGGACCGGGAGGCGGTCCGCCGGGGCGTCTCCGAGCCCGGCGTCCGGATGCTGGACATCGATCCCACGACGTACGACGCGGCGTACAACGGCATCGCGAACTCGGTGCTGTGGTTCACCCACCACCACCTGTACGACGTCCCCCGCGAGCCGGTCTTCGACGCGCGGTTCCGGCGGCTCTGGCAGGCGTACGTCGCGTACAACCAGGCCTTCGCACGGGCGCTGGCCGAGGAGGCGGGCGAGGGCGCGGCGGTGCTCGTCCAGGACTACCACCTGGCGCTGGTCCCCGGTGAGCTGCGCGCACTGCGCCCGGACCTGAGGATCGGCCACTTCACGCACACGCCGTGGGCCTCGCGCGAGTTCCTGGAAATGCTCCCCGACGACATCCGCTCCCAGCTGACGTGGGGGATGCTCGGGGCCGACCGGCTGGGATTCCACACCCGGAAGTGGGCTGCCGAGTTCGTGCGCGGCGCGGCCGTCGACGACGCGCGCGGATGCGCCGACCCGTTCTGGCCGTCGGGTTCCGCGCCCGGCGTGCACCACCGCCCGATGGGCCCGGACGGACGGCTCGGGGAGCGGCGCACCACCGGCGTGTGGGCGTACCCGCTGGGCGTGGACGGGGACGACCTGCGCGACCTCGCCCACCGGCCGGTCGTCGACGACAAGCTCGCCGCGCTGCGGGCGGAGGTGGGCGACCGGGCGACGATCGTCCGCGTGGACCGCACGGAGCTGTCGAAGAACATCCTGCGCGGGCTGCTGGCGTACCGGGAGCTGCTGACCGCGCACCCCGAGTGGCGGGAGCGGGTGGTGCACCTGGCCTCGGCCTACCCCTCGCGCCAGGACCTGGAGGTCTACCGGTCCTACACCCAGTCGGTGCGGGACCTGGCGGCGGAGATCAACGCGGAGTTCGGCACGGCGGACTGGCAGCCGGTGCTGGTCTCCGTCGAGGACGACTTCGCGCGCTCGCTCGCGGCCTACCGGATGGCCGACGTGGCGCTGGTCAACCCCGTGCGGGACGGGATGAACCTGGTCGCGAAGGAGATCCCGGTGGTGTCGGAGGCGGGGTGCGCGCTCGTGCTGTCCACCGGGGCGGGGGCGTACGAGGAGCTGCGCGAGGACGCGCTGACGGTGAACCCGTACGACGTGACGGCGACGGCCGAGGCCCTGCACGCGGCCCTGTCCATGCCGGCGGGTGAGCGGCTGGAGCGCACGAAGCGCCTGGCCGCCGCCGCCACCGCGCTCCCCCCGGCGGCCTGGTTCACGGCCCAGCTGGACGCACTGCGCGGCGGCGCGTAGCGGCAGCCCGCCGCGCGGGGCCGGGGGCCCCGTCGGCCGGGGCCCCGTCAGCCGCGGATGGCCCCGGCCAGCGCGGCCAGGAAGGCCACCACGTCCGCCGGGCCGTTCAGGACCAGGTCGGCGCGGGACGCGAGTTCGGGCACCTCCGCCGAGCCGCTGGCCACCAGCAGCCCCGGCATGCCGTCGGTGCGCAGCTTCTCGACGGCCGCGTACGCCGCGAGGTCGCCCAGGTCGTCCCCGGCGTACAGGACGGCCTCGGCGCCCGTCTCCGCGAGGTACTCGGTCAGGGCCACGCCCTTGTCCATCCCCGGCGGCCGCAGCTCCAGCACCGCCCGCCCCGGCTCCACCATCAGCCCGTGCCGCGCCGCCAGCTCGGCCAGCGGCTCGCGCAGCGCGGCGAAGGCCGCGTCCGGGTCCGCGGCCCGCCGGGTGTGCACGGCCAGGGCCCGGCCCTTCTCCTCGATCCAGGTGCCGCGCCAGGCGCCGATGGAGTCCAGGAACCCGGGCAGCTCCGCCCGTACGGCGGCGACCCCCGGGTGCTCGGCCGGGGTGTGCACGATGCCGGTCACGGCGTCCCAGCGCTCGGCCCCGTAGTGGCCCAGGACCACCAGGTGCTCCAGGCCGTCGGCCCCCGCGAAGCCCCCGTAGCGGACCGCCACCCCGGCCGGGCGGCCGGTGATCACGGCCACCGAGGCGACCTCCGGGGCCAGGGCGGACAGCGCCGGGACGGCCCCCGGGTGGGCCCGCGCCTGGTCGGGGTCCGGGACGATCTCGGCGAGGGTGCCGTCGAAGTCGAGCGCGACCACGCTGCGGCGGGGCACGCGGAGGAGGGCTTCGAGTCCCTCCCGTCCGGCGGCGGTGACGGGCATCGGCATGCTGTGCGGATGGCTCCCCATGGGGACGACCCTAACGGCCCCGCCGGGCCACGGCTACGGCGCGGGACGCCCCCGGCCGCCCGTCCGCGGCCCGGGGCCGGCTCGGCCCGCCTCAGCCCGCGGGCCTCCGCGGCCTCCGCGGCCTCCGCGGGCCTGCGCGCCGTCAGCGCCGGGCCCGCTGCGCCTCGCGGATGCGGCGGAGCCGGTTGACCGTGCCGGGGGCGTGGGCCAGCGCCCGCGGGTCGTCCATCAGCACGTTGAGCAGCTGGTAGTAGCGGACCGGGGTCATCCCCAGCCCTTCCCGTATCGCCCGCTCCTTGGCTCCGGGCCCGGGCCAGGTGCGTCCTTCGTACGCGAGCACCGCGGCCTCGGTGGCCGTCAGCCCCACGTCGTCCGTCATACGGCCAGATTAACGCCGCCCGCCGACAGCGGCCGGGCCGCGCCCCCCGGCGCCCGCCCGGCCCGCGCCCCCCGCGCGCGCCCCCGCGCCCGCCCTTACTGCGCGTCCGCCTTGCGCGCCGACTCCGCGATGTCCTCCAGGACCTTCGCGGGCTGCCCGCCCGGCTGCACGGTCTTGCCGATGTTCTGCTTGACGTCCTCGCTGACCCCGGCCCACGACTTCTTGCCGACCGGGTAGAGGCGCGCGTTCGGCAGCGCCTGGAGGAACGTCTTGAGCTGCGTGGCCGAGCCGCCCGTATTGGCGTCCATCGCCCGGTAGCCGGTGGTCGTGACCGGCAGCAGGTCGTACTTGTTGGTGAACGTCGTCACGTTCTTGGCCTCGTACAGGTAGTCCAGGAACTTCCCGGACTCCTTGCGGTGGCCGTTCTTGAAGGCCATCACCCAGTCCGCGACGCCCATGGCCGGGTGCTCGGTGCCGTCCTCGGTCGGCATGGCCACCATGCCGAACTTCACGCCCTTCTCGGCCGCCTGCTTCAGCAGCGTCGGGTGGCCGTTGAGCATGCCGACCTCGCCCCGCGTGAAGGCGTCGAACGCGGTCTGCCGGTCCGTCTTCGCCGGTTCCAGCGCTCCGGTCAGCCCCTGGCCGACCATCTTGTCGCGCAGGAACTCGAACGTCTTGACGTTGTCGGGGGAGTCGATCGCGTACGCCTCTTCGTTGTCGGTGTAGCCGCCACCGCCCGCGAGCATCCACATCATCGTCTCGGCCTGCGCCTCCTCGCGGCCCAGCGGCAGCGCGAGCGGGGTCGCCACGCCCGCGGCCTTGAGCTTCTTCGCGGCGGCCTCCAGGTCGGCCCAGCTCTTCGGCTGCCAGCCGCCCTTGGCGTCCTTCGGCATGACCCCGGCGTCCGTCAGCAGCTTCTCGTTGTAGAAGAGCAGGCGGGTGCTGGCCACGAAGGGCATCCCGTACTGGACCCGCCGGACCTTGCCGGCGTCCGCGAGCGGCGCCAGGAAGTCGGCCTCGGTGCTGACGGAGAGCAGTTCCTCCGCCGTGTACAGCTTGCCGGCGGCCGCGTAGTCGGCGTACGCGCCGATCTGCGCGATGTCGGGGGCCTTGCCGGCCTTGACCATCTCCGCGACCTTGGCGTCGACCTCGGACCAGGAGTAGACGCTGACCTCGACCTTCACGCCGGGGTGGTCCTTCTGGAAGCCCGCGGCGAGGTCCTTCCAGTAGCCCGCCGAGGAGTTCTGCGGATTGTCCCCGTAGTCGGCCGCCACGACCCGCAGGGTCACCTCGTTGTCCCCGGTGATACTCGCCACGGTTCCGCAGCCGGTCAGTGCCGCGGCGGTCAGGCTCAGCACGGCGCCGGTCGCGGCCAGGCTCAGGTAACGGCCCTTCACAGTTCTCGATCCACCCCTTGTTGTACGTACGATCCACGTAAGGTCTACACCACTTTGGCGGCTCGTCCACATCCGGAGCGCACGGCGTGCGGTTCACCGCCCGACCAAGGCGTTCGATTTTGTATGGCCGCTCAACAATCCCCTTCAATGGACTAGACCTTTCCCCGCCGAGCACGCGAGACTGTCACCTGTGAAACCCGTGAAACACGTCATCGCCCTCGATGTGGGCGGCACCGGGATGAAGGCCGCCCTCATCGCCGACGACGGGGCGCTGCTGCACGAAGCGCGCCGCGCCACCGGCCGCGACCGGGGACCCGACGCCGTCGTCGAGACGATCCTGGAGTTCGCCGCCGAGCTGTCCGCCCTCGGCCGCGAGCGCTTCGGCGTGCCCGCCGCCGCGGCCGGCGTCGCCGTCCCCGGCATCGTCGACGCCGAGAACGGGATCGCCGTCTACGCGGCGAACCTGGGCTGGCGCGACGTGCCCATGCGCGAGCTGCTCAGCAGACGGCTCGGCGGCATCCCGGTGGCCCTGGGCCACGACGTCCGCACGGGCGGACTCGCCGAAGGCCGCATCGGCGCCGGCCGGGACGCCGACCGCTTCCTGTTCGTCCCCCTGGGCACCGGCATCGCCGGCGCCATCGGCATCGCCGGCCGCATCGAGGCCGGCGCCCACGGCTACGCGGGCGAGATCGGCCACATCGTGGTCCGCCCCGGCGGACCCGCCTGCGGCTGCGGTCAGTACGGCTGCCTGGAGACCCTCGCCTCCGCCTCCGCCGTCAGCCGCGCCTGGGCGGCCGCCTCCGGCGACCCGGCCGCGGACGCCGCCGACTGCGCCAAGGCCGTGGAGTCCGGCGACGCGCGCGCCCGCGAGGTGTGGCTGGCCGCGGTCGGCGCCCTCGCCGACGGCCTGGTCACGGCCATCACCCTGCTGGACCCGCGCACGCTGATCATCGGTGGCGGGCTCGCGGAGGCGGGGGAAACCTTGTTCACACCACTACGGACGGCCGTCGAGGAGCGCGTGACGTTCCAGCGGCTGCCCGACATCGTTCCGGCGGCCCTCGGGGACACCGCCGGATGCCTGGGCGCAGGGCTGCTCGCCTGGGACCTACTCGCCACGGAGGTACCTGCCTGATGTCCGGAAGCGCACACAGCACCGTTCTCTCCGGCGCCAGGGTGGTCCTGCCCACCGGGACCGTGGCGGGCGGCCGCGTCATCGTCGACGGCGAGCGCATCGCCGGCAGCGCCGGCGAGGGCGCGCGGATCGTCGACCTGTCCGGGCACTGGATCGTCCCCGGCTTCGTGGACATGCACAACCACGGCGGCGGCGGCGCCTCCTTCACCTCCGGCACCGCCGAGGAGGTCCTCAAGGGCGTACGCACCCACCGCGAGCACGGCACCACCACCCTCGTCGCCTCCACCGTCACCGGCGACCTGGACGAACTGGCCCGCCGCGCCGGGCTGCTGGCCGAGCTGACGCAGGCGGGCGAGATCGCCGGCATCCACTTCGAGGGGCCGTTCATCAACCCCTGCCGCAAGGGCGCCCACAAGGAGGACCTGCTCCGCGACCCCGATCCGGCCGAGGTCCGCAAGCTGATCGACGCCGCGCACGGCGCCGCCCGCATGTTCACCCTCGCCACCGAGCTGCCGGGCGGGCTCGACTCCGTACGGCTGCTGGCCGAGCACGGGGTCATCGCCGCGATCGGCCACACCGACTCCACGTACGAGCAGACGCGCCAGGCCATCGACGCGGGCGCGACCGTGGCCACCCACCTGTACAACGCGATGCCTGGCATGGAGCACCGCGCCCCCGGCCCGATCGCCGCCCTGCTGGAGGACGAGCGGGTCACCGTCGAGCTGATCAACGACGGCACCCACCTGCACCCGGCGATGCTGGAGCTGGCCTTCCACCACGCGGGCGCGCACCGGGTGGCGCTGATCACCGACGCGATGGACGCGGCGGGCTTCGGCGACGGGATCTACCACCTCGGGCCGCTGGAGGTCGAGGTGAAGGAGGGCGTGGCCCGCCTCGTCGAGGGCGGTTCGATCGCCGGCTCCACGCTGACCCTGGACACCGCCTTCAAACGGTCGGTGACCCTGGACAAGCTGCCCGTCGAGTCCGTGGTGCAGGCGATCTCGGCCAACCCCGCCAAGCTGATCGGACTGTACGACGAGGTCGGCTCGCTGGAGCCGGGCAAGTACGCCGACCTGGTCGTCCTGGACGCCGAGTTCGACGTCAAGGGCGTCATGCGGCGCGGCGAGTGGATCGTGGACCCGGCCGTCTGAGCGCGGCCGCGGCCGCTGGTCCGAGCAGGTACGGGGGGAAACGGGCGGCCCGGGGGACTGGGCCGCCCGCACCGCTGTTTGGCATGATCCCGGCACACACCGAGACCGGGGCCTGCCATGATCCTCACCGTGACGCTCAACACCGCACTCGACGTCACCCACCGCGTACCGAAGCTGATTCCGCACACCTCGCACCGGGTCACCGCCGTGAGCGAGCGGCCCGGCGGCAAGGGCCTCAACGTCGCCCGCGTCCTGGCCGCGCTCGGACACGAGGTCACCGCGACCGGCTTCGCGGGCGGGCGCACGGGCGCCGTCGTGCGCGAACTGCTCGCCGGCACCCCGCGGCTGACGGACGCCCTGGTCCCCTGCGCGGCCACCACCCGGCGCACCCTGGCCGTGGTCGACGAGGCCTCGGGCGACACCACGCAGTTCAACGAGCCCGGCCCGCTGATCGGTTCCGCGGAATGGGCCGCCTTCCTGGGCCGCTACGGGGAACTGCTGGCCGGGGCGGCCGCGGTGGCCCTGTGCGGCAGTCTCCCGCCGGGCGTGCCGGTGGGCGCGTACGCGGTGCTCGTACGGGCGGCCCGCGCGGCCGGGGTCCCGGTGCTCCTGGACACCAGCGGCGAGGCCCTGCGCCGCGGGGTCGCCGCCCGGCCCGAGATGATCAAGCCGAACGCCGCCGAACTCGCCGAGCTGACCGGCTCCCGCGAGCCGTTCCAGGCCACCCGCGACGCCCGGCGCCGCGGCGCGCACGCCGTGGTCACCTCGCTCGGCCCGGGCGGACTCCTGGCCGCCACCCCCCAGGGCACCTGGCAGGCGGCCCCGCCGCGCGCCCTGACGGGCAACCCGACCGGAGCCGGGGACTCCGCCGTGGCCGGCCTGCTGTCGGCCCTCGCGGAGGGCCTGGACTGGCCGGCCCGCCTGACCCGCGCGGTGGCCCTCTCGGCGGCCACGGTCCACGCCCCTACGGCGGGAGACTTCGACCCCCGCACCTACGAGGAGGTACGGGGGTCGGTGAAGCTGACGGCGCGCTAGCGGGCCCGGGGCCGGCCGCCGCGAAAAGGGCCGGTCAGCCCTTCTCAAGCCAGAGCTGGTCGAGGTTGACCTCGCACTGGTTGCCGGCCTCGCACGAGATCTTGACCGTGTTCGTGCCCTGCTTGAGCGTCACGAGCGACCAGGTGTTGGTCCAGCCCTTGTCCCACTCCCCCGGCTTGGCCCCGGAGAAGTTCTTCATGTTGATCGGCCGGGACTGCGCCTCGCCGTTGATGGTCAGCGTGGTGCTGGCGTCCTTGCCCGGCACCCCGTAGACCATCTTCAGCTTGTACTGGCCCGCCTTGGCCACGTCGACGTTCCAAGTCGCTGCCGCACCGGCGGCGTTCAGGCCGCCCACGTACTGGCCGCCCGCGCTCTTCGCGCCCGGGATCGTGGCTTCCAGGTGCGCGCCGCCCGTCAGGGACATGCCCGCGCCCGAGGCGTCCGCCTTGGGCAGCGGGGCCTCCGCGGACTGCGAGGGGCTCGGATCGGCCGACGAGGAGTTCTGCGGCTGCGCGGACTGCTGCCCGCCCGCCGTGTTGCCCTTGTCCTTCTTGTCGTCCTTGTCACCGAAGGCCACGGCCGCACCGATGCCGATCGCGACCGCGGCGACCACCGCGACGGCCGCGATGAGCATGCCCTTGCGGCTGGAACCGCCGCCTCCGCCGCTGCCGCCGCCGTGTCCGCCCGGCGCGGGCATCGTCGACGTGGTCTGCCCCTGCTGCGGCGGAACCCCGTAGCCGCCCGCCTGGAGGGCTTCCGGGGCCTGGTACTGGGCCTGGTAGGCCGGCTGCTGCTGCTGTGGCGGAACCTGGGCGCCGCGCTGGCCGCCGTACGTCCGTTCACCGACCGTGCGCACCTGGTTGTACGAGGTACGGGGGACACCGGGCTGCACGCCGGGCTGCCCACCGACCGTCGGGCCGGGGTAGCCGTATCCACCGCCCGGCGGGGGCGGGGTGGCTCCGGCGGCCTGGCCGTCCGCGTAGAGATAGCCGAACGGATCGTCGTCCTCGGGCTTGTTCGCCCCACTGTTCGGGCCGTGGTTCGCGGGCGTCGTCATCGCAGGTCACTCCTTTCGACCCACGGGAGCCTACCCCGAACAGGTGCACCCACGGGCGGCCGATCGGCTCAGCCGGCCCGGCGGTGCGCCTTGGAACGGGACCTTTTCTCGATGTACATCCGCTGGTCGGCGGAGCGCAGCACCTCGTCCGCCGACATGCCGCAGCTGGCCCAGCCGATCCCGAAACTCGCGCCCACGCGCACCGCGCGGCCGTCCACCCGGATCGGCGGGATGATCGCGTTGCGCAGCCGGACGGCCAGGTCCGCGGCGTCTGCCGCGCCCAGCCCGTCCGCGAGGACGACGAATTCGTCACCACCCAGCCGAGCGACGGTGTCACCGTCCCTGACGCCCGTCGTCAGCCGCCGGGCCACCTCGATCAGGACCGCGTCACCCGTGTGGTGCCCGAACCGGTCGTTGATCGACTTGAATCCGTCGAGGTCGCAGAAGAGGACCGCCAGCCCCTTCGTCCCGTCGTCGACGTCGCTCGCGGGCGCCACCGCGTGCACGTGGTGGTCGTACGGGCCCGCGCCGGGCCCGCCGGGGCCGGGCACGCCCGGGGCTCCCGGTGCGGGCACCGCAGGGGCGCCGGGGTACTCGAAGGGCTCCGGGTAGGCGTCGGGGCGAAAGCCGTGCTCCCCGACGGCACCACCCGCCTCGGTCCCGCCGCCCGCGTACGCCCCGTGCCCGGCGTGGGCCCCCTGGCCGCCGTGCGCCCCGTGCCCCTCGTACGCCGCGTCGAGCGCTTCCACGGCGGTGGCGCGGACCGACTGCGGCCTGCGGCACAGCCGCGCCCCGAGGCGCGAGCGCAGCTCGGCGCTGTTGGGCAGGCCCGTCAGCGAGTCGTGGCTGGCCCGGTGGGCGAGCTGGAGCTCGTGGCGCTTGCGCTCCTCGATGTCCTCGACGTGCGTGAGCAGGAACCGCGGCCCGTCGGCGGCGTCCGCGACGACGGAGTTGCGCAGCGAGACCCACACGTACGTGCCGTCGCGCCGCCCCAGCCTCAGCTCGGCCCGGCCGCCCTCGGCGGAGGTCCGCAGCAGGGTCCCGATGTCCTCCGGGTGGACCAGGTCGGAGAAGGAGTACCGGCGCAGCACGGAGGCGGGCCGGCCCAGCAGCCGGCACAGCGCGTCGTTGGTGCGCAGCAGCCGCCCGTGCTGGTCCCCGCCCATCTCGGCGATCGCCATGCCGCTGGGCGCGTACTCGAAGGCCTGGCGGAACGACTCCTCGCTGGCGCGCAGCGCCTGCTGTTCGCGCTCCAGCCGGACCAGGGCCCGCTGCATGTTCGCGCGCAGCCGGGCGTTGCTGATCGCAATCGCCGCTTGGAAGGCGTACATCTGGAGCGCTTCGCGTCCCCACGCGCCGGGGCGCCGCCCGTTGCGCGGTCTGTCCACCGAAATGACACCCAGAAGTTCCCCGCCGGACGCGTACATGGGGGCGTAGAGCCGGTCCTCGGGGTGCCACTCGTCCGCGAAGCGCGGATCGGGGCCGTCCGTGTGCCACTGGGGCACGTCGTCCTCCAGGAGGACCCAGCCTTCGGTGTGCGGGATGAAGCGGAGCCCGTCCCAGCTCTCACCCATCGTCAGACGGCGTTCCCAGGAGGCGCGGGAGCCCACGCGGCCCGTGATGAGGGCTTCCGCGGCGGGGTCTCCGGCGAAGGCGGCGACGACGAGATCCCCGTCAGGGCGTACGAGGTTGACACAGGCGAGTTCGTAGCCGAGGCCCACGACGATGCCGTCCACGACGGTCTGCAGGGTGTCCGCCAGGCTCCTGGCCGTATTGAGCTCGGCCACCACCTGGTGAAGCTGCCGCAGGGTCGCAAGACGGACGTACGGCTCCGACTCGGTCTCCATTGCTCGCTCTCCCCGAGACCTCGACAGCAACTCCAGGTTTGTCATCGGCGTTTCGTTGCGGTGTCCCGTCCACTGAATCACAGTGAGCTGTGCGCCAGGTACACAGGGTCAACAAATCTTGCCCTCTGTGACTCAAGTCACATGAGATGAATAAAGGTGGGAGACGAGGGGCGTGTCACCTGGAAGCGCTCCCCCGCATTCCCGAGAGCAAACGATACGCGTGGGCCTAGGCCAAGGGGCGGGGACGCGGCTCGGACTCGGGCCCGATGCGCGGTGCGGGAGGGCGACAGTAGCGTTTCGAACGTGCCGAAGACGACCCCCGTACCCATGACGATCCCCGCCACCCCTCATCCTGAGGGCGTGAGCAACGACGAGTTCCGTGCCGCGATGTCCCGGCTGGCGGCGGGCGTGTGCCTGATCACCGCGCACGAGCCTCCCCTGACGCCCGCCGGTCCGGACGGCGAGGACGTCGGCATGACGGCGACCGCCTTCATGTCCGTGTCCCTGGACCCCCCGCTGGTGCTGGTCAGCCTGCGCGAGGGCTCGCGGATGGACGACCTGCTGGCGGAGCAGCCGCTGTGGGCGGTCTCGGTACTCGCGGACCACCAGGTGCAGGTGGCGAGCCGCTTCTCCATGAAGAACCGCATCAGCGACCGGCTGCTCTTCGCGGACCTGCCCTACGGGCGCGGCGAGGTCTCGGGGGCCCCGCTGCTGACGGGCGCCCTGGCCACCCTCGAATGCCGTACGGAGAACCGCGTCGAGGCGGGCGACCACACCCTGGTCATCGGCCGCGTCCTGACCGCGGCGCTCCCCTCCCCCGACTCCCCGCCGCTGACGTACTTCCGCGGCCGCTACCGCCACCTGGCGCTCTGACGGCCCGAAGGCACCGCGGCCGCTACCAGTCGCGGCCGGTGCGGCCGCGCTTCGTCTCGGCGCGGGCCTTCTTCTCGCGCAGCCGCCGCTCGTTGATCCCCCGGGGGATCTTCGTCGCACGGCGCGCCCTGGGCGGCGGAGCGGTGGCCTCCGCGAGCAGGGACGCCATCCGTACCAGCGCCATCTCCCGATTGCGGAACTGCGACCGGTGCTCCGAGGCCCGTACGGTCAGCACCCCGTCCACGAGCCGGCCGGCGAGCCGTTCCAGCGCCCGCTCCTTCCACACGTCCGGCAGGGCCTTGGTGGCGGCCACGTCGAAGAGCAGCTCCACGCGTGAATCCGAGGTGTTCACGTGCTGCCCGCCCGGCCCGGAGGACCGCGAAAAGCGCCAGGCGAGCTCCGCCTCGGGGAGCGCGACCGAACCGCGGATGACATAGGGACCAGGCATGCCCCCTATGATCGCGCCCCGGGGAGCGCCCGTCACCCGTATTTCGCGGCGCATTCCGTCCCGAATTCCGCCGCGCGGAACCTCGCGACCCCCTCCCCGCGTTATGAAGGTCAGCGGTACCTTGGCCACGATCTCGCGGCCATCTGAAGACGAAGGGACACCAGTCAAAATGGCAGTAAGCCTGTCCAAGGGCGGCAACGTCTCGCTCACGAAGGAGGCCCCCGGCCTCAGCGCCGTCACGGTCGGCCTCGGCTGGGACGTCCGTACGACGACCGGTGTCGACTTCGACCTGGACGCATCCGCCATCGCGGTCAACACGATGGGCAAGGTCGTCTCCGACGGTCACTTCGTCTTCTTCAACAACAAGTCCACCCCGGACCAGAGCATCGTCCACACCGGTGACAACCGCACCGGCGAGGGCTCCGGCGACGACGAGTCCATCAACGTCAACCTCGCCACCCTCGCGGCCGACGTGGACAAGATCGTCTTCCCCGTCTCGATCTACGACGCCGAGGCCCGCAGCCAGAACTTCGGCCAGGTCCGCAACGCGTACATCCGCGTCGTGAACCAGGCCGGCGGCGCCGAGATCGCCCGCTACGACCTCTCCGAGGACGCGGCTACCGAGACCGCCATGGTCTTCGGCGAGCTCTACCGCAACGGCGCCGAGTGGAAGTTCCGCGCGGTCGGCCAGGGTTACGCCTCCGGCCTGACCGGCATCGCCCAGGACTTCGGCGTCAACGTCTGAGAACCACCGGCGGACAGCGCCGTGGCCAAGCCCCCTCCCGGCCGTCCGGGGAGGGGGCTTCGCTACGGTTCACCAGGTGATCCTGCAAACGCTCACCCCCGTGGACGGCGCCCTGCCGGGCCCGGTCCTCACCGAGATCGCCGTGCTCTACGCGACCAACCGCGCCTTCTTCGAGCTCAGCGGAGACTTCCCCGACCCGGGCCGCATCACCGTCGAACAGGTGGCGGCGGCCCTCGCCGACGAACTCGCCCACGACGGCGCCGAGGTGCTCCTGGCCCGCTCCGCCGGCCGGCTGGTCGGCCTGGCGGCCACCCTCGCGCACCATCCGGACCCTTCCTCCGGCGATCCGGACCCCTGGATCGGTCTGCTGCTCATCGACGCCACCGCGCACCGCGAGGGGTACGGCAGCGCCGTCGCCGGCCTCGTCGAGGAGCGCTTCCGCGCCGCCGGCCGGACCGGCGTGCGGCTCGCCGTACTGGACGCCAACCCGGCCGGCATGGCGTTCTGGCAGTCGCGGGGCTACACCGCCCTGCGCCGCTCCCGGGACCGCGAGCACGGCCGCGACTGCACCGTGCTGCGCAAGGCCCTGCGGCAGCCCTGAGCAGGGGCGCCGAGCACGGGCACTGAGCCGGGGGCCGAGCGGGTGCGCGTGCGCTGCGGGTGCGCGTGCGGCCGTACGGGCTACTTCGGCCGGCCTTCCCCGTACAGCCACACGTCCCAGACCTTCTTCAGGTCGTGGCCCGTCGACCGCTCCGCGTACGCGGTGAAGTCGGCCGTGCTCGCGTTCCCGTACTTGTGGTCGGTGGCCCAGCCGCGCAGCAGGGCGAAGAACTTCTCGTCGCCGACCTCCTGCCGGATCCGCTGGAGGACCATCGCGCCCCGGACGTACACCGGCTGCTCGGAGATGTCCCCGGCGCCGGGCGGGTCGGCGGGCGGGAAGGCCGCCCAGTCCTTGTCCGCGTCGTCGTCCACGGCGGTGTCGCCCTTGAGGTAGGCGTCGAAGTGCTGCTGCGCGGTGGTCCCGCCGTGGTCCTCGGACCACAGCCATTCGGCGTAGGTCGCGAAACCCTCGTTGAGCCACATGTCCTTCCAGGACTTCGGCGACACCGAGTCGCCGAACCACTGGTGGGCCGTCTCGTGCAGGAGGAGTTCCTCGTCGGGCGCACCGGAGAAGACGGGTTTGGTCTGCGTCTCCAGCGCGTACGTGAGGGACTCGGCCGGCAGCACGATCGCCCCCGCGGTCCCGAAGGGGTACGGGCCGAACCGGCGGCTGCCCCACTCCACGATCTCCGGCAGCTTCGCGAGCGCCGGGGCACTGGCGGCCGCCTCGGCGGGCGCGACGGCCTCGTACAGGGCGACCCCCGAGGGGGTCCGGCCGGTGGTCACCTTGAACTTCCCGATCGCCGCGGTGGCCAGGTAGCTCGCCATCGGCTCCGGGTTGTGCCACACGAACTCCGTCTTCCCCTCACCCGTGTCGGTCCGGGAGGCCAACTCGCCGTTGGAGACCGCCTCGTACCCCTTGGGCACGGTCAGCGTGATGTCGTAGGTGGCCTTGTCGCTGGGGTGGTGGTTCCCGGGGAACCAGGCCATCGAACCGATCGGCTCGCCGACCCCGACGGCCCCGTCGGCGGTGGCGATCCAGCCCTCCTTGGAACCGTCCGGGTCCTCGATGGGCCGGGGCTTGCCGCGGTAGTCGATCTCCGTGCGGAAGACCTCGCCCTTCTTGAGGTCCTTCGCGGGACGCACCGTCAGCTCCCGGCCGGTCCGGTTGAACCGGGCCTCCTCGCCCTGCACGGTGACGTGCTCGACCTCCAGGCCCGCGAGGTCGAGGTTGAAGGAGCTGAGCCCCTGTCCGGCGCGGGCCGTGATGACGGCGGTCGCGTCCAACTCCCCGCCGGCGGGGTCGTAGTCGAGGTCCAGGCCGTAGTGCTCGATCTGGTAGCCGCCGTTGCCCGCCTTGGGGAAGTACGGGTCGCGCAGCCCGGACGCACCCGGCCGCCCCTGCACCGTGCCGGCCGTACACGCCGTGGTGAGGGCGAGCAGGGCGGCAGCGGCGGCTGCGGGGGCGGCGACGGCGAGGCGGGAGGGCGCGCGGCGGTGATCCACGCGCCCGATCCTATGCGGGCCCGATGTCGTACTCCGGGGCGTTACTTCGCCAGGGAGTCGGCGCCGGCCTTGGCGAACTTCTCGTCCAGGTCCCCGCTGGGGGCGCCGGCCACGCCGATGCCGGCGACCGGGGCGCCCTTGGCCTGCACCGGGGTGCCACCGCCGAGGAACAGGGTGCCGGGGATGTCCTTCAGGTTCGGGGTCTGGGCGAGGCGGCCCGCGAGCACCGAGGTCGGGGCGTTCCAGGACACGGCGGTGTAGGCCTTGCGCTGCGCCGACTCGTAGGACTGCGGGCCCGCGCCGTCGCCGCGCAGGGTGACGATGGTGTTGCCGTTGCGGTCCACGACCGCGACCGTCACCTTCTGGTTCTCCTTCTGCGCGGCGTCCAGCGCGGCCTGGGCGGCGCGGGTGGCGGCGTCGACGGTGAGGTGGGTGGTGGTGGTGAAGTTCTTCTCGTCCGCCCCGCCGTCCTTCTTCGCGGTGGCGGCGGCAGCGGCGGCGGCCGGGGCGGTCTCGGACTGCGCGGCGCTGGCGCTGACCGCGCCGAAGGTCCCGGCGCCGAGCGCGACGGCGAGGGCGGTACCGGTGAGGATGCGGGTGCGGGTGTTCATGTCTGCTGCTCCTGGGTGCGTCGGCCGGGGCTGGGTACGTCGGCTCGTTCTGCTGCTCCAAGCCTGGGGCCGCAGCCGGTCCCGGCCCGTCCCCGTACCGGCTCGCGACGGCTGCCGCACCGGCTGACCCGGGGGTCAACCGATCGGCCGATGCGCAGGGGGTGCGGGTGCGGATGGGATGGACGACGCCGTCGCGCGCGACGCCATCGCGCACGACGCCATCGCGCACCAGCAGGCACGATGGAGGAGCCAGACCACGACCCGGGAGCCCGCTGTGAGCCACGTGAGCCGCGTACCGCCGCCGGGAGAGCCGGGGGCACTCGGTGCGGCGGGTGCGGCGGGTGCGCCACGGACGGCAGGTGCGCCCGGCGCGCCGGGCGCCGCGCCCGGCAAGGCCGACACGCGGGCCTTGGCGGCCGTCATGCACACGGCGTTCTTCCTGCTCCTCGGCGCCTCGGTGGCCCGCTTCCTGCTGCGCCACCCGGGCTCGCCCAGTACCCCGTGGATCATCGCCCTCAGCATCGCGCTGGCCCTGCTGTACGTACTCGGCCCCGCGCTCGGGGCCGCGCCCACCGTGCGCCGGCTGCTCTGGCTCGGACTGGTGGTGGCGGTCTGGGTGGTGCTCGTCGTCCTCGCGCCCAGCTTCGCCTGGTGCGCCGTCCCCCTCTTCTTCACCGCCCTGCGCACCCTGCCGCCGCGCGCGGCGATCGTGCTGGTGGCCCTGCTGACGGTGTTCGTGGTGGCGGCCCAGCTCAAGCTCTCGCGCGAGTTCGACCCGAACCTCCTGCTGGCCCCGCCCGCCATCGCCGCCCTGGCCACCGCCGTCTTCGTCCACATGGAGCGCCAGGCCGGGTCCCAGCGCGCCCTGATCGACGACCTCATCCGCACCCGGCGCGAGCTCGCCGCCACCGAGCGGCGCGAGGGCACCCTCGCCGAGCGCCAGCGGCTGTCGATGGAGATCCACGACACGCTCGCCCAGCACCTGTCCAGCCAGCAGATGCTGCTCCAGGCCGCGGACCGCACCTGGGACAGCGACCCGGCCACCGCCCGCGCGCACGTCCGTACCGCCACCGGCATCGCGGCGCGCGGGCTGGCGGAGGCGCGGCGCCTCGTCCACGACCTGGCCCCGCCCGAGCTCGAAGGGGGCGCAGGGCTCGCCGACGCGCTGCGCGCGCTCGACGCGGGCCCTGGCATCGAGGTCCGCTTCCACCTGGAGGGCGCCCCGGCCCCGCTGCCGGACCGCGTCCAGTCGGCGCTGCTGCGGATCGCGCAGGGCGCGCTGGCCAACGTACGGGAGCACGCGCACGCCCGGACCGCGGCCCTGACCCTGAGCTTCCTGGGCGACCAGGTCGTCCTGGACGTCGCCGACGACGGCGAGGGCTTCACCGAGCCGCGGCCGGGCACGCGTACGGCGGCCGGGGACCGCGGGCACGGGCTCCCGGCGATGCGCGCCCGCGTCCGCCAGCTCGGCGGCACGCTCACCCTCGAATCCACCCCCGGCGAGGGCACCGTCCTCTCCGCGGCCATCCCCCTGGAGCCCCCCGCATGACGACCGGAACCACCCCGATGACGACGATCCTGCTCTGCGACGACCACGCGGTGGTGCGCGCCGGCCTGCTGGCGCTGCTGGGCAGCGCGCCGGACGTCGAGGTGCTCGGCGAGGCGGGCAGCGGCGAGGAGGCCGTGGCCCTGGCGGCGAAGCTGCGCCCGGACGTGGTGCTGATGGACCTCCAGCTGGGCGAGGGCATCGACGGGGTCGAGGCGACGCGCCGCATCACGGCGGTGACCGACCCGCCGCACGTGCTGGTCCTGACCACGTACGACACGGACGCGGACGTCACCCGGGCCATCGCGGCGGGCGCCACGGGCTACCTGCTGAAGGCGGAGCGCCCGGAGGAGCTGTTCGCGGCGATCCACTCGGCGGCGGCGGGCCGCACCACGCTCTCCCCGCCGGTGGCGAGCCGGGTGATGGCCCACATGCGCGGCTCGCGCCCGACGCTGACCGACCGCGAACTGGACATCCTGGGCCAGCTGGCGCGCGGCCTGGGCAACCGCGACATCGCCCGGGCCCTGTTCATCAGCGAGGCCACGGTCAAGACCCACCTGGGCCGCATCTACGACAAACTCGGCGTGGACACCCGCGCGGGAGCGGTCGCGGTGGCCAAGGAACAGCGCCTGCTCCCGTAGACGCCGTGCCGGACGGGGCGGTCTGCCGGGCGGCGGGATCCGGACATCGGGCGGGGCGTGTTCGGACAACCGGCGCGGGATCCCCGGCAATCCTTGTCGTAGACCTGCCAAAGCCGGGCTCCGCCCTGTCACGCTCTCTCGCGCCGCCACCCCGGCCACCGCGAAGGAGCCCGAGTGACCCACCCCACGTCCTCCCGCCGCACCCGCCTCGCCGTCCTCCTCGGGACGGCCGCCGCCCTGACGGCCACGGCGGTGACGGCCCCGGCGACGTCCGCGGCCGAGACCCCGCACGGCACCACCGGCACCACCGGCACCACCGGCACCGGCGCCGCCATCGCGATCGGGATCGGCCCCGCGATCGGGACCGGGATCGGCCCCGCCCCCGGCCCCGGCGCCGTCGGCACCGGCCACAGCCAGCACTCCGGCACCGTCCCCCTCACCACCTACTTCACCGGCAGCGCATACCAGCTCCGCGACACCACCCGCGGCAACCAGCGCACCCTCGACGCCATGAACCAGACCGGCGGCGGCACCCTCTTCACCGACCCCGACAACGACTGGGGCGGCACCGGCACCCCCGCCAACCGCCAGTCCGCCGGCGTGGACGCCCACTACGCCACCGCCGTCACCTGGGACTTCTACAAGGGCGTCCTCGGCCGCAACGGCATCCGCGGCGACGGTACCGGCGTCACCTCCCGCGTGCACTACGGCAGCAACTACCCCAACGCCTTCTTCGACCCGAGCTGCTTCTGCGCCAACTACGGCGACGACCCCGTCACCGGCAAGACCCTCGCCACCCTCGACATCGTCGGCCACGAGCTCACCCACGGCGTGATCGCCTCCACCGCGGGCCTCACCTCCGCCGGCGAGCCCGGAGGCCTGGGCGAGGGCACCGCCGACATCCTCGGCACCGCCATCGAGTTCTTCGCCGACAACACCACCGACGTCGGCGACTACTTCATCGGCGAGCGCGCCTTCACCGACGGCCCCCTGCGCCGCATGGACCACCCCAGCCTCGACGGCCACTCCCGCGACTACTGGTCACGCGACATCGGCACCCTGGACCCGTACGCCGCCTCCGGGCCCGCCCGGCACTTCTTCTACCTCCTCGCCGAGGGCAGCGGCCCCAAGGAGATCAACAAGATCGCCTACGACTCCCCCACCTACGACGGCTCGAAGCTGCTCGGCATCGGCCAGGACAAGGCCGTCCGCATCTGGTACCGGGCCCTGAGCACGTACATGAACTCCACCACCAACTACGCCCGCGCCCGCACCGCCACCCTCATGGCCGCCGCCGACCTCTACGGCCCGACCGGCGCGGAATACGGCCGCGTCGCGGCGGCCTGGGCGGCCGTCAACGTCCGCTGACGCCGCCGCCGGGACGGGGAGGGCCGCACACCGGTGCCACCACCGGGCCGCACCCGTGACACCATCGGGTACGTGCTCGACATCGGCTACTCCCTCTCCCGGCGCTTCCCGGACCCCCCGCAGACCGACTACCGCTCGGCGGACGTCCACTCCCTGCGCCACGACCTGTTCTGCGGGGACGTCTACCTCGCGGACACCGTCAAGGACCGGGAAGTGTCCACAGCCTGGGGATGGGTGCCCGTACTGGACTTCGCGTGGGCGCTGTGCGACATCGTCGAGCAGCTCGACCAGGACCCGCGCGGCAGCCGCTCCGCCCACCGGCAGTACGCCGAACTCGACTTCACCGAGTCCACCGACCGCATGCTCTTCGAGCGCCGCTTCGGCTGGGTGGACATCGAGGCCGACTGGATGCCGGCGGAGGAGGAACCGCTGACCTTCAGCCACCGCCTGCTGCGCCGCGAGGCCCGCGACTTCCTGCACGACGTGATCGCGGACCTGACCGACATGCACGACACGCTGGCCGACAACCCGACCATCTGGACCCTCCAGTCCCGCTTCCCCCGCGTCCCGGCGTAAGCCCCCCCCCGCCGCGGGATCACGACAGGACGCGCAGTCCCAGCTGGGCCGCCAGGGCCGGGGCCAGGTCGAAGAGCTGGGGCGGGCTGATCACCGCACCGGCCAGCGCCCCCACCCCGCGCGCGATGTCCAGCTCCGCGGCCCCCCGCAGGTCCACGTCCACCATCCGCGCCCCCGTGAAATCGGTCCCCCGCAGCGCGCACCCACGGAACTCCACCCGCTCCAGCACCGCGCCCGCGAAGTCCGCCTCCACCAGCACGCACCCGTCGAAGACCACGTCCTTGAGCCGTGCCTTCCGCAGGTTCAGATAGTCGATCTTGCCCCCGCGGAACACCACCCGCTCCAGCACGGCCCCGTGCAACTGCACGCCGCCGAGCCGCGCCTCCACCAGCTCCACGTCCCGCAGCGAAGCCCCGGACAGGTCCGTCCCCACCCCCCGGACCCCCTCCAGCACCGAATCCAGGATCCGCGCCTTCGCCAGCCCCGTCTCGTCCAGCGCGCACCGCCGCAGCGCACAGTCCATGAACCGGGCCCCGATCCCCTCCTGCCCCGCGAAATCCAGGTCTGCGAACTCCAGCCCGTCGTAGTCCCCGTCCGGCTCCAGCCCACCGCCTTCCCACGCGTTCAGCTCCGGCAGCCGCACCTCCGGCCGCCGCGCCGCCTTCACCGTCTCCCGCTGCCCCTGCTGATCCTTGCGCGCCACCCCCTCATCGTCCCCCGCCCCACTGACAAAGCCCACCGGCACCCGCCCGCCGGCAGCGGCCCCCACCCCTTGACCTCAACCGCGCTTGAGGTCAGAGCCTGTCCGCATGGACACCCCGCAGAGCCCGCAGAGCCCGCAGAGCCCGCAGACGATGCGCGCCATCCGCCTCCACTCCTTCGGCCCCGCCGAGAACCTCGTCCACGAGCGCACCGAAACCCCCACACCCGCCCCCGGCCAGGTCCGCATCGCCGTGGCCGCCGCCGGAGTCCACCTCCTGGACACCGCCCTGCGCCAAGGCGCGCCGAGCCCCGTCCACACCCTCCCCGAACTCCCCACCATCCCCGGCCGCGAGGTCGCCGGCACCGTCGACGCCCTCGGACCCGGCACCGACCCCGCCTGGCTCGGCCGCCAGGTCGTCGTCCACCTCGGCTTCGCCCCCGGGGGCTACGCCGAGTACGCCGTCGCCGACGCCGACCGCCTGCACCCCGTACCGCCCGGCCTCGACCCCGCCCAGGCCGTCGCCATGATCGGCACCGGCCGCACAGCCCTCGGGATCCTCCAGTTCGCCGACCTCGGACCGCACTCCACCGCCCTCGTCCCCGCCGCCGCAGGCGGCATCGGCACCCTGCTCGTCCAGCACGCCCTGGCCGCCGGCGCCACCGTCATCGCCCTCGCCGGCGGCCCCGCCAAAACCGCCCTGGCCGCCGCGAACGGCGCCCACCTCGCCCTCGACTACACCTCCCCCGACTGGCCACGAGCCGTACGCGAAGCCCACCCAGCCGGCGCCACCGTCCTCTTCGACTCCGTCGGCGGCCCCACCGCCCGCACCGCCCTCGACCTCCTCGCCCCCGGCGGCCTCCACCTCGTCTTCGGCTGGTCCGCCGGCCCCATCCCCCTCACCGACGCCGACCGCACCCGCCTCACCGCCCGCGGCATCACCACCGAAAACGTCCTCGGCCCCGCCATGCTCCGGCGCGCCGCGGCAGCCGGCGGCGGCGACGCCCCCCTGCGCCACCTCGAAACCCGCGCCCTCGCCGAAGCCGCCGCCGGCCGGCTCCGGCCCGCCCTGCGGCGCTACCCGCTCGCCGAAGCGGCCACCGCCCATCACGACCTGGAAACCCGCGCCACCACCGGCAAGGTCGTCCTCGAACCCTGAAGCACCCCGCCCCCGCCGCCCGCCCCCGCCGGCAATATCGGATGACAGCGGCCCGTATCCCCACGTACCGTCCACCCGCGTGGACCCGCTCACCGAAAAACAGATCCGTTCCTCCTTTGTGAACTGCACGAAGGGCGAGGCCGCACGCCTCAAGCTCCCCCTGGACTTCAGCGAGCTCCCCTGGGATGACCTCGACTTCCTCGGCTGGATCGACCCCGGTGCCCCGCTGCGCGCCCACCTCGTACGCCAGGACGCCGACGGCACCCCCGTCGGCATCACCCTGCGCGTCCCGGGCACGAGCCGCACCAGCGCCCTCAAGTCCAGCGTCTGCCAGATCTGCCTCACGGGCCACGCCGCCTCCGGCGTCTCCCTCCTGGTCGCGCCCCTCGCCGGAGCCCGCGGCCGCGAGGGCAACACCGTCGGCATCTACGTCTGCTCCGACCTCGCCTGCTCCCTCTACGTCAGGGGCAAGCGCCAGCCGAAGCTGCGCGCCGGCCGGTACGAGGAGACCCTGACGCTCCCCGAGAAGATCGAGCGCACCCGCGCGAACCTCGACTCCTTCACGACGAAGATCACGGCGGCCTGACCCCGCCACCACCCCGACGCAACGCCTCCACCCCCGCGCCGGGTCCGGACCGGCCCCGGCCCCGGTCCGCCCCGGACCCGGCCCCGGACCTCACGCTCAGCCCCGCACCGCACCCAGCCGCTTCAACGGCTCATCCGTCAGCCGGTACACGGACCACTCGTCCTGCGGCCGCGCCCCCAAGGCCTCGTAGAACGCGATCGTCGGCGCGTTCCACTTCAGCACCGCCCACTCCAGCCGCTCGTACCCGCGCTCCACACAGATCCGCGCCAACTCCGCCAGCAGCGCCTTCCCGTACCCGCCGCCGCGCACGCCCGGCCGTACGTACAGGTCCTCCAGGTAGATCCCGTGCACCCCGCGCCACGTCGAGAAGTTCAAGAACCACACCGAGAACCCGACGGCCTCCCCGTCCTCCGTCTCCGCGATGTGCGCGAACGCCGCCGGCCGCTCCCCGAACAGCGCCTCCCGCAACTGCCCCGGCGTGGCCCGCGCCTCGTGCGGCACCTTCTCGTACTCCGCGAGCTCGCGGATCATGGCATGGATGACGGGAACGTCTTCGACAACAGCACTCCTGATCATTCCGGCAGCCTAGACACTCCCCAGGGACCCAGGGACGTCACCGCCGCCCCAGCAGCAACTCGGCCACCAGCAGCTGCTCCTCGTCGAGCTCACGCTCCCCGGACTCCACGTCCCACAAGACGTTCTGCAGCACCCGCCCCAGCGTCCACGCCCGGGCCCGCTCCCGGTCCAGGCTCAGCGCCCCCGTCAGCGCGTCGAACCGCCACCGCACCTCCTGCGCCGCGAACTCGTTCCGGATCGCCGGCAGCAACTCGAAACCCGGATCGCCCGCCAGCGGCTTCGGATCGATCGCCAGCCACGGCCCCCGGCCGCCACCGCCGGCCCCACCCGCCAGCACATTGCCGTAGTGCAGATCCCAGTGCAGCAAGCGGTCCCCCGGCTCGCCCGCCACCTCCGCCACCGCCGCCGCGCAATCCGCCACCAGCCCCCGCGCCCGCCCCGGCGCCACCCGCCCCAGCGCCGCCGGTACCGACCCCAGCATCCCCGCCGCCACACCCCCGAGCCCCCGCACCCCGGCCGGAGCCCGCACCCGCGTCAGCCGCACCAGCAACTCCCCCACCACCCGCACCGCCTGCCGCGCATCCCGCTCCGCCAGCTCCGACAGCGGCCGCCGCTCGTCCAGCCGCTCCAGCAACAGCGCGCCGGACACCGCATCGTGCTCCAGCAGCCGCACGCAGCCCCGCCCGCCCCACGCGCGCAGCGCCGTCGGTTCCCCCGCGCTCTCCTCGTCCACCCGCCCCAGCTTCAGCACGGCCGCCGACCCGTCCGCCCGCTCCACCGGCAGCACCAGAGCCGTCACCCCGTGCATCGCCGGCCCGGTGCGCCGCAGCCCCCACCGCTCCAGGGACCCTGCCGCCAGCGCGGGCAGCCCGGCGATGAACTCCCGGCCCGCGTCCCCGCCGTACGCGATCTGCGCCCGCACCAGCCCGTCCGGAACCTCCACCACGCCCACCACCCACCACCCACCAAACCTCTCGCAACCGGCACAAATGACCCACCGGCACCCTACGGACCCCGCCACCCCCGCCACACCACCCAAACGGCCACCTCCACCACCCCGAAACCCGACATCCGGTACCTGGACACCCCTCCGCCACGCCCTGTACCAACTCCTCATGACGATCAACGGCGGCATCTCCTTCTGGTACGCGACGGATCAGACGGCCACCCACCAGCCACCCCGCGCCCCCCTCACCGGCCACGCCACGGCCGACGTCGTCATCGTCGGCGGCGGCTACACCGGCCTGTGGACCGCGTACTACCTCAAGACCGCCGCCCCCGACCTCCGCGTCACCGTCCTGGAGCAGAAGTTCTGCGGCTACGGGGCCTCCGGCCGCAACGGCGGCTGGCTCTACAACGGCATCGCCGGCCGCGACCGCTACGCCGAACTCCACGGCCACCAGGCCGCCCAACGCCTCCAGCAGGCCATGAACGACACCGTCACCGAAGTCATCGACACCGCCGCCAAGGAATCCATCGACGCCGACATCCACCGCGGCGGCGTCCTCGAAGTCGCCCGCACCCCCGCCCAGCTCAGCCGCCTCAAGGCCTTCCACACCGCCGAACTCGCCTTCGGCGAGAGCGACCGCGAGCTCTACGACGCCACCGACACCCGCGCCCGCATCGACGTCGCCGACGCCGTCGGATCCACCTGGACCCCGCACGGCGCCCGCATCCACCCCCTCAAGCTCGTCAAGGGCCTGGCCGCCGCCTGCGAGCGCCTCGGCGTGGTCATCCACGAATCCACACCCGTCACCGAAATCGCCCCCCGCCAGGCCGTCACCCCGTACGGCACCGTCCGCGCCCCGTACGTCCTGCGCTGCACGGAGGGCTTCACCGCCGCCCTCAAGGGCCAGAAGCGCTCGTGGCTCCCGATGAACTCCTCGATGATCGCGACGGCCCCGCTGCCGCCCGAGGTCTGGTCCCGCATCGGCTGGTCGGACGCCTGCACCCTCGGCGACATGGCCCACGCCTACATGTACGCCCAGCGCACCGCGGACGACCGCATCGCCATCGGCGGCCGCGGGGTCCCGTACCGCTTCGGCTCCCGCACGGACACGGACGGCACCACGCAGCAGTCGACGATCACGTCGCTCACGAACCTCCTCACTTCCTTCTTCCCGCTCCTCACCGGGGTCGAGATCACCCACGCCTGGTCCGGCGTCCTCGGCGTCCCCCGCGACTGGTGCGCCACGGTCACCCTGGACCGCACGACCGGCCTCGGCTGGGCGGGCGGCTACGTGGGCTCGGGCGTGGCCACGTCGAACCTCGCGGCCCGCACGCTCCGCGACCTGGTCCTCGGGGACTCCACGGAACTCACCGCGCTCCCCTGGGTCAACCACCGGGTCCGGCGCTGGGAACCGGAACCCTTCCGCTGGCTCGGCGTCCAGGCCCTGTACGCGGCCTACCGCGAGGCGGACCGCCACGAGACGGCGACCCACACCTCGCGGACGACCCCACTGGCCCGCCTGGCCGACCGCATCTCGGGGCGCCACTGACAACAAAGCGGAAGGCTCCGGATAATCACCCGGAGCCTTCCGCTTCTGTACGAGTTCCCTGGATCAACCAGCCTGCGACCTGGGATGGGGCCCCCTGTCGGATTCGAACCGACGACCTTCCCATTACAAGTGGGGTGCTCTGGCCGGGCTGAGCTAAGGGGGCACATTTGACGCTGCACAGCGCACAGAATCGCCTTCACTTTACACAGCGACCAGACCTCCCCGCGAAGACCTTTCCAGCCGGCGCAACCCCTCGCCCTCACGTTCGTCATCCGCACCGGAGTGCATGTCCGGCCATCGGACAGCAGGGCCGGGGAGGGGCCGTGGCAGAAGCCACCGAGCAGGAGACCCGCGGGGTGGGCGCGGAGGCCAAGCGCGTCAAGCGCGAGGTCCCGGGCGTCGACCGAGGCGGAAGTCACGGGCCCCGGGGTGCTGACAGGACGGGGTACGCCGGGTAGCGTCGGGCGGAGTCCTCCTTACTGGACTAGACCTTCCACTCGGATCGTCCGGCACGTTCCTGCCGGTAGAAGGGATTCATCACCATGGCTTCTGTCACTTTCGACAAGGCGACCCGGCTGTACCCCGGCGGCGACAAGCCCGCCGTCGACGAGCTGGAGCTGCACATCGAGGACGGCGAGTTCCTCGTCCTCGTCGGGCCCTCCGGCTGCGGCAAGTCCACCTCGCTGCGCATGCTGGCCGGCCTGGAGGACGTGAACGGCGGCGCGATCCGCATCGGCGACCGCGACGTCACGCACCTGCCGCCCAAGGACCGGGACATCGCGATGGTGTTCCAGAACTACGCGCTGTACCCGCACATGACCGTCGCCGACAACATGGGCTTCGCGCTCAAGATCGCCGGCGAGGACAAGGCGACCATCCGCAGGAAGGTCGAGGACGCGGCGAAGATGCTCGACCTCACCCAGTACCTCGACCGCAAGCCGAAGGCGCTCTCGGGCGGTCAGCGCCAGCGCGTCGCCATGGGCCGCGCCATCGTGCGCAAGCCGCAGGTGTTCCTCATGGACGAGCCGCTGTCGAACCTCGACGCGAAGCTCCGCGTGTCCACCCGCACCCAGATCGCCGCGCTCCAGCGCGACCTCGGGATCACCACCGTCTACGTCACCCACGACCAGGTCGAGGCCATGACGATGGGCGACCGCGTGGCGGTCCTCAAGGACGGCCTGCTCCAGCAGGTCGACACCCCGCGCAACATGTACGACCGCCCGGCGAACCTGTTCGTCGCCGGCTTCATCGGCTCCCCGGCCATGAACCTGGTCGAGGTCCCGATCGCCGACGGCGGCGTGAAGTTCGGCGACAGCGTGGTCCCGGTGTCGCGCGAGGCGCTGTCCGCCGCCGCGGACGCCGGCGACCGCACCGTCACCGTGGGCGTGCGCCCGGAGCACTTCGACATCGGCACCGAGGGCGGTCTGACGATCACGGTCAACGTCGTCGAGGAGCTCGGCGCCGACGGCTACGTCTACGGCCGCACCACCGAGGCCGAGGGCGCGCAGGACATCGTGGTGCGCGTGGGCGGCCGCCACGTGCCCGAGAAGGGTTCGACGCTGCACGTGGTGCCGCGGGCCGACGAGATCCACGTGTTCTCGACCTCCTCGGGCGAGCGCCTCTCCGGCTGACCCGCCACCAAGAGCGAGTAGGGGCAGGGGCGTTCCTCCGGAGGGAGGGACGCCCCGTTCCGCATCCGGGGCAGACCGGGCCATTCGGCCCCACTCGTCAACCCTTAAATCGAAAAGCCACGTCGAACCATCCCCCGACCGGGTGACTAAATGTCGCCAAATCTTCACCGAGCGCTACTCTCGCCCTCGTGACCCACACTGCCCGCCGTATCGGCCGTTCCCTCGCCCTGGTCCTGCCCGTCGTCCTGGTCCTGTCCGGGACGCTCGCGGTCACCATGGTCCCCTGGGCGGACAACACGCCTTCCCAGATCCTGACCGCGTCCGCCGAGGACGTGTCCGTTCCCGCGAAGCCGCGCGCCGCGCAGGACGTGCTGCGCGACAAGCTGCTGGGCGAGCTCCAGCAGGGTGAGGCTCCGGGTGACGTACTGACGCACCTTCAGCAGGAGGTGGACCGGCGCCCGTCGCTGGCCGATCACTGCGTGGGGATCGCGCGGGCGCTGGGCCGGGCCGCCGTGGACGTGTACGGGCCGACGAAGGCGCAGTCCTTCGCGCGCCCCGTGTGCGACACCGCGTACGCGACCGGCGTCGCCTCGATGGGCTGACCACTGACGAACGACGGCTGACGGCTGACGGGCGTCGCCGTCCTCCGCCGCGCCGGGGCCTCTACTGTGACGGCCATGACCGACGCACCCCCCGTGTCCCGCTCCTCCGTTTCCGCGGCCGCGTATCCGGCCTCCCTCGCGCAGACGCCTGTTCAGGCGGTCGTGCTGGCGGGAGGCCAGGGTTCGCGGCTGCGTCCGTATACGGACGACCGGCCGAAGCCGATGGTGGAGATCCCGGGGACCGGGGTGCCGATCATCGGGCACCAGCTGGCCTGGCTGGCGGCCGAGGGGGTGACGGACGCCGTGGTTTCGTGCGGGCACCTGGCGGAGGTGTTGCAGGAGTGGCTAGCGGGGGCGGAGTTGCCGTTGCGGGTGACCACGGTGGTGGAGGAGGAGCCGCTGGGGCGCGGGGGCGGGCTGAAGTACGCGGCTCGCCACCTGCCGCACCCGGACCGGTCGTGGTACGCGACGAACGGGGACATCTGGACGCGGTTCTCGCTGCGGGAGATGGCGGAGTTCCATGCGGAGCGGGGGGCGACGGCGACGCTGGCGCTGGCCCGGCCGCGGATCCCGTGGGGGGCGGTGGAGACCAACGAGTTCGGGCAGGTGCTGGACTTCATCGAGTCGCCGCCGTCGCCGTATCTGATCAATGCGGGGGTGTACGTCTTCGGTCCCGAATTCGCGCCGCTGCTGCCGGATTTGGGCGACCACGAGCGCACGACGTTCCCGCGGCTGGCCCGTGAGCGGCGACTGGCGGGCTTCCCGCTGCCGCAGGGGGCCTACTGGCGGGCGATCGACACGGCGAAGGACCTGACCGAGGCGGCGCGGGAGCTGGCCGCTCAGAGCGGCTCCTGAGGGCCTCCGCAGGGCAGCCGGCTTGAGGGCGGGGCGCGGACGACGGAAAGGGGCCCGGCGCGCACATCGCGCGCCGGGCCCCTTCGCGTACGGCCGTCAGCCGAGGAGGCCGCCGACCAGTCCGGGCTTCTTCGGGGCGGTGTCCCCGCCGCCGCTGCCGCCGCTGCCGGAGCTGGAGGACGGGGGCTTCGGGGTGGACTGCCGGGGCGTGCCGCCCGAGTTCGAGCCGCTGCCGGAGCCGCGGGTCGCGGTCGGTGACTGCGAGCCGGTGCCGGCGCTCTGCTTGGTGGTGGAACCGGTGCTGCCGCGGCCGGACTTGGCGGCGGGTGCCGAGGCGCTGGCGGTGGGTTCGGCCGCCTTGGAGGGCTGCTGGGTGGCGGGTTGCTGCCGGGGCTGCGGCTGCTTGCTTCCGGTCGGCGCCTGCGGGAGCGGGGAGCCGGGCAGGTAGTTGCTGGGGGCCTCGCCGGGCCCGGGGACGGTGACCACGGTGGTGGAGCGAACGGCGCCGCCGAGGAGCGAGCCGATGAGCAGGGTGAGTCCGCAGACGAGGGTGGCCATGATGGTTCCGCGGCGCAGGACGCGCCGGCGCAGCCGCCAGATCTCGGAGCGCGGTCCGAGGGTTCGCCAGGCTTCGCTGGCGAGGCGTCCGTCGAGGGAGTAGACGGGGGCCCCGGCGATGATCAGCGGGCTCCAGGCGGCCAGGTAGATGATGTCGGGGGCGTCGTAGGCGGGGACGGTCTTCCAGCTGACCGTCATCAGGAGGGCGGCGGACAGCAGGGCGCCGATGCAGGCGGCGAACCGCTGCCAGAGGCCCAGGACGGTCAGTACGCCGACGATGACCTGGAGGAAAGCGACGCTGAGCCCGGCCCCGACGGGGTGGGCGAGGGCGAAGTCGCGCAGGGGTTCGGCGAGTGCCCAGGGGTGGAGGGTGCGCAGCCAGGTGACCATGGAGCCGCGTTCGCCGCCGTCGAAGTAGACGGGGTCGCACAGCTTGCCCATGCCGGCGTAGATGCAGATGAAGCCGAGGAAGACGCGCAGCGGGAGCAGCACGACGCCGAGGTTCATGCGGCGGCCGGGGTAGTACGAGGCCTGTCCGCGGGTGTCGGAGGGGCTGCGGCGGTAGTCGGCGGCGGCGGCGCCGTCGAGGCCGTCGTACGGGCCGCCGCCGCCCGCGTACCGGGGGTCGTGCGGGAGGTCGCGCACGGAGGTCAGCGGGCGGGTTTCGTCCGGGTCCCCGTACGTGCGCTGGCCGATGACGGTCGGCGTGGCCAGCGTGTCTTCGGCGAGGTCGTGGGCGAGGTCGACGCGGGGGATGGTCTGGGTGGCGCCTCCGTCGAACTCGTCGTGTCCGCGCCCGTGTTCGCGTACGGCCTGGAGGAGTCCGCCCATGGCGGCGGTGTCGCCGGGGGCCGACTTGCCGCTCCAGACGACGGGGGCCCGGCGGCGGCCCGCGCCGGCAGCGGCGGCGACCGCGGCGCCGCCGAGGACGGGCGCGCGGCCGGGGGCGTTCGCGGGCTTGGAACGCGCGCTCGGGCTCGGTGCGAGCCGCACGCGGAAGCTGGCGTGGTTGACGATGACCTGTGCGGGGTCGCACGGCACCTTGACCATGCTCAGCGCGGGCTGGTCGTCGAACCCTGACGTTCTGGTGTCCACACTCATCTAACCGAGTGATCAGTGTTTAGGACACTGCCTTGACAGCAGGGATGTGTCCGAGACCCGTCAAGATCAAGCCACCCCGCCCGAAAGGGGCGGGGTGGCACGCTCACGGGTCACGTTCCATGAGCCAAGTGGATCAAGGCGGCGGTGCCCCCATCAGGGCGGCGGCGCCGCCCGGGGGTCAGACGCGGCCGCGGGTGGCCCGGCGGCGGGCGGCCTCGTAGAGCACGACGCCGGCCGCGACACCGGCGTTCAGCGACTCGGCGCCGCCCGGCATCGGGATGCGGACGAGGTAGTCGCAGTTCTCGCCGACGAGGCGGCCGAGGCCCTTGCCCTCGGAGCCGACGACGATGACGACGGGACCGCCGAGCGCCTCCAGGTCCTGCACCTCGTGCGTGCCCTCGGCGGCGAGGCCGACGATGGCGATGCCGGCCTTCTTGAAGTCCTGGAGGGCGCGGGTCAGGTTGGTGACGCGGGAGACCGGGGTGCGGGCGGCGGTGCCGGCCGAGCTCTTCCAGGCACCGGCGGTCATGCCGGCCGCGCGGCGCTCGGGGATGACGACGCCGTGGCCGCCGAAGGCGGAGACGGAGCGGACGATCGCGCCGAGGTTGCGGGGGTCGGTGACCCCGTCGAGGGCGACGATCAGCGGGTCGTCGCCCTCGTCGTACGCGGCGGCGGTGAGGTCCTCCGGGTGCGCGTACTCGTAGGGCGGGACCTGGAGGACCAGGCCCTGGTGGTTGAGCCCGTTGGTCATGCGGTCGAGCTCGGGGCGCGGGGCTTCCATCAGGTTGATGTTGCCGCGCTCGCCGGCGAGCTGGAGGGCCTCGCGGACGCGCTCGTCGTTGTCGATGAACTGCTGGACGTAGAGGGTGGTGGCGGGTACGCCGTCGCGCAGCGCCTCGAAGACCGGGTTGCGGCCGACGACCATCTCGCTGGTGCCCTTGGGGCCGCCGCGGCGCGGGGCGGGGCGGCGCTTGGCGGCCTGGCGGGCCATGGCGTTGGAGATGCGGTTCGCCTTGTGCTTCTTGCGGTCCTCGGCCTTGGGCGTGGGGCCCTTGCCTTCCAGGCCCTTGCGCCGCTGGCCACCGCTGCCGACCGTGGCGCCCTTCTTGTTGGACGTGCGGCGGTTCCTGCGCTGGCTGTTCCCGGCCATGACCTCTACCTGTTTTCGTTGATCCTGCGATATGTACGTATGAAGAGTGTGCCGCCCGGGAGGCCGGGCGGCACAGTCGGACTGCTCCGGGCGGCCGCGGCTCAGCGCGGGCCGAGCGACCAGCGCGGTCCCGTGGGGCTGTCCTCGATGACCAGGCCCGACTGCTGGAGCTGGTCGCGGATGGCGTCGGCGGTCGCCCAGTCCTTGCGGGCGCGGGCGGACTCGCGCTGCTCCAGGACGAGGCGTACGAGGGTGTCGACGGCGCCGTGGAGCTCCTCGCCGCGGTCGGACTCCCCGGCCCAGTGCGGGTCGAGGGGGTCCAGGCCGAGGACGCCGAGCATGGCGCGCACCTCGGAGAGCCGGGCGATGGCGGCGTCCTTGTCGTCGGCGGCCAGTGCGCTGTTGCCCTGGCGGACCGTGGTGTGGACGATGGCCAGCGCCTGCGGGACGCCCAGGTCGTCGTCCATGGCCTCGGCGAAGGCCGGCGGGACCTCCGGGGCCGGGTCGACGGTCTTGCCGGCCTTCTCGATGACGCGCTGGTAGAAGCCTTCGATGCGCGCGAAGGCGGACTCGGCCTCGCGCAGCGACTCCTCGCTGTACTCGATCATCGAGCGGTAGTGCGGGGTGCCGAGGTAGTAGCGCAGGACGATGGGGCGCCAGGCCTTGACCATCTCGGAGACGAGCACGGAGTTGCCCAGTGACTTGGACATCTTCTCGCCGGACATGGTGACCCAGGCGTTGTGGACCCAGTACTGGGCGAACTCGTCGCCGAAGGCCTTGGCCTGGGCGATCTCGTTCTCGTGGTGGGGGAAGATCAGGTCGAGCCCGCCGCCGTGGATGTCGAAGGCGCTGCCGAGGTACTTGTGCGCCATCGCGGAGCATTCGAGGTGCCAGCCGGGACGGCCGCGGCCCCACGGGGTCTCCCAGTCCGGCTCGCCGGGCTTGGTGGCCTTCCACATGGCGAAGTCGCGGGGGTCGCGCTTGCCGGTGATGCCCTGTTCGGCGGGCTGGCGCAGGTCGTCGATGTCCTGGTTGGACAGCTCCAGGTAGCCCGGGTACGAGCGCACGTCGAAGTAGACGCTGCCGTCGGCCTCGTACGCGTGGCCGCGCTCGATGAGCCCGCGCATCATCTCGATCATCTCGGGCACGTGGCCGGTGGCGCGCGGCTCGTACGTGGGCGGGAGGCAGCCGAGGGCGGTGTAGCCGTCGTTGAAGGCCCGCTCGTTGTCGTAGCCGATGGACCACCAGGGGCGGGCCTGGACCCCGGCCTTGGCGATGATCTTGTCGTCGATGTCGGTGACGTTGCGGACGAAGGTGACGTCGAGGCCGCGGTACTCGAACCAGCGGCGCATGATGTCGAAGTTCAGACCGGAGCGGATGTGCCCGATGTGCGGGGCCGCCTGGACGGTGGCGCCGCAGAGGTAGATCGAGACGCAGCCCGGGACGAGCGGGGTGAAGTCGCGGATCTGCCGGGCGCTGGTGTCGTACAGGCGAATAGTCACGGCATCCAGGGTAGTGGGCCTGTAGCAGTGCCCCGCGACCCTTTCGGCGCGCGGGGGTGCTTTGTTGCGGAAGCGGTGTGGTCGCGGCTGTGGGGCGTCTCGCCGATCAGACCGGATCGGGGAGCCGCGAGCCCGGCCCGATCGGCGTGACTCCGTCTAGGAATTCGCCCGGTACACCAGCGCGGTGGCGATCGCGGCGAGGCCTTCGGCGCGCCCGGTGAGGCCGAGGCCGTCGGTGGTGGTGCCGGAGACGGAGACGGGGGCTCCGGCGGCTGCGGAGAGGGTCTTCTGGGCCTCTTCGCGCCGCTTGCCGATCTTCGGGCGGACGCCGATCACCTGGATGGCGATGTTGCCGATCTCGAAGCCCTCGGCGCGGACGATGCGGGCGGCCTCCGCCAGGAGGGTGACGCCGGCGGCGCCGGACCATTCGGGGCGGGAGGTGCCGAAGTGCGCGCCGAGGTCGCCGACGCCGGCGGCGGAGAACAGGGCGTCGCAGGCCGCGTGGGCGGCGACGTCGCCGTCGGAGTGGCCGGCGAGGCCGTCCTCGCCCTCCCAGAGCAGCCCGGCGCACCACAGCTCGCGCCCGGTCTCGAAGGCGTGTACGTCGGTGCCGATCCCGACGAGCGGGATCAGGGGGACGGCGGGGGAAGCGGCGGGGCTAGTAGGCATCGGTGGCCCTCCTGCGGGCGAGTACGGCCTCGGCGAGGACCAGGTCGAGCGGGCGGGTGACCTTGAAGGCCTCTTCGTGGCCGGGGACCACCATGACGGTGATGCCGAGCTGTTCCACCATTCCGGCGTCGTCGGTGGCGCCCTCGCCGTTGACGGCGATGGCCTCGTGCGCCCGTACGAGGGTCGCGCGGTCGAAGCCCTGCGGGGTCTGTACCGCGCGCAGCCGGGCCCGCTCGGGGGTGGCGACGACCGGCTCGGCCTCGCCGGGCCCGCCGGGCTCGACCTCCTTGACGGTGTCGGCCAGCGGCAGCGCGGGTACCACGGCGGGCGAGCCGTCGCGTACGGCTTCGACGACGGAGTCGACGGTGTCCACGGGGACGAGCGGGCGGGCCGCGTCGTGGATGAGGACGGAGGTGACGTCCGCGGGGAGCGCGGCGAGGCCGGCGCGCACGGAGTCCTGGCGGGTCTCGCCGCCGGGGACGACCAGGATCTCGGTCCGGTCGGGCAGCGTGTGCTCGTCGACGAGCCGGCGCACCTCGGCGGCGCCGTCGGACGGGGCCACGACCACCACGAGGGAGACGGCCCGGGAGCGGGCCATCGCGCGGACGGCGTGGATGAGCATGGGGGTGCCGCCGATGGCCCGAAGGGCCTTGGGGGCGCCGGGGCCGAGGCGTACCCCCCGGCCGGCGGCCGGGATCACCGCGGCGGTGCGGTGGGGACGCGATTCGTCAGACATCAGTAGCTCCGAGCCAGGTTTGTGACTTCGGCCGACATGGGTATGGCCTGAAGGGTGCCGGGTGCGACGCCCTCGCCCCTTCCGTGACGACCGGTCGAGCAGGCTGGTCGGGCAGGCTTCAGGACCCGGCACGCCGGTGGGAAAAGTGCAGCAAAGGTGTGGGTACAGACATGCCGCAGCGCCCGGCAACAGCCCTCTCGTGGAGGAGAGGGCTTGTCATCGGGCACCGCGGCACAACTGTGTGAAGGACTTCTCGCGTCAGGACGCGAGGACCTCGTCGAGGAGGGCCTCCGCCTTGTCCTCGTTGGTGTTCTCCGCGAGCGCGAGCTCGCTCACCAGGATCTGGCGCGCCTTCGCGAGCATGCGCTTCTCGCCCGCGGAAAGCCCGCGCTCACGCTCACGACGCCACAGGTCACGCACCACTTCGGCGACCTTGATGACATCGCCAGAAGCGAGCTTTTCCAGATTTGCCTTGTAGCGCCGGGACCAGTTCGTCGGCTCTTCGGCATACGGTGCACGAAGCACCTCGAAGACCCGGTCCAGCCCGTCCTGGCCGACTACGTCGCGAACGCCGACGAACTCCGCATTGTCCGCAGGCACACGAACCGTCAGGTCGCCCTGGGCGACCTTGAGCACCAAGTAGGTCTTGTCCACGCCTTTGATCTGGCGAGTTTCGATGGCCTCGATCAGCGCGGCCCCGTGATGGGGATAGACCACGGTGTCGCCAACCTTGAACGTCATGTGACAGGTACCCCTTCCGTGGCTATCCAGGGTAACACGAGAACTGACTGTTATGAATGGCGTTTTCGCAGGTCAGGGCACATCTCGGGGCTTGACAACAGCGACACGAACGTGCTGCGAAGGGGTTCCGGAGGGGGGTATTCGCAGGTCGGAGGTGCTGTGCGGACCGGGCGAAACGGCCACGCCACACCCGGCCACCCACCCCGAGAGTGTGACGTACGTCCCGTTTTGCCGGTTTCGAAGCCGGGAAACCGAACTACTCCGTTCGACTGGCGACCACCCGTACGGAGCGGTTCAGGCCCAATCCGGAATTGATCACGGAGGGGTGTTCGAAGGAATCCCGGAATTGATCACCGGGGGTCGTGCGGGAGATATGCGGGAGGCACATGATCGGCAGATGAACGGCACGGGAAGCACGAAGCGCAAGGACGGGGAACGGCGGCGGAAGGGCGCGCCGAAGCGCGGGGCGAACAGCGGGGCGGACAGCGGGGTGAATGCAAGATCGCGGGGTCGGTGCAGGGTGGCCCGTGCGCTGCGGAGGGTCGGGTGCGGGGGCGGGGCGGCGGCTCGGTAACCTAAGCGCGCTGACACACCCTTAGGACGGCTTTACCTCGGCCGCTCTGAGACTGCCCACCCTTCCGTTCCGTACGTCCAAGGAGTTGCCGCCGCCGTGAGCCGCAGCCTTCGACGCGGCGCCCTCGCCGCCACCGCCATCGTGTTCTCGATCGCCTCGCTGGCCGCTTGCGGTGCAGGCAACAACGCGGAGACGCTCCAGATCAAGCCGGACAACGCCGCCGTCACCAAGGGCAACATCAAGATCCAGAACGCACTGGTGATCACCCAGGGCGAGAAGGAGAAGAAGGGCCCGGCCGCCGTCTCCGCGACGCTCTTCAACACCGGCATCAAGCCGCAGACCCTTGACGCCATCACCCTCGTGGGTGGCAAGTCCAAGGTCGTGCTGAAGCCGGCCGAGGGCACGTCCAAGGTCACCGTGCCGGCCGGCGGTTCGATCGTGCTGGGCGGCAAGGGCAACGCCTCCGCCGTGATCGAGGGCGGCGAGGCCGTGCAGACCGGCAACGCGCAGCCGCTCGTCTTCCAGCTGAGCAATGCGGGTGACGTGGAGATCGCCGCCTTCGTCGTCCCGGGCACGGGCATGTACGCGGGCTTCGGCCCGACCGAGGCCCCGATCGCCGCCCCCGGCGCCACGCCGTCGGGCAGCGCCTCCGGCGCCCCCTCGGGCAGCCCGTCCGGCTCCCCGGCCACGACAGCCTCGGGCGCCGCTTCCGGCGCCCCGGCGGGAACGGCCTCGGGGTCCCCGTCGAGCTCCCCCTCGCACAGCGCCGGCCACTGAGCCTGCGGCAACACGCGCGAAAGGGCCCCGTCCGCAGAAGCGGACGGGGCCCTTTTCGTCTGCCCGCCCGCGCCGGGCGGGGCGGGGCGGGGCGGGGCGGGGCGGCGGCGGTTTACGGCTCGAACTTGTAGCCCAGGCCGCGGACCGTGACCAGGTAGCGCGGGGCTCCCGGGTCGGGCTCGATCTTGGCGCGCAGGCGCTTGACGTGGACGTCCAGGGTCTTGGTGTCGCCGACGTAGTCGGCGCCCCAGACCCGGTCGATCAGCTGCATGCGGGTCAGGACGCGGCCCGCGTTGCGCAGCAGCATCTCCAGCAGGTCGAACTCCTTCAGCGGGAGGTCCACCTTGGCTCCGGCGACGGTGACCACGTGGCGGTCGACGTCCATCCGTACGGGGCCGGCCTCCAGCGCGGCCGGGGTGACCTCCTCCGGCTCGCCGCGGCGGCGCAGGACCGCGCGGATGCGGGCGACCAGCTCCCGCGAGGAGAAGGGCTTGGTGACGTAGTCGTCGGCTCCTATCTCCAGCCCGACGACCTTGTCGATCTCGCTGTCCTTGGCGGTCACCATGATGACGGGCACGTTGGAGCGGCCGCGCAGCTGCCGGCAGACCTCCGTGCCGGGCAGGCCGGGGAGCATCAGGTCGAGGAGGACGAGGTCGGCGCCGTTGCGCTCGAACTCGTCGAGCCCGTCGGGCCCGGTCGCGGCGATGGCGACCTCGAAGCCCTCCTTGCGGAGCATGTAGGACAGGGCGTCGCTGAAGGATTCCTCATCCTCGACGACGAGCACTCGGGTCACGGAAGGACCTCCGGGGCAGGAATGGCTGGTTCTGTTCAGGCAGGGGTGGGGTGGCTCGGTGCGGGGGCGGGCTCCGCGGCCGGGGCGCTCGCGGGTGCCGGGGCGGCTGCTTCCGGCAGGCGCAGGGTGAACGTGGAGCCCTGACCCTCCGAGCTCCAGACGGACACCTCCCCGCCGTGCGAGGCCGCTACGTGCTTCACGATCGCAAGGCCGAGGCCGGTTCCTCCCGTGGCACGGGAGCGGGCCGGGTCCACGCGGTAGAAGCGCTCGAAGATGCGCTCGCGGTCCTTTTCCGGGATGCCGATGCCCTGGTCGGTCACGGCGATCTCGATCAAGTCTCCCCCAGGTGCCGCGACCTTGCGTCCGGCTATGCCGACGCGGGTGCGGGCGGGGCTGTAGTTGACGGCGTTCTCGACCAGGTTCCCGAGGGCCGCCGCCAGCTGGCCGCGGTGGCCCCAGACGCGCAGGTCGGCGGTGCCGCCCGCGGCCATGGTGATCTGCTTGGAGGACGCCGTGTGGCGGCAGCGGTCGATGGCCTCGGCCACCAGCGTGTCCACCCGCACGGGCTCCGCGTCCTCCAGCGGGTCGTCGTTCTGCACCCGGGAGAGGTCGATGAGCTCCTGTACGAGGTTGATCAGGCGGGTGGCCTCGATCTGCATGCGGCCCGCGAAGCGGCTGACCGCCTCGGGGTCGTCCGAGGCGTCCATGACGGCCTCGGACAGCAGGGAGATGGCTCCGACCGGCGTCTTCAGCTCGTGCGAGACGTTCGCGACGAAGTCGCGCCGCACGGCCTCGATGCGGCGGGCCTCGGTGAGGTCCTCGACCAGCAGCAGGACCAGCCGGGAGCCGAGCGGGGCGACGCGCGCCGAGACCGCGAGGGCCTCGCCGCGGCCGGTGCCGCGCCGGGGCAGGTCGAGCTCGACCTGGCGTATCTCCCCGTCGCGGCGGGTGTCGCGGGCCATGTGGAGCATGGGCTCGACGGCCAGTTTGCCGCCGCGTACGAGTCCGAGGGCGTAGGCGGCCGAGCTGGCCTTGACCACCGCGTCGCCCTCGTCGAGTACGACGGCGGAGGAGCGGAGCACGGAGAGGACGGTGTCCACGCCGGGCGGGAGCACCGCGTTGATGTCGGGGCGCATGGAGCTCCGGGTGGGGCGGGCCTGGTCGCGCTCGCTCCAGCGGAACGCCAGCATCGCGATCACACCGGTGCAAAGACCGGCGATCGCTGCAGCTGCGGCGACCGCCGCGTTCACGTCCATGCCTCAAGGTTAAGCAGGCCCGACGGCACTTCCACAGCCGTTCGGGTGGCACCTCGAACAGTCGTCGCCCAGAGTTCACCGTGACGACGGGGTTGATTCACTTGTGGTGCCGAAGTCGGACGCGTTCGGCGCCCACCGTGTCAACGTGGGGGCACGAGGCCGCCCCGGCCCGTCCCACACGGGCAGCAGAGGCAGTAGGCAAGAGAGGGACAAGCCATGCGTGACGCGTACCACGAGGAACTGGACTCCATCGGGGAAGGCCTGGTCGAGATGGCCCGGCTCGTCGGTTCCGCGATCGGGCGGGCCACGACGTCCATGCTCGACGCCGACCTGAAGCTCGCCGAGAGCGTCATCGCCGCCGACCAGAAGGTGGACGACCTCCAGCACGACCTGGAGGCCCGCGCCATCGCGCTGCTGGCCCGCCAGCAGCCGGTCGCCACCGACCTGCGCATCGTGGTGACCTCGCTGCGCATGTCGGCCGACCTGGAGCGCTCGGGCGACCTGGCCCAGCACGTGGCGAAGCTGGCCCGGCTGCGCTTCCCGGACACCGCCGTACCGCGGGACCTGCACGCCACCATCCTGGAGATGGGTCAGCTGGCGCAGCGCCTGATGGCGAAGGCCGCCGAGGTCATCATCACGAAGGACGTCGACCTGGCCCTCCAGCTGGAGCAGGACGACGACGAGATGGACCAGCTGCACCGCACGCTCTTCCAGCACCTGATGGACGACCGCTGGAAGCACGGCATCGAGACCGCGGTGGACGTGACCCTGCTGGGCCGCTACTACGAGCGCTTCGCGGACCACGCCGTGTCGGTGGCCAAGCGCGTGGTCTACCTGGTGACGGGCGAGCACGCGGACGAGCTGCAGGCGCCGACGGTGGTCGACGGGGTCTGAGCCGTTCTGCTCCAGTGCGCCGTTGACGCGCCCGTGCGGCTGGGCATGAATGAGGCGAAGGCAGTACGACGCCACGCACGCCGCCTGCGAGGAGGATCCATGCCCGATTCCCCCGTCCCCATCACACCCGAGCACGAGCAGCCACAGCCACGGTCCGAACCCCTGCGGCTCCCGCTGCTCGCGGCCTGCGGTTGCGGCTCGGGCTGCGGCTGCGGCTGCCAATCCGGCGCGCCCTGCCAGTGCGGCGGCTGACCCCGCCGAACCGGCTCGGCGGCCCGGCCGTCACGGCACCAGGCGCAAGGAGAGGCCCCCTGCCCGCGGAGTCCGCGACCAGGGGGTCTCACGCCTTTGCCGGTTCCGGCTGCCGGTCCTACCAGAACACGACGAGGTAGCCGTTGCCGCCCACGCCGCCGGGGTCACCCGCGGTACCGGGGGCGCCGCCGCCCGCACCGCCGGTGCCGCCGTCGCCGCCCGCGCCGGTGTTCGTCGCCGGGAGCTGCACGATGCCGTCGACGGCGGCTCCGCCGGCCCCGCCCTGGTCGCCGCTGCGACCGTTCGCACCGGTGCGGTTCGTCACGTCGGCGCTGCTGCAGGTGCCCGTGCCGCCGGTGCCGCCCGGACCCGGGGTGCCCGCCGCGGCCGTACCACCACCACCGCCGCCGCCACCGCCGGTGCCGCCCGAGGCGCTGAGCTGGATGCCGCCCGAGGAGGTCAGCGTCGTCGCGCTGCCGGTTCCGCCGGTGCCTCCCGCCTGTCCGGGGTTGCCGCCGACGGGACCACCGGGTCCGGCCGTACCGGCGCCGCCGCCGGAGCCGACGTCCACCGTGTAGCTCTGGCCCGGCTTCACCTTGATGACGCACCAGGTGAACCCGCCGGCTCCGCCGCCACCGCCGGTGCCCCCCGTACCGGTCAGCGTCGCGCTCGCACCGCCGCCTCCGCCGCCTCCGCCACCACCGGCGCCCCAGGCCTGGACGTGCACCGAGGTGACGCCCTCGGGCGCCGTGAAGAACCCGTCCGCGGTGAAGTCCCGCAGGCCGTGGATGACGGTGGGCGCCTGCGGCTCCTTGGGCTTGGGCCGGTCGCCCCCGCCGTGGGGGCCGTCGTACGCGAGTGCGCCGGGTGCCGTGATGAGCAGCTGGCCGGAGAGCGCCACCGCGGCGAGGGCGGAGGCGAGGAGCATCCGGCGGGGGGCGCGGGAGCGCTGGGAAACGGGCTTCTGGTTCACGGAGCGAGTTCCTTCCCCGCGGCGGGCCGAGGCTCGCGCGGAGGACGAGGGGTGCGGGACCGGTCGGCCCGCGAGCCCATCGGACCCGCAACCCCGGTGCCCCGCACCCCGGAAGCCCGGTGCTTGGCCCGCGCAGGTGAGCGCTTGGTCCACCCGAGCGTTCAGGGTCCGCGGCCGGTGCGCCGGGCCGAACCCGAAACGACCAAGCCCCTGACCTGCGCCGTGCAGCGCGAACCAGCGTCCGCAGAGCCGGTAGCCGGTAACCGGAGAGGGCAGCGGGGTGGATTCCGGCGAGGTGGACGGTGGCGTTCTTGTCGTATCGGGGTCAGCCCGCGGCGGGATGGAACTTCGTTCCCACCAGACCGCCGTACCGATCGATTTCGTACGGCGCCGCGCCGGCTGACGTCTGTCGGTCCTGTCCCGTCGCGCCGTCCAGGACGATCGACTCGTCGCCGACTTCCCCGTACACGGCGCCGTGCCAGAATCCGCTGACCTTCGGCACCTTCCGTCCGGAGCCACCCGGCAGCGTCCATCGCTGCTGCACGGAAGCGGCGTCGAACACGGTGATCCCGCGCTCGGCCTCCCCGTAGCCGTACCTGGAGCACAAGACCAGGGACTGTGCGTCATGGCGGCACCGCCAGCCCTTGCCGACGAGCGCCGCTCGCTGCTCGCCGGTGACCGCGTCCACGACGAGTGTCTTGTCGGCGACGGTTGCGCTCAGCAGCCGCGACGCGGCTGCTGCCGGCTCCTTCGCCTCCGCCAGGGTCCACCGCTGTTCGCCCGTGACCGCGGCAAGTCCCAGCAGCCTGCCTTCGCCGTACCCCGTGCTCTCGCCGCCTGCAACGACACCGTCGGCCAGGGTCACCGCGCTGAACTGGGCCTTCTTCCAGCGGAGGGCGCCCGTGGAGGGGTAGACGGCATACGTGGTGCCGGCCGCGGCGACGAGCGCTGTGGTGGCATCGACTCCGATGATCCGCGGCGCCGTGACCGAGGAGGCACCGACAGCGACCTCGGCCGACCACGCCGTCTTGCCGGTAGCCGTCTCAACGGCCTCCACCTCGATGGCGTCCCGGTCAGGCGTTGTGCCTTCGCCCTTCACGTTCCTGCCCCAAGCGGCGTACACGGTCTTGCCGTCAGCCGACACGAGGGGAGCGGCACGGTCGCTTCCGAACCCGCCCTTCGCCGCGGGGTGCTTCGTCGTCGACTCCCACCGCAGGTCACCGGTCTGGGTGTCGATCGCCTCCAGCCCCTCCTCGGCGGTGACGTAGGCAATCCCGTCGGCAAGCGTGACCGCGGGCCGTGTCGCGTCCCCGCTCGCCGTACTCGGCTGCTTGGCATCCGGTAGTTCGACCGCGGACCCCTCGAAGCGCACGGGCGGGTCGAAAGCCGGACGGCTCGGCTTCGCGGAAGCCGCCGGGGACTGTCCGGCCGACTTGCCCGGCGCCTTCGCATCCGATGAGCCGCCGTCTCCACAGGCGGCCAGCGCCGTTGACGCCAGCGCCAGCCCCACCGCAGCTGTGGCCCACCGTTTCGTTCTGCCCGCCCGTCCCATTTCTCCCCCAGCCGCTAAGGTCTTCGTGATCACGAAGACCTTAGCGGCTGGGATTTCCTGAGATCGGCAAGTTCTCCGGCCACCCCGCAGCGGAGGCGGAAGGGCCTCACTGCCACGGGATGTTGCTCTGCGCCCGGACGGGCCCCCCGGTGCGGGCCCACAGTGGGCCCGGGGCAAACGAATGCCCCCGATCTGCGCCGTGTGCGCAGGTCAGGGGCATGATCGCTTTTCTTACTTCTTCTTGCCCTGGTTCTTGACGGCCTCGATGGCGGCGGCCGCGGCGGCCGGGTCGAGGTAGGTGCCGCCCGGCTTGAGGGGCTTGAACTCGGCGTCCAGCTCGTAGGCGAGCGGGATGCCGGTCGGGATGTTCAGGCCCGCGATGTCGGCGTCGGAGATGCCGTCCAGGTGCTTGACCAGCGCGCGCAGCGAGTTGCCGTGCGCGGCGACCAGGACCGTGCGGCCCGCGAGGAGGTCCGGGACGATGCCGTCGTACCAGTACGGGAGCATGCGGACGACGACGTCCTTCAGGCACTCCGTCTTCGGGCGCAGCTCCGGCGGGATCGTCGCGTAGCGCGGGTCCTCGGACTGCGAGAACTCCGTACCGTCCTCAAGGGCCGGCGGCGGGGTGTCGTACGAGCGGCGCCACAGCATGAACTGCTCCTCGCCGAACTCGGCGAGCGTCTGGGCCTTGTCCTTGCCCTGGAGCGCACCGTAGTGGCGCTCGTTCAGGCGCCAGGAGCGGTGGACCGGGATCCAGTGGCGGTCGGCGGCCTCCAGCGCGAGCTGGGCGGTGCGGATCGCGCGCTTCTGGAGGGACGTGTGGAGCACGTCGGGGAGGAGGTCGGCGTCCTTCAGGAGTTCGCCACCGCGGACTGCCTCCTTCTCGCCCTTCTCGTTGAGATTGACGTCCACCCAGCCGGTGAACAGGTTCTTCGCGTTCCACTCGCTCTCGCCGTGGCGGAGGAGGATCAGCTTGTACGGTGCGTCGGCCATGCGTACGAGCCTAATGGACGCGCGGGGGCGCCCGCGCGCGTGTCCACGGCCGCCCACGAGCCGTGGATTGACGGTGCGCGTCAATCCGGTGGCCTTCGCCGATCCCCCACCCGTACGGTGCGTTGAGCAGGAGAGACGCTTACACCACCGGGGGGAATCCGTTATGTCGGTCGCCAGTCTCAGACGGGCGGCGCGCGAGAGCGTGGCCGGCCTCCCCCGCGAGTTCTGGTGGCTGTGGACCAGCACCCTGGTGAACAGGCTCGGGGCTTTCGTCGCCACGTTCATGACCTTGTACCTGACCGTGGACCGGGGCTATTCGGCCTCCTTCGCGGGACTCGTGGTCGCCCTGCACGGGCTCGGCGGGGTCGTCTCCTCGCTCGGTGCGGGCGTGATGACCGACCGCCTCGGCCGGCGCCCCACGATGCTGGCGGCCCAGGCCTCGACGGCGTTCTCGGTGGCGCTGCTCGGCTTCATGGAGCACCCGGCGGCGATCGCGGCGGTGGCGCTGCTGGTCGGCATGACCTCGAACGCCTCGCGCCCGGCGGTGCAGGCGATGATGGCGGACATCGTCCGCCCGGAGGACCGGGTCCGGGCCTTCGCGCTGAACTACTGGGCGATCAACCTCGGCTTCGCCGTCTCGGCGACGGTGGCGGGCTTCGTCGCCGAGTACAGCTACCTGGCCGGCTTCCTCGGCGAGGCCGCGCTCACGCTGCTCTGCGCGGTGCTGGTGTTCGTGAAGCTGCCGGAGTCGCGGCCGGAGCGGACCGCCGCGGAGCGGGCCGTGGCCGAACCGGAGATCGGGCTCGGGACGGTGCTGAGGGACGGGCGCTTCATGGGCGTGGTCGGGCTGTCGTTCCTGATCTCGCTGATCTTCACGCAGGGGGCGTTCGGACTGCCGCTGGCGATGGGGGCGGGCGGGTTCTCGACCGCGGACTACGGCATGGTCTGCGCCGTGAACGGGGTGCTGATCGTGCTGGTGCAGATCCCGGTCACCCGTTTCATCGAGAAGGGCGACCCGCAGAAGCTGCTGGTGGTCTCCGCGCTGCTGGCCGGGTACGGGTTCGGGCTGACGGCCTTCGCCGGGTCGGTGTGGAGCCTGGGGCTGACGGTCCTCGTGTGGACGCTGGCCGAGATCATCAACTCGCCGACCCAGATGGGCCTGGTCGCCCGGCTCTCCCCGCTGCACGGGCGCGGGCGTTACCAGGGCATGTACACGATGTCCTGGGCGGTGGCCTCGCTGGTGGCACCGCTGATGGCCGGTTTCATGATCGACCGGTGGGGTGCGGGATGGCTCTGGGCCGCCGTGGCCGTGCTGGGCACGGTGGCGGCCCTCGGGTACTGGCTGCTGATGCGCAACCTCGCCGGGAGCGAGCCCGGCTCCGGGTCGGTGGTCACGGCGTCGGCCGCCCCGGCCGCCACAGCCGCCCCGGCCCCGGTCGCGGCCGTCGCCGAGGCGTAGGCGGCGGGTCCGCTCCCGTACGCGGTCAGGACGACGGCTGCGTCAGGTGCTTGAAGGCGTCCAGGTTGCGCGTCGGCTCGCCGCGCGAGACGCGCCACTCGTATTCGCGCCGGATCGCGCCCGCGAAACCCAGCTCCAACAGGGTGTTGAACGCGCCGTCCGCCGCCTCCAGGACCGTGCCGAGCAGCCGGTCCAGGTCCTCGGGGGTGATGACCGACAGCGGGAGCCGGGCCGTCAGGTAGACGTCGCCGAGCGGGTCGACCGCGTAGGCCATCCCGTACAGCTTGAGGTTGCGTTCCAGCAGCCAGCGGTGGACGCCCGCCTCGTTCTCGTCGGGGTGGCGGATCACGAAGGCGTTGACCGACAGGGAGTGCCGGCCGACCCGCAACGAGCAGGTCGTGGACAGCTTGCGCGTGCCGGGGAGCCGGACGACGTAGGAGCCGGGCTCGGGGCTCTCCCAGCCCAGTTCGGCCTCGGTCAGCGTGCTCTCGATGATCGCGGCGGTGTCAGCCATGGTGGGAGCGTACGCGACGGCGGTGATCATGCATGGCCGCGGTGTACACGTCCGCCGTACCGCTCGCCGCCGTGTCCCAGCCGAAGAACTGCGCGTGCCGCGCCGCCTCGGCGCCCATCCGGTCCGCGAGCCCCGGCTCGTCCACGAAGCGCCGCAGCTCGCGGGCGTAGTCCACCGGGTCGTGCCCGGGTACGAGGATCCCCGTCACCCCGTCGTTGACGGCGACGGGCAGCCCGCCGACCGCGGCGGCCAGTACGGGCGTGCCGGTGGCCTGGGCCTCGATCGCGACGAGTCCGAAGGACTCGTTGTACGAGGGCATGACCAGCACGGACGCCGCCCGGAACCAGTCGGCGAGCGCGTCCTGGCGGACCGGCGGGTGGAAGTGGACGATGTCGGCGATGCCCAGCTTCGCGGCCAGCTTCTGCAGCCCCTCCGGCTTGGCGAGCCCGCTGCCGCTGGGCCCGCCGACGACCGGGACGAACAGGCGCCGGCGCAGCGTCGGGTCCCGGTCGACGAGCTCGGCGACCGCGCGCAGCAGGATGTCGGGGGCCTTGAGCGGCTGGATCCGGCCCGCGAAGAGCGGGATCACGGCGTCCTGGGGAAGGCCGAGGCGGGCGCGGGCGGCGGCCCGGCCGTCGCCGGCGGTGAAGCGGTCGAGGTTCACGCCGGGGTGCACGACGGCCACCTTGCCGGGGTCGGCCTCGTAGTGGCGGACGAGCTCGTCCGCCTCTTCGGTGGTGTTCGCGATGAGCCGGTCGGCCGCGGACACGATCTGGGTCTCGCCGATGACGCGGGCGGCGGGCTCGGGGGTGTCGCCCGCGGCGAGCGCGGCGTTCTTCACCTTGGCCATGGTGTGCATGGCGTGGACGAGGGGGACGCCCCAGCGCTCGGCGGCGAGCCAGCCCACGTGGCCGGAGAGCCAGTAGTGGGAGTGGACGAGGTCGTAGTAGCCGGGCCGGTGGCCGGCCCAGGCCTGCATGACGCCGTGGGTGAAGGCGCACAGCTGGGCCGGGAGCTCCTCCTTGGCGAGGCCCTCGTACGGGCCCGCGTCCACGTGCCGTACGAGGACGCCCGGGGCCAGCTCGACCACGGGCGGCAGACCGCCCTCGGTGGCGCGGGTGAAGACCTCGACCTCGATGTTGATCGCGGCGAGGCGCTTGGCCAGCTCGACGATGTAGACGTTCATGCCGCCGGCGTCGCCGGTGCCGGGCTGGTGCAGCGGTGAGGTGTGCACGCTGAGCATGGCCACGCGGCGCGGCCTGCGGTGGTGGCCGACGGCCGGCAGGCGCAGCCGGGGCGGGTCGAGACGGGTGCCGCGGGCTGCGGCGATGCGGCCGCCGAGGCGGGACACGTACTGGCTCAAGGGAGCAGTTCCTCTCGCTCGGACGACACTCGGACGGCGCACGGTGGATCGGGTGAAGCGGGTGGAGCGGGTGAAGCGGGTGGAGCACCGTGCGGGGCGCGGACAGGACACGGACAGGGCATGCCGGAAGGAGCGCACGGGGCGCCCTTCAAGGAGTGCAACCCGGACGGCCGCGTCCCGCATTCCGGGGAAGCGCGCATTTTTCCGCGGCGTTTGGATCGGGGGCCTGGCCGCGGGACGGATTCCGTCAGGTGGGTGCCCTCCGCTTACCCTCTGCGCATGTCCTCCCGCGCCGCTGCCCCGCCCCCGCGCCGCCCCGTGGGCACGGTGACGCGCGGGACGACGAATCCGAACCGGCTGCGCCGAATGGACCGCTGGATCGCGGCCACGCACGGGCCGGTGCTGCGGCGCTCGGACGCCCCGGTCGCGGTGGACCTCGGCTACGGGGCCGCGCCGTGGACGGCGGTGGAGTTGCTGGCCCGGCTGCGGGAGGCGGCGCCGCGGGTGCGCGTGGTCGGCATCGAGATCGAGCCGGCGCGGGTCGCGGGGGCGAAGCCGTACGAGCGGGAGGGGCTCAGCTTCCGGCACGGCGGGTTCGAGGTGCCGCTGGAGGGCGGGGTCCGCCCGGCGCTGATCCGCGCGGCGAACGTACTGCGCCAGTACGACGAGGAGCAGGTCGCGGCGGTGTGGGAGCGGCTGTGCGCCCGGCTGGCCCCGGACGGGCTGCTCGTCGAGGGCACCTGTGACGAGATCGGGCGGCGGCACGTGTGGGTGGCGCTCGGGCCCGAGGGGGCGCGCACGGTGACCTTCGCCACCCGGCTGGGCTCCCTGGAGCGCCCTTCGGACCTGGCGGAGCGGCTGCCGAAGGCGCTGATCCACCGCAACGTGCCGGGGGAACCGGTGCACGCGTTCCTGCGCGACTTCGACCGGGCGTGGGCGGCGGCGGCTCCGTACGCCTCGTACGGGGCGCGGCAGCGCTGGATCCGGACGGCGCGGGCGCTGGCCGCGGACTGGCCGCTGGCGGACGGGCCCGGGCGGTGGCGGCAGGGGGAACTGACGGTGCGCTGGGAGGCGTTGCGCCCGGCGGGGTGAATGTGGCGCGGCGGGGAACCGGTCGCCGGGGTGGCCCGTTGAGTCGTCGGGGACGGGTGTGGGGGACTGGTTGGGGCAGGATCCCGGACCGCAGGCAAGATCGGGACGGCCCGCGTGAGGGTGTTGGAATTCACCCGCTCGTGGCACCATCCCGAAGGCAGGGCAAAGTTACTGATGAATAGTCAGATCTGACACCGGATCCGACTCGGGGCACCTTGGGGGGACCATGGGGACCGTGGAGCGAAGGCGGCGGGGCGCGTCCGCTCTCACGCTGCTGTGTGCGACGGCGCTGCTGGCGGTGTCGGCCATGACGGGCGCGGCCCAGGCGGCGCCGGTGCCCGCGCCGGGCGCCAAGTCCCTTGAGCAGGTGCGCGAGGAGATCGACGAGCTGTACCGCCAGGCGGGCACGGCGACGGACGCGTACAACCTCGCGGAGGGCGAGGCCAAGGCGCAGTCCGCCAAGATCGTCGAGATCGCGAAGCAGGTCGTGGCGGGCCAGGACCGGATCACGGCCCTGAAGAACCGCGCGGGGGCCGCCGCGCGCGCCCAGTACCGCTCGGGCGGGATGCCGGCCGGCGCGCGGCTGGCGCTGAGCGGCACCCCGAGCCAGTTCCTCGACGGGGCGGACCGGATCCGCCAGGGCGAGAAGGCGACCACCGACCTGCTGTCCGAAATGAACCGCACGCAGAGCGACTTGCAGCAGTACGCGAAGGACGCGAGCGCGCAGTGGGAGAAGCTCGAAGCCAACCGGATCAAGCAGGAGAACTCGAAGAAGCAGATCGAGGAGAAGATCAAGTCGGCGGAGTCGCTGGAGAGCAAGCTGGAGGCCGAGGAGAAGGCCCGGCTGATCCAGCTGGAGCAGGAAGCGCAGTACAAGGCGCAGACCGCCTGGCTGTCGACGGGCGTGCTGAAGGAGATCAACAGCTCGGCGTCGGAGTCGGGGAAGAAGGCGGTCCAGTACGCCACGGGGCAGATGGGCAAGCCGTACGTGTGGGGCGCCGAGGGCCCGGACTCCTTCGACTGCTCGGGCCTCACCTCGCAGGCCTGGCGGGCGGCGGGCAAGGGCATCCCGCGCACCTCGCAGGAGCAGCTGCGGCTGCTGCCGAAGGTCGCGATCAAGGACATGCGGCCGGGTGACCTGATCATCTACTTCGACGACGCGAGCCACGTCGGGATGTACGTGGGCGACGGCGCGATGATCCACGCCCCCCGCCCGGGCCGCAACGTCACCCTGGCCGGCGCCGGCTCGATGCCGATCAAGGCAGTGGTCCGCCCCGACGCGTGACGGCGGCCCGCCGCGAGGGAACCCGGCGGGGCCCGGCGGCGTCTCGGTGGGCGGGACGGCGATCGCCGTCCCCGTGACGTTTCTCATTCAGTGGGCACTCAGTGAGGCGGACTTTCCCCCGCGATAACGGCATATGACGGCGGCCCTGGCCCGGAGCGGCATTCCGCTCCACGGCCACCGCCCGCTAGGGTCTGGCGGACGCACCCTCGGGGGGAGGGAAGGAACCGGAGACGATGGCCGTACCCGTACCGCGGCAGAGGGACACCCCCGCCACGGAGAGCGCTCAGGCAAACCCGCCGGCAGCCGCGCACCTCCCCGCCGCGCACGCCACCGCACCCCAGGCGTCCCTGACCCTGCTGGTGATCGAGGACGACCCCGGGGGCGGGCTCACCGTCCCCGAGATCCTCGACGCCGACCGGCACCGCATCCGGCTCCGCACCGCCCGCAACCTCACCGAGGCCGCGCGCCTGCTCACCCACGACGTGCACTGCATCCTGCTCGACCTCTCCCTGCCCGCCGGCGGAACCACCACGGCGGGCGGCACGCGCACCGCGGTCGTCGACCAGCTGGACACCCTGCGCGAGGTGCTCCGGATCGCGCCCCGCCACGCCGTCCTCGTCCTCACCGCCGAGGCCGACGCCGAGCGCGCCGCCGAGGCCGTCCGGGTCGGAGCGCAGGACTTCCTCTTCCGCGACGAGCTCGACGGCCGGCTGCTGAGCCGGGCCATCCGCTACGCCGTGGAGAGAAAACGGGCGGACATCGCCCAGTACAAGCTCGCAGAATCGAAACTTCGGGCCCAGGAGAACGCCCGCCTGGAGCGGGGGCTGCTCCCCAACCCCCTCCTCGAAGGCTCCGACCTCCGCTTCGCCGCCCGCTACCGCCCCGGCCGCAGCCGCGCGCTGCTCGGCGGGGACTTCTACGACACCGTCCGCACCCCCGACGGCACCGTCCACGCCATGATCGGCGACGTCTGCGGCCACGGCCCCGACGAGGCCGCCCTCGGCGTCGAGCTCCGCATCGCCTGGCGCGCCCTGACCCTGGCCGGGCTGTGCGGCGACGACCTGCTGTCGACCCTCCAGGAGGTCCTGGAGGTGGAGCGGCCCAACGACGAGATCTTCGCGACCCTGTGCACGGTGGACATCTCCCCCGACGGCCGCCGCGCCGGCCTGTGCCTGGCCGGCCATCCGGCCCCGCTGATATCCCGGCCGGGCCGCCGCGCACAGCTCCTCCCGTACGAGAACAGCGGCCCGGCGCTCGGCCTGCTGCCCAAGGCCCGCTGGCCGCGCCGCCAGGTCGAGCTGGGCGGCACCTGGAGCCTGATGCTCTACACCGACGGGCTGATCGAGGGCCGCATCGGCGAGGGCAAGGAACGGCTGGGCCAGGACGGGATGGTCGAGATGATCAACCGGCACCTCGACCGCGGTCTGACCGGCGAGGGCCTGCTGGAGGCCTCCGTCACCGAGGCCCGCCGCCTCAACGGCGGCGAGCTCACCGACGACGTGGCCGTGGTGATGCTCTCGCGCAACGCGTCCTGACGGGTCGGGCCCGCGGTCAGCGCCCGCCGTTGTACGGGCCGTACGGACCGTCGCTGCTGCTCCCGCCGCTGCGCCGGCCGCCCCGGCCGCCGCCCGAGACCTGCTTGAGGGCCGGGCGCACGTCGACGAAGAACACGATGGTGGCCACCAGGCCGGCGATCTCCAGGAACAGCATCCCCAGGAAGAAGTCCACCAGCACGGTGACCCCGAGGATGACCAGCCAGAAGGTCTTGCTCTGCTTGTCGGCGGCGCGGTACGCGTCCTCGCGCGCCAGCAGCGCGAAGACGAAGGCCACGACGGCGAGTGCCAGCATGGCGAACCCGAGCAACGGAAGCACTCCGTTATCGAACCCGTTCATCAACATCGCCTGACCGCCTTCTCACGCTCGCACGCCCGATGCCGCCTGCCTCCACGCTACCGGCAGGACGGCTCTCTCAAACAACAACGGGCCGGACACCCCACTGGTGCCCGGCCCGCCATCACTGCATTCGCATCCCGTTCGGGATCAGCCCTCGTCGCCGGCGGCGACGGTGGCCTTCTTCACGTTGTTCTTGCGCGCCGTGACGCGCCGGGCGGCGGGCTTGTCCTCGGCCGCGGAATCGGCGGCGACGGGCTCCTGCGCCGGCTGCTCCGACGCCTGCTCCTGCTCCGACTTCGGCTCGACGGCGACCGCGATGTCGACGATCTCCTCGGAGACCTCGCCGCGCCAGGTCCGCACGGCCTGCTCGCCGTGCTCCGCGACCTTGTCGTACGTCTCCTTGGCGCGCACCGCGTACTCGGCGGCGACGCCGACCCCGCGCAGCGCCAGGTCCTGCGCGGTCTCCCCGAGCTTCTTCGGGTCGATGGCGGTCAGCACCTCGGCGAACTTGGAGGTGACGGCCTCCTGCGCCTCGCGCGCCTTCTCCTGCACGATCTTCGGGTCGGTGTTCTTCACGGCCTCGATGCGCGCGGGGGCCTCGGCGCGCAGCTGCTCGATGAGCCCGGGCACCTTCTTGGCCTGCTGCACCGCGAGGTCGGCGGTACCGGCGGCGAAGTAGAGCGGCGTCGGGTCGGTGAGGGTCTTCTTCAGGTCATCGGCGATGGCCATGGTGGCTGGTCCTCCCGGATCACAGTTCAGTTCGTAGGGTGCATCGCGTCGTCCCCGCCGGACGGGGCGGACGGATCGGCCGGGTCGGCCGGGTCGGCCTCGTCGGCCTCGGCCGCGTTCTCCTTGCGGAACGAGTCGTAGATCTGGAGCAGCACCTGCTTCTGCCGCTCGTTGATGGACGGGTCGCCGAGTATGACGGCCCGCGTCTCGACCTCGTCGCGATCGCGCTCGTCGAGGATCCCGGCCTGCACGTACAGCGTCTCCGCGGAGATCCGCAGCGCCTTGGCCAGCTGCTGGAGGATGTCCGCGCTCGGCTTGCGCAGCCCGCGCTCGATCTGGCTCAGGTACGGATTCGACACCCCCGCCGCGTCGGCCAGCTGCCGCAGCGAGAGCTGGGCCTGCCGCCGCTGCTCGCGGAGGTATTCGCCGAGATTTCCGACGTTGAGCGATGCCATGCCCCGATCCTGCCGCACCTTGCTAACTATTGCAAGCAGCTGCTTGCAAAATCACCCACGGGCGCGGGGCTGGTTGAAGCGGAGCATGTTGCCCGCCGGATCGCGAAAGGCGCAGTCGCGGACTCCGTACGGCTGGTCGGCCGGCTCCTGGAGGACCTCGGCGCCCGCGGCGCGGATGCGCTCGAAAGCGGCGTCCACGTCGTCGGTCGAGAAGATCACGCCGCGCAGCATGCCCTTGGCGAGCAGTTCGGCCATCGCCTGCCGGTCGGCGGGTGCGGCGTTCGGGTTCGCGGCCGGGGGTTCCAGGACGATCTCCACGTCCGGCTGCGCCGGCGAGCCGACGGTCACCCAGCGCATCCCCTCGAACGCCACGTCATTGCGGACCTCAAGGCCGAGGGCGTCGCGGTAGAAGGCGAGCGCCTTGTCGTGGTCGTCGACCGCGATGAAGCACTGGGACAGCTTGATTTCCATGCGACCGACGCTAAGCGCGGGCGGCGGATTCCGCTTCCGGACCGCTCTCGGCACCGCCGCCCTCGGCGGGCCCGCTCGTGGCCGGGCCGTTCCTGACCGGCCGCGTGAGGATCTTGGCGACGCACGCCGGAATGGCCGCGCCGGGCTCGTGGCCGCGGGCACGGTACGCGCTCGGGCTCTCGCCGACCAGCTCGGTGAAACGGGAGCTGAAGGACCCCAGCGAGGTACAGCCGACCTCGAAGCAGACCTCCGTGACGCTCAGGTCCCCCCGCCGCAGCAGCGCCTTCGCCCGCTCCACGCGCCGGGTCATGAGGTAGCTGTACGGGGTCTCTCCGAAGGCGGCCCGGAAGCTGCGCGAGAAGTGCCCCGCCGACATCAGGGCGACGCCCGCCAGCTCGGCGACATCGAGGGGCCGCGCGTACTCGCGGTCCATCATGTCCCGGGCCCGCCGCAGGCGTCTGAGGTCGTCGAGCGTCACCCCGCCAGCGTACGCGCCCCCACCCGGCCCCCGGCAACTCGTGTGCGACGACGTCCGGTTGTCCGTACGCGGGCCCTCGGCGCCCCTTAGGCCGCCCGCGTCCCGATGGCCAGCGTCGCGTGCAGTTCCTCCGAGGAGGCCGCGCGGACCGCCAGGCCCGCCGCCGACAGCGCCGAGGCCGTACGCGGGGACTGGCGGGCGCTCGTCTCGATCAGCAGGCGGCCGCCCGGGGCCAGCCACGGCAGGGCCCCCGCCGCCACCCGCCGGTGGATGTCCAGGCCGTCCGGGCCGCCGTCCAGCGAGGTCAGCGGCTCGTGGTCACGGGCCTCCGACGGGAGCAGCCCGATCTCCTCGGTCGGCACGTACGGGGCGTTGACCAGCAGCAGGTCCACCCGCCCCCGCAGCGAGTCGGGCAGCGCCGCGTACAGATCGCCCTCGTGGACCCGCCCGCCGTACGGGGCCACGTTCAGCCGCGCGTACTCCAGCGCCGCCGGGTCGATGTCCGCCGCGTGCAGCTCCACCCGGGCGCCCAGCTGCGCCGCCACCGCCGCGCCCAGCGCGCCGACCCCGCAGCACAGGTCCAGTACGACCGCGTCCGGGCGGCCCAGGGCCACCGCCTCCTGCACCAGGAACTCGGTGCGCCGCCGCGGTACGAACGCCCCCGCGCCCACGCGCATGCGCAGCCCGCAGAACCGCGCCCACCCGACGACGTGTTCCAGCGGTTCACCGCCCGCCCGGCGGGCCACCAGGTCCGCCAGGTGCCCGTCGTCCTGCGCGGCGGCCGTCAGCAGCTCCGCCTCCTCCTCCGCGAAGACGCAGCCCGCCGCGCGCAGGGTCTCGACAATCGAAGTCACTGGATTCAATCCCTCATTCAATCCCTCTTAGAAGACGTCCGGGCACCACGGGCGGCGCGCCGTACGGAACACCGCGTCCGCGAGCGCCAGCGCCCCCGGCCGCTCCTGCGCGATCCGCCCGAGCGCCCCGAGCCGTACCGCCGACTCGTCGCCGAGGTACAGCGAACCCAGCGCCGACGCGTCGAGCCGCAGGTCGGCCGGCTCCTCCGTGACCGTGCACTCCCCCGTGCCCGCGTCCAGACGGTAGCGCCCGGCGGCCGGACCCGCCGGGTCGGCCACCTCCAGGACGAGCACTCCTGGCACGGCGTACGTCCGCGAGCCCAGCGCCCGTACGACGTCCAGCACGCGCACCCACAGGAAGTCCGAGGCCGTCACGATCGCGGCCGCGCGCGGATCGGGCAGAAGCTGCGCGACGAGGTCGTCGGGGGCCCGGTAGCCGGTGCGGACCTTCATGACCCAGTCGATCGAGCACAGGAAGTGCCACAGCGCGCGCTGCGCCTGGGCAGTGACCGCGATCAGGTCCTTGACCTGCACGGTGTTGAGCGGGACCTTCGCGTCCGTCCAGTGCGCGTCGGACACGTACGCGGCGAGGCCGGCCGGCTCACCCTCCGCCGTCCGGTACACGGCGTAGAACTGCTCCTTGTACGGGCGGGAAGCCAACTCCTCCAGCCCGGTGGCCACTCTCCACCAGCGCGCGGTGCGGTTGACCGTTCCGGGCGTGAGCGCCCGCAGCCGCTCGTGCAGCTCGGGGCCGACCGCGCGCGCCCCAGCCGCGTCCACCAGCTCGATCCGGCCGCCGTCCGCGGGTACCGGCCGGCGGGTGTCGAGCCCGGTGCGGCTCACGTCGATCTCCCACTCGGCGATCGGGGCGGCGGGCCCGTACCCGTACCGCCCGTAGATCGGGTACTCGGCGGCGATGAGCGTGGACACGACGTCGCCGCGCTCGCGTGCGGCCGCCAGCTCGGTGGCCATCATCCGGGTCAGCAGACCGCGGCGGCGGTGCGTGGGCAGGACGGTGACGTTGGTGACGGCGCTCGCGGGCACGCTCGCCCCGCCCGGGACGGTCAGCTCTTGGGCGAAGGAGCGGAAGGTGGCCACGCAGCGGCCGGTGGAGGCGTCGAAGGCACCCAGCGTGCGGGTGAAGTCGGTGTGCTTGGCCCGCTGGGCGATTTCGGAATCGGTGAGGCGTTCGGGGCGCAGGAAGCCGCTGTTCACGGCTCCGAGCCACTCGGGGAGTTCGGATTCGGCGATCGACCGCACGTCAGCACTCATAACCGGCCACGCTAACCGCCGCCCCCGGCCGCGGTCGCGCGAATTATCCGCTCCCGTACGTCCGCCGGGCGGCGCCGCGCGGTCGGGCCTTGGCCGCCTGCGCCCGGCACGCCGGCCGGTTACGCCAGCAGGTCGTCCACCTGGGCCTCGCCCTCCCGGTAGCGCCGGGTGATCTCCGCGCTGCAGTCGTCCGCCGTGCGCTGCAACTGCTGCCTGCGCCGCGAGACCTGCTGTTCGTACCGCACCAACCGGGCCATGGCGTCGTGCAGTTCGCCGTCGGTCCGGGCCACCAGGTCCGACAGCTCCACGTCCGACAGCATCTCCGCCGCCAGCAGCCGGAACTCCTCGCTGTGCGGGGTGCACAGCGTGACGTGCCGGGCGGAGGCGCTGCGGCTGGAGGGCGCGTCGGCGAGGATCTCCGAAAGCCGGTCCACCACCGGCGGCTCCGGGGTCACCGGCGCCTCCGGGTCGCTGCGCCGGGCCAGTTCGGCACGCAGGATGTCGATCCGGCCCTGGAGGAGTCTGCGCACGTAGCTCAGGTCGGCCTCGTCGCGCTGCGCGTCGCGGCGCAGCGTACGCAGCTCCGGCAGCCCGAGCGCGGTGGCGGGGCCGGCGGCGAGCGCGGTGGCGGACGTGGTCGGCGCCTGCTCCCCGCCCGTGCGCTGCGCGGGCGGTCGGACCGCGCTGCCCGTCGAAGTGGCCGCGGATGATGCCGGTACGGGTGAAGCAGGTACGGAGGTACCAGAAGTATTCATGTGAACGTGTCCGTCCCCTCGACCGGTGCATGGGGTCTCTCCCGGCCCATGGGACCGGAGGGAAGCACCGCCTGCGTGCATCGTGCCACTCTCCGTGGTGCGGGTGCAGTCCCACTCCACCCGATCGGCCCCTGATGGGTGCACGCCTGGTACACAGGTGGCATGCGAGCAGTGGTGCAGAGGGTGGACGGCGCGAGCGTCGTCGTGGCCGGCGAGACCGTGGGCGAGATCGTCGGCGAGGGGCTGTGCGTGCTGGTGGGGGTGACCCACGACGACACCCCGCAGAAGGCGGCGCAGCTGGCGCGCAAGCTGTGGTCCGTACGGATCCTGGAGGCGGAGAAGTCCTGCAGCGACGTGAACGCTCCGCTGCTGGTGATCTCCCAGTTCACGCTCTACGGGGACGCCCGAAAGGGGCGGCGCCCCACCTGGAACGCGGCGGCGCCCGGCGAGGTCGCCGAGCCGCTGGTCGACGAGGTCGTCGCACAGCTGCGGGCGCTGGGGGCGACGGTGGAGACGGGCCGGTTCGGCGCGGACATGCGCGTCTCGCTGACCAACCACGGCCCGTTCACCATCGTCATCGACGTCTGAGACGCGCCGGCGCCCTCACGGCGCCACGACGACCTCCTGCGCGGCGGCCGTGTTGCCGGCCAGCAGCGGGGCGTCGACCGGCACGTTCCGCTTGACCAGCGCGAGCGCGATCGGGCCGAGCTCGTGGTGGCGGACCGCGGTGGTCACGAAGCCCAGCTGGCGGCCCTCCTCCCCGTCGGCGGCGAGCCGGATCGGCGTGCCGTGCGCCGGCAGGAGCACCTCGGAGCCGTCCAGGTGCAGGAAGACCAGGCGGCGCGGGGGCTTGCCCAGGTTGTGGACGCGGGCCACCGTCTCCTGGCCGCGGTAGCACCCCTTCTGGAGGTGCACGGCGGTGCCGATCCAGCCCAGCTCGTGCGGGATGGTGCGGTGGTCGGTCTCCTGGCCGAGCCGCGGCCGGTGCGCCTCGACGCGCAGCGCCTCGTACGCGAGGAGCCCGGCGGCCGGGGCGTGCGAGGCCGCGAAGGCCTCCAGCCCGGCACGGGGCACGAAGACGTCGCGGCCGTACGGGGTCTCCCGTACGGGGTGCTCCTCGGCGACCTCGGCGATGGAGCCGGCCGGCAGGTGGACCACGGCGAAGTCGGCGGTGCGGTCGGCGACTTCGACGCGGTAGAAGAACTTCATCGACTCCAGGTAGGCGATCAGCGCCTCCTGCGTGCCGGGCTCCACGTGCGCCCACACGGTCTCGCCGTCGTCGACGAGGTAGAGCGCGTGCTCGATGTGGCCGTTGGCGGAGAGGATCAGCGCCTCGGTGGCCTGCCCGGGCGGAAGTTCCGTCAGGTGCTGGGTGAGCAGCAGGTGCAGCCAGCTCAGCCGCTCCGGTCCGGTGACGGTGACGACTCCGCGGTGCGAGAGGTCGACGAAACCGCGGCCGTCGGCGAGCGCGCGCTGTTCGCCGTACAGCTCTCCGTAGTGGGCGGCGACGCCCTCGTCGCGGCCTTCGGCGGGTACGGCGCCGGGGAGATGGAGCAAGGGGCTGCTGGTCATGCCACCAAGCCTACGACGGGGCGTCCTGCTCCTTGGCGGCGCACTTCTTGCAGAGTCCGAAGATCGCGAAGTGCTTCATGTCGGTCTCGAAACCGAAGGTGGCGCGCAGCTTGGCGGTGAACTCGGCGGCGATGTCCACGTCCGCCTCGATCACGCCGGTGCACTCGCGGCAGACCAGGTGGATGTGGTGGTGCCGGTCGGCGAGGTGGTACGTGGGGGCCCCGTGCCCGAGGTGGGCGTGCGAGACCAGCTTGAGCTCCTCCAGGAGCTCCAGCGTGCGGTAGACGGTGGAGATGTTGACCCCGGAGGCGGTCTTGCGCACCTGGGCGAGGATCTCGTCCGGCGTCGCGTGCTCCAGGCTGTCGACCGCTTCCAGCACGAGCTGGCGCTGCGGGGTCAGCCGGTATCCGCGCTGCCGCAGGTCGCTCTTCCAGTCGGCACTCTCGGTGTCTCCGATGCTCCCCACCCGGCCAGTGTAAGCGCGCGAAGGGGACCGCGGGCCGAGCCCGCGGTCCCGATCGTGGACGATCTGTCAGCGGAAGAAGGCGATGCCGTCGTCCGGCATGTCCGGGAGGTTGCGCGCCATCTCGGCGACCTCTTCCGGGGTGACGACCTTCTTGAGCTGGGCCGACATGTACGGGCGCAGCTCGACGTCCGGGGTGGCCTTCTCGCCGACCCACATGAGGTCGCTCTTCACGTAGCCGTAGAGCCGCTTGCCGCCGCTGTACGGGCCCGAGGCCGCGGTCCGGGCCACGGCGTCCGTGGCCAGGTCGATCTGCGGCTTCTGGTCGGCGAGCTCGCCGTACCAGACCTCGACGACGCCCTGGTCTCGGACCATGACGATCTCGACCTTGCGGTCCTTGTCGATGCGCCAGTAGCCGGACTCCGACTCCAGCGGCCGCACCTTGTTGCCCTCGGCATCGAGGACCCAGCTGTGGGAGGTGTACTCCAGGAAGTCCCGGCCGTCGTGGCTGAAGACGACTTCCTGGCCGAAGTTGCACTTCTCTTCACCGGGGAAGTCGAAGACGCCCGCGCCCTCCCAGGTACCGAGGAGGAAGGCGAGGGGGACGAGGCCCGGGTTCAGGTCGGACGGGATCTGGATCATGTGTGGCTGCTCAGGCGATCTGTGGGGAGGGGTTCCGGGTCCGGGAGGGCGGCCGATCGGATGATCAGCGCTGGCCCTGGTACAGCTTCTTCACTGCGAGGCCGGTGAAGGCGAGCACGCCGACGCAGACCAGGACCAGCAGGGAGGTGAAGATTGCCTCAAGCACGGGGTGCTCCTCGGAGTGATGTGGGCGTGTACGGGGCCGGTCCCCAAGCCTACTGGCCCGGGGACCGGCGCACTCCGCGAGGTGGGCCGCACGGCTTTTCCCGCCCGTGATCGGTCAGCTCAGCAGCTGGCTCTGCAGGATCACCGTCTGGTGGAAGGGGACGGTGGCCACCCCGCCCTTGCGGGTCTGGACGATCACGGCCTGGACGTCACCCGCCTGGAGGCACCCGAGCCTGGTCTGCTCGTCGCCGCCCGCGGGGCGGGGCTCCTGGTACAGGCTGATGTCGGTGCTGCCGAGGCCGACGGGATACCCGGCGACGTGCTGGTCCGTGACGACGGGCTGGCTGCTCCTGACGGCGCTCCATTCCGCGTCCGTCTCCAGGGCGGGGGCGCCGGTCAGCCGCGTGTCGTAGGTGCAGCCGTGGAAGGCGTCCACGAAGCCCGCGGCGTGGAAGCGCAGCAGGTAGACGCGCGTGCGCGTCCCGTCGGGGGTGGTCCAGCCGCGGGCGGCGATCTGGCGCAGCCCCTCGTACTCCAGCTCCGTCTTCAGCTTCGCCCGGCCGTCGGGGGCGTACTCCTCCAGGAAGGCGTCGGCGGAGACCAGCTGGTTCGCGTCGGCCTTGAGCCCGGCGTCCGGCGCGGAGCCCTCGGGGGCCGGCAGCAGCAGGCCGGTGAGCGGCGCGTAGTGCGTCTCGGCTCCTCTGCTGCCCTCCGGGACGGCCGGCGCGGCTCCGGCGGGCAGGGCGGGCTTGGACAGGGTCGGGTAGGTCCAGCGGCCGTCGCTCTCGGTGGACAGGCCGGGGACGTCGGTGCGCTCGGCCCCGGCGATCCCGTACGCGACCCCCGAGGCGACCGCGGCGAAGACGGCCGCGGCGGCCGTCCAGCGCAGCGCGGCGTACAGCTTGCGGCGGTCCTTCGGCGCGGCGGGGGCGGGGGCCGGATCCGGGGCCGGATCCGGGGCCGGTGCCTGGACCCGCGGCTCGCCGGCCGGGACGGCGGCCTCGGGGGCCGGGTCGGCGGTGTTCTGCTCGGTCACACGGACTCCCCGGGGGACTTCAGGTGGCTCAGCTGCTGCTTGAACAGGGCCGCGGCCTCGTTCGCGGCGAAGGGCCTCGGCCCGTACATCCGGAACGCCACCAGCACATCGCCCTGGAGGGCCACGCAGTCGATGGTGTCGATCTTGTGCTGCTCTTCCAGCTTCGCCTTGCCGAGGGCCTGCAGCGCGCACCTGGCGTCGGGGAAGCCCTCGATCTTCGGTGCGTCGCGATCGTCCCCGGTCAGCTCCAGCAGCTTCTTGCTGAACTCGGAGAACTTCGCGAGGGCCTGGGGGTCGGCCTGGGTGAGGCGGATCTCCATCGCCCGGCTCTCTCGGCGCTCGTAATAGCTGCGTCCGGCCATGCCCTTGAGCTTCAGGTCGGCCAGCGCCTTGTCCCGCTCCGCCCGCTGGTCGCCGGAGAGCCCGGAGCGCACGTCCTTCTGCGCCTGGACCGCCCGCTCGCCGGACACGTAGAAGTCGTTGCCGTCCACGGCGATGTCGGGGCCGGGTTCGAAGCCGGACGGCATCGGCAGCAGCTTGCCCGTCAGCTCGTTCGGCGGCACCGTCGGGGCCGGATCCGGGGCATCGGTGGGCAGGGGATCGACGCCCGCCGCGATCCAGTAGCGGGTCGGCGCGGTGCGGTCGGCACCGGCGATCCGGCCGGCCGCCCAGAGGGCCCCGCCGGCGAGGAGGGCGACGGCGAGCCCGCCCGCGACCAGGGTCACGGTCCGGCGGCTGCGCGCCCGCGGCGCGGCGGCCAAAGTCGCCCCGGGGGCGGCCGCGGGGGCCGTTTCGACGACGGCGTCCTGCGGGTCGCTCACAGCCGCTCCCACTGTCGCTTGGCGATCTCGACGATGTCGTTCTCGTCGATGGCTCCGCGGTTGTTCATGTAGCTGATCTCCATGACGACGTCCCCGCGCCGGGCGACCACCCGGGCCGACTTCGTCGGGAGGTAGCCCTCCTTCTCGCGCTGCGCGGAGTCCACCCACAGGTGTCCGTACTCGGCGGGCACGCCGGGCAGGTCCTTGCCCGCGTTGCCCGCGTGGTCCTTCTCCGACATGTAGCGGTGGGCGTGCTGGTACGCGTCGGCTCCGGAGCGGTCCTTGTACTGGAAGAGCCGGACCACGACGAAGTTCCGGTCGTCCTGGGCCCAGTTCAGCTCGGCGATCCGCCGTACGTCGTTCCTGAGCTGGCTGGTGAGGCCGCCGCCCGGCTCTTCGTAGAAGTCCGCCGAGAACGCGTCCGGGGACACGTCCCCCCGGTAGCGGACCTCCACCCCGGAAGGAGCCTCGATCAGCGTCTTGGCCAGGTCGTCGTCCGTCTTGTACCAGCGGTTGGCATTGATCGAGCGCGCGCTCGTGGACTCGTTCGGAGCCTGCGGCTTCGGCTGGTCGATCTTCTGCTGCGCCAGCGGCGGCAGCGGCGTGGGCTCGCGGTGGTACTGGATCGCGTAGCCGGTGACCGTGCCCGCGAGCACGCCGAGGACGGCGGCGCCGGCGATCAGGAGGACCGTGCGGCGGCCGGCCCGCGGGCGGCCGGCGGCGGTCGCGGTCTCCTCCCCCGACGACTGCTCGGGGCTGGTCTGTGCGTGTTCCAAGGAAGTCCCCCCACAAGGACATGGGGCATCGGGTGGTCACCCGTGCACACGCATGACATGTACAAGAGGAGGGTGGTTGTACGCGTGCTGATCACATTCTTGTCTCGCGGTGCCGTCAGTCCTCGTGACGCCGCTTTCCGTCCAGTTCGTCCCACCACTCGTCGGACTTCGGGTCCCCCGAGGGGTCGTCCCACCAGCGGTCGTCGGGCCCGCGCCGGTTCGCGATCATCGCGGCGACCGGCGGGATGACCATGGCCACCACGCACAGGGCCACGGCCGCCTCGACGGAGAACAGCCGCACGAAGGCCCAGGCGGATACGAAGAGGAAGACGCATCCGCCCATGAGGACGAAATAGACGCGGCGCCGCCGGGCGTACATGTCTCCAGGGTAGGGCCGGAGGGGGCCGGTGCGCAGGGCCGCGGCGGGCGCGGGCCGCGACGGCACGAAGGGCCGCACCCCGTTCCAGTGGCGTCCAACCCCCGGGGGTGCGGCCCTTCGGCCGGTCATGTCAGGCGTGCGGTGCTCAGACCGCGATCGCCACGTCCGTCACGCCGCCGGACTCGGCAACGACCACGGCGCGGTCCGCCTGGGCGCCGGGAACCAGCGCACGCAGGGTCCACGAGCCGGTCGCCGCGTAGAAGCGGAACTGGCCGGTCGCCGAGGTCGGGACCTCGGCCGTGAACTCGCCGGTCGAGTCGAGCAGGCGCACGTACCCGCTGATGGGCTCGCCGTCCTTGGTCACCTGACCCTGGATGGCGGTCTCACCGGGCTTGAGCGTGGCGAGGTCGGGCCCGCCGATCTGTGCTCCACACATGTTCTCTGTCCTGTCCTAGAGGTCTTCGTACTGCCTGTGGGCGTCGCCTGCCCGGCGGGACTACTTGTTGGCGCCGAGCTCGATCGGCACGCCGACCAGGGAGCCGTACTCGGTCCAGGAGCCGTCGTAGTTCTTGACGTTCTCCTGGCCCAGGAGCTCGTGCAGCACGAACCACGTGAGCGCGGAGCGCTCGCCGATGCGGCAGTACGCGATGGTGTCCTTCGCCAGGTCGACCTGCTCGGCCTGGTAGAGGGCCGTCAGCTCCTCGTCGGACTTGAACGTGCCGTCGTCGTTGGCGTTCTTCGACCACGGGATGTTGCGGGCGCTCGGCACGTGGCCGGGGCGCTGCGACTGCTCCTGCGGGAGGTGCGCCGGGGCGAGCAGCTTGCCGGAGAACTCGTCGGGCGAGCGGACGTCGACCAGGTTCAGGGTGCCGATCGCGGCCACGACGTCGTCGCGGAAGGCGCGGATGGAGGTGTCCTGCGGCTGGGCCTTGTACTGGGTGGCCGGACGGTTGGGGACCTCGGTGCCGTCGACCAGGTCGCGGGAGTCGAGCTCCCACTTCTTGCGGCCGCCGTCGAGGAGGCGGACGGTCTGGTGGCCGTACAGCTTGAAGTACCAGTAGGCGTAGGAGGCGAACCAGTTGTTGTTGCCGCCGTAGAGGACGACCGTGTCCTCGTTGGAGATGCCCTTGGCGGAGAGGAGCTTCTCGAAGCCCTCCTGGTCCACGAAGTCGCGGCGGACCGGGTCCTGGAGGTCCTGCTTCCAGTCGATCCGGACGGCGTTGGTGATGTGGTTCTTGTCGTACGCGGACGTGTCCTCGTCCACCTCGACGATGACGACGTCGGCGTCGTTCAGGTGGGCCTCGACCCAGTCGGCGTCTACGAGGACGTCGCTGCGGCTCATGGTGGTCTCCTCCGGGGCAGTGTGCGGCGGGGCGTGCTGTGCAGGTGCAGGTTCTGCAGGTGCTGCTTTTTCTGCGGGTTCTGCGGGTTCTGCGGGTTTTCCTGGTGCGTACCGGCCGCGGGCGGCTCCCCCGGCACTGCGCGGGGAGGCGTCAGTGGGCAGGAGGGGGCGGCTGCGGTGCGGTCACGCGGGAAGGACGGTCGTCCGGCTGATGGAGCGGAAGCGCTCACAGTTCACATGGATCGACAGAGCATGGCGGCGACGCGACACAGGTCTACTGCCCGTCGCTTCGTGAGGTCCGCCTGCTGATGCTTCATAGCCATGGATCGTAGGGACGAATCGGCCGCCCTGTCACCGGCGTGTCATATTCCGAGACAGGATCGTCCGAATGCTGGGATGAGCATGCCCCCGGGCGGCTGCCGCACCGCCTCCGGGGGCCTTCGTACGGCCCGCCCTCCTACGGATCGGACCGTGCCGTCTCACGATCCGGCCAGCACCACGTCCGTACCGCTCAGCGTGAGGTGAACGCCGGACTCGTCCGAGGTCAGCGCGGTCAGCTTGAGCCCGGACGGCAGACCGCTGTCGAGCCGGCGGTCGAAGTCCGTCTTCTTGCGGACCGCGCTCTCGATCCCGGGCAGCCCCTCGCCCGGCACGTCCTCGGCGCGGACGCGGACCATCTTGCCGCCGCCGGGGGCGTCCACGAGCGTGACCGTCGACACGACGCTGGGCGCCAGCTTGCGGCCGAGGACCTCCACGGCCGCGGTGACCTTCACCTTGCCGGGCGCGCCGCCGTACGTGACCGTCACGCCGGTCTGCGAGGCCTCGGTCAGGTCCTTGTACGTGACGAGCGCCGTGCCCTCGGCCCGCTTGGCGGTGCCCCCGCTGTAGTCCCCGTTCAGCGCCACGCTGCGGAAGCCGGCGTCGAGCTGCGAGAGCCGCGTCTTGCGCCCGTCCGAGACGGCCTCCACGCCCGTGAGCTTCACGTCGACGCGTTCGAGGTCGTGGCTCAGCGCCTGGGTCAGGAACGGGAACCCGTGGATGTCCACCTCCGCGGACCCCGCGAGCCCCTGGCGCGCCTGGATGCGTTCGGCCAGCCGGTTCTCGGCGTAGTTCACCGCCCAGCGGTCGGCGCCGGCGAACAGCGCCCCCAGCACCACTGCGATGATCACGACTACGCGCAGGAACCGCACGTGCCCCTCCCCCTGTTGACCGACTGGTACGTGCGTTCTAGTGGACCACGACCGGGCGTACGAAAGCCGTCAGGCCCGGGTCCCGGGCATGGCGCCCGGGCCGGGCCTGACGGCTGACGTCTGACGTCTGGCGGAGGGCCGGTGTCAGCCGACCACCCTGCCGATCAGGTAGACGGCGGGAGCGGCGGCCGCCAGCGGCAGCGCGACGCCGGCCGTCATGTGCACGAACTTGGACGGGTAGTCGTACGCGGCCACCCGCAGCCCGATCAGCGCGCACACCCCGGCCGCCAGCCCCAGCAGCGCCCCGCCGACCCCGACGGGGGTCAGTCCGCCGACGGCGATGCCGGCTCCGGTGGCGGCGGCCAGCGAGACGCCGACGGAGACCGGGGTCGGCAGCGGCAGCGCGCGGGTGAAGACGGCCACCGCGACGGCCGCGGCGCCGACGCTGACGGCCGCGGAGTCGGCGGCCAGGTAGCCGGCGCAGACGATGGCGAGCGCGGCGGAGGCCACGGAGGCCATCAGCCCGTACATCCGCTCGTCGGGATCGGCGTGGCTGCGCAGCTGGAGGACGAGGGTGAGCAGGACCCAGGCACCGAGGGTGCCGATGATCGCGCCGGGTCCGTACGTCTCGTCCACGGCGAGCACGGCCGCGTCGGCGACGAGGGCTCCGAGGAAGGCGAGGGCGATGCCCTGGCGGGCGGGCCACATGCCGTTGAGCCGGAACCAGCCGGCCGCGGTGAGCGCCTGGAGGACGATCAGCGGCCCGAGGAGCGCGAGCTCCCCGACGGCGGCGGCACCGGCCAGGAGCAGCCCGAGCGCGGCGGTCAGTATCGCCGGCTGCGGCCCGGGATCGATGACCGGCGACCGCCCCTCCGCACGCGCCTGGGCCGGATCGACGGCGCGCACGGTGTTCCCTCCGAGGGTGGGCGGGGAGTACGCGGGCTCCTCGCCGTCGGCGCCGGGGGCGGGCTCCCCGGGGCCGGGGCCGGTGCCGGTGCGTGTGCCTGTGCCCGGGGCGTCCGCCGCGGCGGAGCCGGGGTACGGCGGCAGGAAGGCGGTCTGCTCGGCGGCGGCCTGCGGCGGGAGGTAGGCGGTCTGCTCGGCGGCGGAGCCGGGGTCGGCGGACGCCTCCCGCCAGTCGGCGGCAGGGGCTTGGACCGGGGCCTGGACCGGGGCCTGGGCGGCAGGCGCCTCATCCCGGAACCACCCCTCGGGGGCAACGGCCTGCGCCTGCGGCTCCGCGGCCGGGTACGGCGAGCCGGTCGCGGCCTGCGGCTCGGCCGCGCCGGGTCCCGGGTACGGCGGCAGGTACGCGGTCTGCGCCGCCGCCGCGGCGCCCTGGCTCCCGTCCGCGCCCGGGTACGGCGGGAGGTAGGCCGTCTGCTCGGCGGCATCGGGCGCCGGAGCGGCGCTCTGCGGCGGGAGGTACGCCGTCTGCTCCGCGGCGGAGCCGTCGCTCCACGCCCCACCGCTCGGCGCCCAGCCCGCCGCGGGCGGCTCCTCCCGGACGCCGCCCGACTGCCAGTCGGCGGCGGGCGCCTCGTCGCGGAACCAGCCCTCCGGCGCCACCGGCTGCTGCTGCGGCGACGGGTACGCGGGCTGCCCGGGGCCGGCGGCCTCCGGCTGGGGCCAGCCCTGCGGCTGCGCGGCGGCCGGGGCCTCGTCGCGGAACCAGCCCTCCGGGGCCACCGGCTGGCCGGGCAGCGCGCCCAGCGGCTGCGGCTGCTGCTGCGGCGGCGGCTGCTGCTGCTGCTGCTGCACCGGCTGGTAGCCGGTTTCCCACGTGTCCGACTGCCAGGTCTGGGTCCCGTACGGGTCCGGCTCCTGACGCTGCTGCTGTTGCTGCTGCTGTTCCTCGGGAGTGCTCATCGTTTCCGCTCACCCGCCCGCGAACGGCGGGAGCACCTCGACGGTGCCCCCCTCGGTCAGCGGTACGGCATCGTGCGGGCGCTTGCCCACGGGCTCTTCGTTCACGAGGAAGGAGCAGCGCTGCAGGACCCGGGTCAGCTCACCGGGGTGGCGTTCCCGCACGGCGTCGAGCGCCTCGGCCAGTGTCCGCGCCGAGTACGGCTCCTCCGCCGTCTTGGCCGCGGCCTTGGCCGCCGCCCAGTAGCGGATGGTTCCGGTTGCCACTGCAGCTCCTATCGTCGGCTCTCTACCGTCGGCCTCCATGATGAACCCTCCGGCCCCCCGATCCGGTGTGCCTCCGCGCGCCCCGCATGCGCCCGGGCGGACTCCCGTACGTCCATCGATCCGGTGAAACCGGGGCATACGCCGGTCGTGGGGGTGGCAGGAACCACAGAAGCGAGGGAGGCCCGACCCGGCCGCGCGGCGACGGGTGGGCTATTCTGCTGGCGAGAGGATCCGGGCAACGTTGCCCCCGGGTCCTTTTGTGCTTTCAGCACGTTGAACGGACCGAGAACACCGTGTCCGTCCGGACCTCAGGGCGCGGGGACCGGCGGACACCACCGCACCACGTACGAAGCAGTACCGCGAAAGTCCTCGACGGGACCGAGGAGGAACCGACGTGATGGACCAGCGAACCGTGCACGACCGCCCGACCTGGGCAGGTGGTCGGGCATGAGCTCACTCCTGCTGCTGACCAATGCCCTCCAGCCGTCCAGCGAGGTGCTGCCCGCCCTCGGCCTGCTCCTGCACAGCGTCCGGGTGGCCCCCGCCGAGGGCCCGGCGCTCGTGGACACCCCCGGCGCGGACGTGATCCTCGTCGACGGCCGCCGCGACCTGCCGCAGATCCGCTCGCTCTGCCAGCTGCTGCGCTCCACCGGCCCCGGCTGTCCGCTGATCCTCGTCGTCACCGAGGGCGGCCTGGCGGCCGTCACCGCCGACTGGGGCATCGACGACGTCCTCCTCGACACCGCGGGCCCGGCCGAGGTCGAGGCGCGGCTGCGGCTGGCCACCGGCCGCCAGCAGCTCGGCTCCGACGACTCCCCGATGGAGATCCGCAACGGCGACCTGTCGGTCGACGAGGCGACGTACTCGGCGAAGCTGAAGGGGCGGGTCCTCGACCTCACCTTCAAGGAGTTCGAGCTGCTCAAGTACCTCGCGCAGCATCCGGGCCGGGTCTTCACGCGCGCCCAGCTGCTCCAGGAGGTCTGGGGGTACGACTACTTCGGCGGCACCCGGACGGTGGACGTGCACGTACGGCGGCTGCGCGCGAAACTGGGCCCCGAGCACGAGTCGCTGATCGGTACGGTCCGCAACGTCGGCTACCGCTTCGTCACGCCGGAGAAGGTCGAGCGGGCGGCCGCGGAAGCGGCGGCCCAGGCGGCCGCCAAGGCGGCGGCCCAAGCGGCGGCCCAGGCCGCGTCGGGCGTCCCCCGTATGGAGGAACCTCCTGTGATCGTCCAGTCGGCAGGACGGCCTGCCCAGAGGTAGGTCACCCCGCGTAGACTCCGAGCGTGGCCAAGGTGACGCGGGATGACGTTGCACGACTTGCGGGTACGTCTACCGCCGTCGTGAGCTACGTCATCAACAACGGACCCCGGCCGGTCGCCCCGGCCACGCGCGAGCGTGTACTCGCCGCGATCAAGGAGCTGGGCTACCGCCCGGACCGGGTCGCCCAGGCGATGGCCTCGCGGCGCACCGACCTCATAGGCATGATCGTCCCCGACGCGCGCCAGCCGTTCTTCGCGGAGATGGCGCACGCGGTCGAGCAGGCCGCCGCCGAGCGCGGAAAGATGGTCCTGGTCGGGAACTCCGACTACCGGGACGAGCGCGAGGTCCACTACCTGCGGGCCTTCCTCGGGATGCGGGTGTCGGGCCTGATCCTGGTCAGCCAGGGCATGAGCGAGCGGGCGGCTTCGGAGATCGAGGCGTGGGACGCGCGCGTCGTACTGCTGCACGAGCGGCCGGAGGCGATCGACGACGTCGCGGTCGTCACGGACGACATCGGCGGCGCGCAGCTCGCCACCCGCCACCTGCTGGAGCACGGGCACGAGTACGTGGCGTGCATCGGCGGGGTGGAGAACACCCCGTCGGTCGGCGACCCGGTCGCCGACCACGTGGAGGGCTGGCGCCGGGCGATGCAGGAGTCCGGGCGCTCCGTCGAGGGCCGCCTCTTCGAGGCCCCGTACAACCGCTACGACGCGTACCGCGTCGCGCTGGAGGTCCTCTCCGGCCCGGACCGCCCGCCGGCCATCTTCTGCGCCACGGACGACCAGGCCATCGGCGTACTGCGCGCGGCGCGCGAACTGCGCATCGACGTCCCCGGCGAGCTGGCGGTGGCCGGCTTCGACGACGTCAAGGAGGCGGCCCTGACGGATCCGCCGCTGACCACGATCGCCTCGGACCGCCCGGCGATGGCCCGCGCGGCCGTGGACCTCGTCCTGGACGACGCCCTGCGCGTGGCCGGGTCCCGTCGCGAACGCCTGAAGCAGTTCCCGTCGGCCCTGGTGATCCGCCGCTCCTGCGGCTGCCGCTGACCCCTGCTCACACGCCCCTCGCGGGCCCGGGGCCGTCGCCCCGGCGGGGCGGGCTTATTTCGGGCATACGCGGTTCTGTCGGGCTTCTCAGGGGGGACTCAGGAAGCTCTCATGATCCGCGGACAGAGTCATAGACATGACCGAGAGCTTCCGCCGCGACGGCGAGTACCCGCAGGAGAACCGCCCGACCCAGAGCGCCGGCTTCGGGGAGTACCCGCCGCCGCCCGCGTACCCGCCGCCGGCGGCCGCTCCGGCGCCCGGGTGGCACGAAGCGCACCAGCCGCCGGTGGCCCCGGCGCCCGCCGAGGGGCCCGCGCACGCGGCCCGCGCCAAGCGGCCCGTCGCACTGCTCGTGGCCGTGGCGCTGGCCGCCGCCGTCATCGGGGGCGGCACGGCCGCCGGCGTGCAGCAGCTGCTGGCCGGCCAGGACCGCAGCGGCGGCGCCATCAACGGCACCAACGTCTCGCAGTCCAGCACCGGCACCGTCTCCGGGGTCGCCGAGCAGGTCAGCCCCTCCGTCGTGCGGATCGACACCCGTACCGGCTCCGGGCAGGGCACCGGCTCCGGCGTCGTGGTCACCGCCGACGGGGAGATCGTCACCAACAACCACGTCGTCGACGGCGCCACCGAGATCCAGGTGACGATGAGCGACGGCAAGAAGTACGCGGCCAAGACCGTCGGCACCGACCCCGGCAAGGACCTCGCCCTCATCAAGCTCCAAGGGGCGAGCGGGCTCAAGCCGGCCAAGCTCGGGAACTCCGACGGCCTCAAGGTCGGCGATCAGGTCGTGGCCATCGGCTCCCCCGACCGGCTCACCGGCACGGTCACCAGCGGCATCGTCTCCGCCCTGAACCGCGAGGTGAACGTACCCAAGTCCGAGCAGCAGGCCCCCCAGCGCCAGCGCGGCGGCGGTGGCGGTGGCGGTGGCGGTGGCGGCAGCTGGCCGTTCTCGTACGACGGCCAGCAGTTCAACGGCAACACCGGGTCGAACACCACCTCGTACAAGGCCATCCAGACGGACGCCTCCCTCAACCCGGGCAACTCCGGCGGCGCCCTCGTCAACATGAACGGCGAGATCGTGGGCATGCCCTCCGCGATCTACTCCCCCTCCAGCGACAGCTCCGGCGCCGGCAGCGTCGGCCTCGGCTTCGCCATCCCGGTGAACACGATCAAGGCCGACCTCGACTCCCTCCGCAAGGGCGGCCCCGGGGGGACCGGCAACGGCAGCACCGGCAACGACGACGGCTCCGGCATCAGCGGCTTCGGAACCTCGTACTAGGCCCGTCGTGCGAGCCTGGTACGACCGACCACGACGATCACCCCTGGGGGACCGAAGATGAATCCGGCCGAAGGCGACCCGCACCGCATCCTCGTCGTCGACGACGAGCCGGCGGTGCGGGAGGCCCTGCGCCGCAGCCTCGCCTTCGAGGGGTACGACGTGCAGACCGCCGTCGACGGACTCGACGCGCTGGAGAAGGCGGCCGCGTACGACCCCGGCCTGATCGTCCTCGACATCCAGATGCCCCGGATGGACGGCCTCACGGCGGCCCGCCGGCTGCGCGCCTCCGGCAGCACCACCCCGATCCTGATGCTCACCGCCCGCGACACCGTCGGCGACCGCGTCACCGGCCTCGACGCGGGCGCCGACGACTACCTCGTCAAGCCCTTCGAGCTCGACGAGCTCTTCGCCCGCGTCCGCGCCCTGCTGCGCCGCAGCGCCTACGCGACCCCGCGCGCCGGGGGCGAGGGATCCGCCGAGGACGCGGACACCCTCGCCTTCGGCGACCTGCGCATGGACCTCGCCACCCGCGAGGTCACCCGCTCCGGGCGCCAGGTCGAACTGACCCGCACCGAGTTTACGCTGCTGGAGATGTTCCTCGCGCACCCGCGCCAGGTCCTGACCCGCGAGCAGATCCTCAAGACCGTCTGGGGCTTCGACTTCGAACCCAGCTCCAACTCCCTGGACGTGTACGTCATGTACCTGCGCCGCAAGACCGAGGCCGGGGGCGAGCCCCGCCTGGTGCACACCGTGCGCGGGGTGGGTTACGTGCTGCGCGTCGCCGGGGCCGGGGATTCCGGAGGGCCCGAGTGAGCCCGTCGGCCAGATTCCGCGCGCTCCCGCTGCGCTCGCGCATCGCCCTGCTGGTGGCCACGGCCGTGGCCCTGGCCGTGGCCACCGTGTCCGCGGTGTCGTGGGTGATGGTGCGGGCCCAGCTGGGCAACCAGCTGAACCAGTCCCTGATGTCCACCAATCCGACCGCGCAGGTGCTGGAACGGCTGCGCGAGGGCTGCCCGGCCCGCCCGCCGACACAGGCCCGGCAGGACATCGCCGAGAACCTGAACGCCACGGTCCAGATCGTCGCCTCGGACGGCAGCCACTGCTGGGTGAGCGGGCAGAGCGACCTGCCGGTGACCGCCACGGACAAGCAGGTGGCGGCGGGCCGCAAGGCCAAGGCGCTGCACGACGCGACGACCGACGACGGCGTCGCGATGCGCGTCTACACCTTCGCGGCGCGCACCCAGCCCGGCGCACCGGTCTTCGCGGTCTCGGTGGCCCGGCCGCTGGCCGACATCGACAAGCCCCTGTCCACCCTGGCCTGGGTGCTGATCCTGGTCTCCGGCATCGGGGTGGCCGGGGCCGGCGTCGCCGGGCTGTGGGTGGCCCGTACGGGGCTGCGGCCGGTCGACGAGCTGACGGGCGCCGTCGAGCACATCGCCCGGACCGAGGACCTGACCGTACGCATCCCCGATGAGGGCGACGACGAGATCGCCCGCCTGTCGCGGTCCTTCAACTCCATGACGGCGGCCCTCGCCTCCTCCCAGGAGCGCCAGGCCCAGCTGATCGCGGACGCCGGGCACGAGCTGCGCACCCCGCTGACCTCGCTGCGCACCAACATCGAGCTGCTCGCGCGCAGCGAGGAGACCGGCCGCGCGATCCCGCCCGAGGACCGCAAGGAGCTGCTGGCCTCGGTCAAGGCGCAGATGACGGAGCTGGCGGCGCTGATCGGCGACCTCCAGGAGCTGTCCCGCCCGGACGCGGCCCCGCCCGCCAGGCTGGAGGTGGTGGCCCTGCACGAGATCGCGCAGAGCGCCCTGTCCCGGGCCCGGCTGCGCGGCCCCGAGCTGCACTTCACCGACCAGATCGCGCCCTGGTACGTACGGGGCGAGGCGGCGGCGCTGGAGCGGGCGGTGGTCAACGTCCTGGACAACGCGGTGAAGTTCAGCCCGCCGGGCGGCGCGGTCGAGGTCGCGCTGCGGGCGGGCGAGCTGACCGTGCGCGACCACGGGCCCGGTATCCCTGCGGAGGACCTGCCGCACGTGTTCGAGCGGTTCTGGCGCTCCTCCTCGGCCCGCGCCCTGCCCGGCAGCGGGCTGGGCCTGTCGATCGTGGACCGTACGGTGCGCCGCGCGGGCGGCAGCGTGGAGCTGCGGGCGGCCCCGGGCGGCGGCCCGGGTACGGAGGCGGTGCTCCGCATCCCGGGCGCCCCGGCGCCGCCGCCGGATCGGCCGCGGCAGCCGTCAGTTGTGCCGTATGAGTGAGGCGACGAGTCCGGAGCGGGTGTTCGGGAAGTCCATCGGGACGATCCCGAGCCCGGTCCGGCCGGCCAGCTCCCCGCCGTCGACGAACGAGTGCACCTGCGGGTTGAGCCGGTCGGAGTTCCAGCGCGGCGGCATGTAGGCGGCGGTGCTGACGTAGTTCACGAACAGCTTCCCGGGCTGCTGGACGGCCTTGCGGAACTGGTTCTCGATCCGGCCGCGCTTGGCGAAGGGCTCGGTGTTGTAGTCGTCCTGGATGTCGAAGACGTTGCCGTCGCCGTAGCGCAGTCCGGGCAGACCGCCGTTGTCGGCGAGCAGGACCACCTTGCCGCGGGCCTGGCCGAGGGTGGGCAGCGAGTCCGCGATCCGGAAGAGCGGGCGCCAGCCGCGGTTGTCGAGGTAGTCGTCGAAGACGGCGCGGAAGGTGGCGTCGCCCTCTTCCGAGTACTCCTGCTTGACGCGCATCAGCACGGTCTCGGAGGGGTGCGCGGCGAGGAAGTTCCAGCAGGCGACGAGCACGTCCCCGAACATCAGGTCCTGGAAGAACGCCGCGTGGTGGATGGCGAAGGAGCCGCCGGTGACGCGGCAGCGGACGTCCAGGAAGCGGATCCCGGAGTCGAGCTGCTGGGCGATCGAGGTGTTCTGGCAGGCGACGTAGAGCCCGCCCTTGGTGGCGCCCGAGTCGTGGGTGCCGGGGATGGTCATCCGCTGGAGGGCGGTCGCGTCCCCGAGCCCGGCCATCCAGTCCTGAGTGGACAGGGCCTGCGCGGCGGGCGTGCGGACGGCCGATGCCGACGCCGTACCCGCTCCGAGTCCCACGGCGGCTCCCGCTCCCGCCGCCACCGCCCCGATCATGAATGCCCGACGATCCAGTGCCATGCCCGCCCCTTTGCGACCCGGTGATGGAAGCCGGCCTTCGCCGGCCTGTGCCCCCGGGATTCTGGCGTGCGGGACGCGCCATTACTACCCTTCGGTAGCCCCTAGCTTTCGAGCAACTCGGCCATGGCGCGCAGCCCTTGGGCGAGCTCCCGGCCGGTCGGCGCCTGCTCCGGGTCCGTCAGCGCCTGCACCATCACCCCGCTCAGCAGCGCGATGTGCACCGACCCGAGGGCCCGTACGTCCTCTTCCGCGACCGCGTCCCCGGGCACACCGCGCAGTTGCGCGGCCACCATGCGGCGGGCCTGGCGCTGGTTCTCGGCGAGGGTGGCGAGCAGTTCGGGCGTGGACTGGGCGTGGACGAAGGCCTCGACGGAGGCCATCCAGAGCCAGCGCATGTCGCCGAAGTCGCGGATCTTGCGGTCCCAGGTGTCGGCGTAGCGCTCCGCGGTGGTGGCGCCCTCGCCCGCGAGCCGGCCGGAGCCCGCGGCCCACTCGTCCATGGCGGCGAAGAGGGCGAGGTTGAGAAGGGCCTCGCGCGAGCCGAAGTGGTAGCCGATCGCGGCCATGGACACCTTCGACGCCGCGGCGATGTCGCGCACGGTCGTGCGCAGGTAGCCCTTCTCCTCCAGGCAGCGGCGCGCTCCGGCCAGCAGGTCCTCGCGATTTCCCATGCCGGGATCGTATCCGCGCGCCCCGTGCACGCCCCTCCCTCACCTTCGTTTGGGCAACTGCCCAATACAGGCGTCTTGCGCGCTTGCCCAAATCCTGGCACGCTCATACCCGTCACCACCGGCCACACAGGGGAGAAGCCAAGCCATGCGCCACACGCTGACGATCGACGGCCGCGCTCTGTCGTACCTGGACTTCGGCGGCCCGGGCCGCCCGCTGCTCGCCCTGCACGGGGGCATGTCCGAGGGCCTCGCCTTCGCCGCTCTCGCCGCCGCCCTGGGCGACGCATGGCGGGTCATCGCCCCCGACCAGCGCGGCCACGGCGACTCCGACCGGGCCGCCGACTACGGCCGCGAGGGCTACGTCTCGGACGCCGTGGCCCTCCTGGACCACCTCGGCCTGGACTCCCCCGTGGCCGTCCTCGGCTACTCCCTCGGCGGGTTCAACGCCTACCACCTGGCCGCCGCCCACCCCGACCGGGTCTCGGCCCTCGTCGACGTGGACGCCACCGTGGAGATCGAACCCGACACGGCGGGAGCGCTCTTCGCCTTCCTGCCCGGCATGCGCTACACCGCCCCCACCCGCGAGGAACTCCTCGCCGCGGCCGGGCCGGTGGGCTCACAGTTCGTCGAGCAGGCGCTGCGCCCGCTCCCCGACGGCGGCTGGCGGCTGCCCTTCCACCCGCAGGACATGATCGACTCCGCCGAGGCCTGCCGCGGCGACCACTGGAACGCCTGGCTCGGGAGCCGCTGCCCGGCGCTGCTGATCCACGGCACCCGCAGCCAGACGCTCCCGCAGAAGACGGCCGACGCGATGGTCGCCCGCCGGCCCGGGACCTCGTACACACCTGTGGACGGTGAGCACTTCCTGCCGTTCACCCACCCCGGAGAGTTCCACGAGGCCGTCCGCGCGTTCCTCGCGGACCTCTGACCGCTCCCGTACGGGGGTCCGGGGCGGACACGCCGAAGGGGCGGCGGGCCGGGAAGGCCCACCGCCCCTTCGGGCGCGCTGTGCGCGGGGTGTTACTTGACGACCGTGATGCGGTCCGCCGCCGGCGGGGCGATCGGGGCCGCCTCCGTCGACTTCGCGAGGTACGCGTTGAAGGCCTCCAGGTCGGGCACGCCGACCAGCTTGTTCTTGTGGTCCTTCAGGACGGTGAACCCGTCGCCGCCGCCCGCGAGGAACTCGTTCATCGCGACCCGGTAGGTCTTGGCGGGGTCGATCGCCGCGCCGTTCAGCTTCACCGAGTCCACGACGATGCGGTCCGCGCCCGTCTTCGTCATGTCCAGGGTGTAGGTGAAGCCCTTCGAGACCTGAAGGATCTTCGGGCTCGCGCCGTTGACCGGGCCGCTGACCTGCTGCTGGAGCGCGGTGATCAGCTGCGCGCCCGTCAGGTCCACCACGTTCATCAGGTTGTTGAACGGCTGGACCGTGTAGGACTCGCCGTACGTCACGACGCCGTCGCCCTCGCCACCCGCGGCCTTGTAGGCCAGGTCGGCACGGATGCCGCCCGGGTTCATGACGGCCAGCTGCGCGCCGCCCTTGGCGGCCGGGGCCGTGGCCTCCAGCTGCGCGTCGGCGATCATGTCGCCGAGCGGCTTCTCGGGAGCCTCGGAGCCGCGGCCCACGATGTCCGCCGAGATGTAGCCCTGCGGGGCGCTCGCGACCGGGGCGGCCAGCGCGTTCCAGCGGGTGATCAGCTCGGTCATGTCCGGGGCCTTGGGCTGGTCCCGGCTGACGAGCTTGTTGACCGGCTTCGGCGCGAGGGCCGCGGTGCGGACGATGTCCTTGGTCTGGCGGTCGTACGTGAGCGTGGTGTCCGTGAACAGGCGGCCGTACGAGGCGGCCGAGGTCACCATGCGCGGGTTGCCCGCCGGGTCCGGGATGTTGCAGGCGTACGCCTGGTGCGTGTGGCCGGTCACCAGGGCGTCGACCTTCGGGTCCACGTTCTTGGCGATGTCCACGATCGCGCCCGAGATGCCGGCGCCGGCGCCCGGGGCGTCGCAGTCGTAGTTGTAGGCGCCGTTGGCGGGCATGCCGCCCTCGTGGATGAGCGCGACGATCGACTTGACGCCCTGCTTGTTCAGGTCCGCGGCGTACTTGTTGATCGTCTCGACCTCGTCGCCGAACTTCAGGCCCTTGACCCCGTCGGCGGTCACGACGTCCGGCGTGCCCTCCAGGGTGACGCCGATGAAGCCGATCTTCACGTCCCCCTTCTGCCAGATGAAGGTCGGGTTCATCAGCGGACGCTTGGTCTTCTCGTCCGTGACGTTCGCCGCGAGGTACTTGTACTCGGCGCCCGTGTACTCCTTGCCGGGCTCGAAGCAGCCGTCGACCGGGTGGCAGCCGCCGTACGCCATGCGGCGCAGCTCGGTCTTGCCCTCGTCGAACTCGTGGTTGCCGACGCTGCTGACGTCGAGCTTCAGCTTGTTCAGCGCCTCGACGGTGGGCTCGTCGTGGAAGAGACCGGACAGCATCGGGCTGCCGCCGATCATGTCGCCGGCCGCGGCCGTGACGGAGTACTCGTGACCCTTGCGGGCCTCGCGCAGGCTGGTCGCCAGGTACTCGACGCCACCGGCGGGTATCGCCTTGGTGGTGCCGTCCGCCTGACGCTCGTTCACGGTGCCGGAGGAGCCCTGCGGGGGCTCCAGCGTGCCGTGGAAGTCGTTGAACGACAGCATCTGCACATCGACGGTGCGGCTCTTGGCCGCACCGCCACCACTCGCGGCACCGGCCGGCAGTGCGGCCGCGACCATCGCTCCGGCACCGGCCGTGACGGCGATGGCGGCGAAGGTCAACCGGCGGGTTCGGCGGTGCCGTTGTGGCGTCGCTGACATTTAGTCCCCTTTTGGACAGCGGTAAAACTCGGGAGGTCGGCGGCAGCCTATGGTCAACGCGCGTAGCACGACAGGGGGTACGGGTGTCGGACTGGTTACACGCAGAAGACGGCTCCATCTCGCTCCGCCGCACGCACACCACCCGCGGGCGGCTCCCGCGGTCGTAGGCTCGACGCATGACTGACGACGCAGCAGCGGCCCTGGAGCCGGGACGCCAGATTCAGACCCTCGACGAGCTGACGGAGGAACAGGCCGACTCCGTGCTCGCCCTCATCGAGGACGCGGCCCGTACGGACGGCACCACCGCCGTGTCCGAGCAGGGCCGGCTCCAGCTGCGCGGCGGGCGCCGCGAGGGGATCCGGCACTTCCTGCTCACCGAGAAGGGCCGGCTCGCCGGGTACGGACAGCTGGAGGACACCGATCCGGTGGAGGCCCCCGCCGCCGAGCTCGTCGTCCACCCCGCGCTGCGCGGGCGCGGGCACGGGCGGGCGCTGGGCTCGGCCCTGCTGGCCGCCTCGGGCAAGCGGATCCGGGTGTGGGCGCACGGCGGCAAGTCGGCCGCCCGCCACCTCGCGCAGGTGCTCGGCCTGACCCTCTTCCGGGAGCTGCGCCAGCTGCGCCGCCCGCTGGGACCGGAGGGGCCGGCGCTGCCCGAGGTGGTGCTGCCCGCTGGTGTGAGCGTACGGACCTTCGTGCCCGGCCGGGACGACGCGGCCTGGCTCGCGGTGAACTCGGCCGCCTTCGCCCACCACCCCGAGCAGGGCTCGCTGACGCAGCGGGACCTGAACGACCGGATCGCGCAGCCCTGGTTCGACCCCAAGGGCTTCTTCCTCGCCGAGCGGGACGGGGAGCTGATCGGCTTCCACTGGACGAAGGTGCACGCCGAGGAGCGGCTCGGGGAGGTCTACGTGCTCGGCGTCCGCCCCGGAGCCCAGGGCGGCGGCCTCGGCAAGGCCCTCACCGCGGTCGGCCTGAACCACCTCGCGGAGGCGGGCCTGCCCACCGCGATGCTGTACGTGGACGCCGACAATCCGGCGGCCCTGGCCGTGTACGAGGGCCTCGGCTTCAGCACCCACGAGGTGGACCTGATGTACCGCACGGAAAGCTGACGCGAGCGCCGGCGGAAGGCTCGCGCCAGGCCCGGCGGAGGGCCGACGCGAGCACCGCCGGAAGGCCCGCCGGAAGCCCGCCGGACCGGCACGGAGAGCGAGGGTCTGCCCACGGACAGGCCCCGCACTCCGGGCGCACGCCAGGGACACAGGGGACGTGCCGGAGCATTCCGGGCGCGGAAAACACGTAAAAGACGTACTCGTGCACCACCCGGAGCCTGGAAGCCATGCGCCATTCACCGGACCTTCACGCACGCTTGCGACTCTCCCCGCATGCAGCCCCGACTCCGACTGACGGGAACCCCGTCCGACGCGCCTGTCCTGCCCCCTGCGCGGAACAATGGAGTCATGAGCCCCCAGCCCAGCGCAGGCCCCACCGAGGTCCCCGCCCAGCACCCGTCCCACGCCTCCGCCGAAGCCCCCGCGGCCTCCTCCGCGGGCGCCCCGGGGCCGGCTGCCCAGCCCGCGCGGATCGGCTCCATAGCCGCGCACCGCCCGCACTCCGGCATGGAACCGGGCCTGGCGCCCGATCTCGACGCCGACCTGGACGGCTACGACGACAAGGACGGCGACGAGCTCCCCCCGGGGCGCTTCCTCGACCGCGAGCGCAGCTGGCTGGCCTTCAACGAGCGCGTCCTGGAGCTGGCCGAGGACCCGGCGACCCCGCTCCTGGAGCGCGCCAACTTCCTGGCGATCTTCGCGAGCAACCTCGACGAGTTCTTCATGGTCCGCGTCGCCGGCCTCAAGCGGCGCATCGCGACCGGCGTCGCCACCCGTTCGGCCTCAGGCCTCCAGCCCCGTGAAGTGCTGGACCTGATCTGGACCCGCTCGCGCGAGCTCATGGCCCGGCACGCCGCCTGCTTCCAGCAGGACATCTCCCCGCAGCTCGCCGAAGAGGGCATCCACCTCATCCGCTGGCCGGACCTCACCGAGAAGGAGCAGGCCCGCCTCTTCACGCTGTTCCGCAACCAGATCTTCCCGGTGCTCACCCCGCTGGCCGTGGACCCCGCGCACCCCTTCCCGTACATCTCCGGGCTCTCGCTGAACCTCGCGGTCGTCGTCCGCAACCCGGTCAGCGGGCACCGCCACTTCGCCCGCGTCAAGGTCCCGCCGCTGCTCTCGCGCTTCCTGGAGGCCTCCCCGCAGCGCTACGTCCCCCTTGAGGACGTCATCGCCGCGCACCTGGAGGAACTCTTCCCCGGCATGGAGGTCCTCGCCCACCACATGTTCCGGGTGACCCGCAACGAGGACCTGGAGGTCGAGGAGGACGACGCGGAGAACCTGCTCCAGGCCCTGGAGAAGGAGCTCATGCGGCGCCGCTTCGGCCCGCCGGTGCGCCTGGAGGTCGAGGAGTCCATCGACCCCGGCATCCTGGACCTCCTCGTACAGGAACTGAACGTCACCGCCGCCGAGGTCTACCCGCTGCCCGGCCCGCTGGACCTGACCGGCCTCTTCGGCATCGCCTCCCTGGACCGGCCCGAGCTGAAGTACCCCAAGTTCGTCGCCGGCACCCACCGCGACCTCGCCGAGGTCGAGTCCGCGTCCGCGCCCGACATCTTCGCCGCGCTGCGCGAACGGGACGTGCTGCTGCACCACCCGTACGACTCCTTCTCCACCTCGGTGCAGGCCTTCCTGGAACAGGCCGCCGCAGACCCGGACGTCCTCGCGATCAAGCAGACCCTGTACCGGACCTCCGGCGACTCCCCGATCGTGGACGCCCTGATCGACGCCGCCGAATCCGGCAAGCAGGTCCTCGTGCTCGTCGAGATCAAGGCCCGCTTCGACGAGCAGGCCAACATCAAATGGGCCCGCAAGCTGGAGGAGTCCGGCTGCCACGTCGTGTACGGCCTGGTGGGCCTCAAGACCCACTGCAAGCTGTCGCTCGTGGTCCGCCAGGAGGGCGACACGCTGCGCCGCTACTCCCACGTCGGCACCGGCAACTACCACCCCAAGACCGCCCGCCTGTACGAGGACCTCGGCCTGCTCACCGCCGACCCGCAGGTCGGCGCGGACCTCTCCGACCTCTTCAACCGGCTGTCCGGCTACTCGCGCCGCGAGACCTACCGCCGCCTGCTGGTGGCCCCGCGCTCGCTGCGCGACGGCCTGATCTCGCGGATCGACAAGGAGGCCGCCCACCACCGGGCCGGCCGCCCCGCGTACGTGCGACTCAAGATGAACTCGATCGTCGACGAGGCACTCATCGACTCGCTCTACCGGGCCTCCCAGGCGGGAGTGCCCGTCGACATCTGGGTCCGCGGCATCTGCGCCGTGCGCCCCGGGGTCCCCGGGCTCTCGGACAACATCCGGGTCCGCTCGATCCTCGGCCGCTTCCTGGAACACTCCCGGGTCTTCGCCTTCGGCAACGGCGGCGAGCCCGAGGTGTGGATCGGCAGCGCCGACATGATGCACCGCAACCTCGACCGCCGCATCGAGGCACTGGTCAGGGTCGCCGACCCGGCCCACCGCGCGGCTCTGGACCGGATGCTGGAGACCGGCATGTCCGACGCCACCTCCTCCTGGCACCTGGGCCCGGACGGCGAATGGACCCGGCACAGCACGGACCACGAAGGCCAGCCGCTGCGGCACGTTCAGGAGATGCTCATAGACGCCCGGAGGCGCCGGCGTGGCTCTGCCAAACCATGACCTGACAGCGCGTGGAGAGGGCTCCGCGGGGGACGTGCTCGGCGCGTACCTGCGGGCCCAGGCCACGGCCTTCCTGCGCGGGCTGCGCCTCCACGAGGAGTGGGGGTCCCCCCGGACGGAATCCGGGGGAGGGGCCGACGCCGCGCAGGGCAGCGGTGCGGCGCGCGGCCTGCGGGGGGCTGCGCGCCGGATCAGCGGATCCCTGTCCACCTTCCGCGCGGTGACCGAGTCCTCGTGGGCCGACGGGCTGCGCACCGAGCTGGTGTGGCTGTCCTCCACCCTCGCGGACGAGCACGCCCACGCCGCCCGGCTGACCCGGCTGCTGGACGCACTGCACCGGCTGTCGGGCTCCCCGGAGGTGCCCGCGCCCCGGGCCGCCGCCGGCGCGCTCACGGTGGGCTCGGCGCGCGCAGGGGCCCTGCTGGAGCGGCAGCTCACGCTGGCCCGCACCCGCGCCCACTCGGCGACCCTCCAGGCGCTGGGCTCCTCCCGCTTCCACGCCGTCGCGGACGCCGTGGCCGTACTGGCCTCCGAGGTGCCGCTGGAGCCTGTCGCGGCCCGCGGGCGGGTGGACGAGGTCCTGGTCCCGCTGGCGGAGGTGGCCCACACCCGGCTGTCGGCGGCCGTCTCGGCGCTCCCGCACGCCGCCGAGTCCCAGCCGTACAACGCCGAGCACGACGGCTCCTGGCACGAGGTGCGCCGGCTGCTGCGGGTCCACCGCTACGCCCGGGAGGCCCTGGGCGAGGACGTGGCCCGGCTGGCGGCGGCCGGCGAGGCCCTGGACCGCCACCGCGACGCGTCGGAGGCCGCGGCCGCCTCGGCGACGGCGGCCCGCACCCCGCGGATCGCCCCGGCGACGGCGTACGCCCTGGGCGTGCTCCACGCCGACCAGCGGCACGAGGTGGAGGCGGCCCGCCTCACTTTCCAGGGCCTGTGGCAGCCGGTGACGGCCGCTGCGCCGTAACCACGAGCGCCCGGACCGAAAAGAACCGGCCACCCGGGTCCGGTCACATAACGGTAACGAGGGGACAACGGCGGATGACCTTCCGGAGCAAACCCGGCCATCCACACCAGGCCGTCCGCCACGGTTCACCATCCGTTCACTTGCCCCGGTCGGCCGCTTCACCTGATCTGCCTAATTTCAGTGGTGCACGGAGCGCGTCACACACCGGATCGAATGACACGCCGTGCGATCCGACGTAGTCCTCTTCGCACGCCGCCCCGATTCAGAAAGCGGCCGGCGGCTTCTGGAAGGAACACCCGAAAAGTGAAGCTTCAGCGCAAGAACATGCTTCGTGCCTCCGCCCTCGGGGCGCTTGTCGTGTCCGGCGCCCTGGTCCTCTCGGCGTGCGGCTCGGACGACAACACGACGGACGGCGCCGCCGCCAGCGGCAAGCCGTCGGCCGCCGCCGGCGACATCAAGTGCGACGGCGCCAAGGGCAAGCTCCTCGCCTCCGGCTCCTCCGCCCAGAAGAACGCCGTGGACCTGTGGGTCAAGAACTACATGGCCGCCTGCTCCGGCGTCGAGGTCAACTACAAGTCCTCCTCCTCCGGTGAGGGCATCGTCGCCTTCAACCAGGGCACCGTCGGCTTCGCCGGCTCGGACTCCGCGCTGAAGCCCGAGGCCGTCGAAGAGTCGAAGAAGATCTGCACCGGTGGCCAGGGCGTCGACCTGCCCATGGTCGGCGGCCCGATCGCGCTCGGCTTCAACGTCGCCGGCGTGGACAAGCTGAACCTGGACGCCACCACGATCGCCAACATCTTCAACGACAAGATCAAGAAGTGGGACGACGAGGCGATCAAGAAGCTGAACCCCGGCGTCACGCTTCCCTCCACCGCCATCCAGCACTTCCACCGCTCCGAGGACTCGGGCACCACCGAGAACCTCGGCAAGTACCTCAAGGCCGCCGCTCCCGAGGCCTGGACGTACGAGGCCGCGAAGAAGTGGCCGGCCCCCGGCGGCCTCGGCGCCACCGGTTCCGCGGGTGTCGCCACCCAGGTCAAGCAGGTGGACGGCTCGATCGGCTACTTCGAGCTCTCCTACGCCAGCGCCCAGGGCATCAAGACCGTCGACGTCAACACCGGCGCGGCCGCCCCGGTCAAGGCCTCCTCCGAGAGCGCCTCCAAGGCCATCGCCGCCGCCAAGATCGCCGGCACCGGCTCCGACCTGGCGCTGAAGCTCGACTACACCACCAAGGCCGAGGGTGCGTACCCGATCGTCCTGGTGACGTACGAGGTCGTCTGCGACAAGGGCAACAAGCCCGAGACGCTCTCCACCGTCAAGTCCTTCCTGAACTACACCGCCTCGGACGCGGGCCAGAAGGTCCTCTCCGACAACGGCTACGCGCCGATCCCGGCCGAGATCAACACCAAGGTCCGCGAAGTCATCAACTCGCTGTCCTGATCGCTGAAGCCCCGGTGCCGGGCAGTTCCCGTCCGAACTGCCCGGCCCTCGGGACCCTCCCCTCCACCCAGGGGATCCGGTGCACCGCCGCCAGGGGGCATGGCCCCCCACCCAGACCGGAAAGACCATGGCTTCCACCACACCCACCCAGATAGACCAGGCTCCGCCTGTCTCCAAGAGCGCAAGGTCCACCGGCCGTGCCGGTGACAAGATCTTCGCCGGGCTCTCCAAGGGATCCGGCATCCTGCTCCTGGTGATCATGGCGTCGATCGCCATCTTCCTCACCTACCGCGCCTCGATCGCACTGTCGAAGAACGAGGGCAACTTCCTCACCACCTTCGACTGGAACGCGTCGGCCACCCCGCCCGTCTTCGGCATCGCCGTCCTGCTCTTCGGCACCATCGTCAGCTCGATCATCGCGATGGCCATCGCGGTTCCGATCGCTGTCGGCATCGCCCTCTTCATCTCGCACTACGCGCCGCGCAAGCTGGCCGCGCCCCTCGCGTACGTGGTCGACCTGCTCGCCGCCGTGCCGTCGATCATCTACGGCATCTGGGGCGCGCTCTTCCTGGTCCCCCAGCTCGCGGGCCTCAACCTCTGGCTCGACGAGTACATGGGCTGGACCTACGTCTTCGACAAGACCCAGGTCGGCGTCGCCCGCTCCCTCTTCACCGTCGGCATCCTGCTCGCGATCATGATCCTGCCGATCGTGACCAGCGTGAGCCGCGAGGTCTTCCTCCAGGTCCCGCGCATGAACGAGGAGGCCGCCCTGGCCCTCGGCGCGACCCGCTGGGAGGTCATCCGGATGTCGGTGCTGCCCTTCGGCCGCTCCGGCGTCATCTCCGCCTCGATGCTCGGCCTCGGCCGCGCCCTCGGCGAGACCATGGCCGTGGCGACCGTCCTGTCCCCGAGCTTCCTGATCAACGGACACATCCTGGACCCGGGCGGCGGCACGTTCGCGCAGAACATCGCCGCGAAGTTCGACGAGGCCAACGAGTTCGGCCGTGACGCCCTGATCGCCTCCGGTCTGGTCCTCTTCCTGCTCACCCTGCTGGTCAACGGCGCAGCCCGCCTGATCATCGCTCGCCGCAAGGACTTCTCGGGGGCGAACGCCTGATGAGCCACGCACTCCAGGACCAGCGGCCCGCCCGGGCCCCGAAGTCCGCCGCTCCCGCCCGCCTGACCCGAGGCGGCCTCCCCCGCTGGGCCCCGGCCGGCACCGCGGTCCTCGCGATCGCCCTCGGCTGCGGCATCGGCGTCGTCGCCGACCTGCACAGCAAGGTCCAGTGGGGCCTGATCGCCTCGCTCCTGTTCGTCGCGATCACCTACCTCTCCAGCGCGATCGTCGAGAACGGCCGCCAGGCCAAGGACCGCGTCGCGACCTCCCTCGTGTGGGTCTGCTTCGTCCTCGCGGTCATCCCGCTGCTCTCGCTGATCTGGACCACCGTCAGCCGCGGCGTCAAGGCCCTCGACGGCGACTTCCTCAGCCACTCGATGAACGGCGTCACCAGCTTCGAGCAGGGCGGCGGCGTCTACCACGCGCTGCTCGGCACCATCGAGCAGGTCGCCCTGGCCACCGCGATCGCAGCGCCCATCGGCCTGATGACCGCCGTCTACCTGGTCGAGTACGGCAAGGGCAAGCTGGCCAAGGCCGTCACCTTCTTCGTCGACGTCATGACCGGCATCCCGTCCATCGTCGCGGGTCTGTTCATCCTCACGACCTGGAACCTGGCGCTCGGCTTCGGCCCCTCCGGCTTCGCCGGCTCGATGGCCCTGTCGATCCTGATGATGCCCGTCGTGGTCCGCTCCACCGAGGAGATGCTCAAGCTCGTCCCGAACGAGCTGCGCGAGGCCGCCCTCGCCCTCGGCGTGCCGAAGTGGCGCGTGATCCTCAAGGTCGTGCTCCCCACCGCCATCGGCGGCATCGCGACCGGCGTCATGCTGGCCGTCGCCCGCATCGCCGGTGAGACCGCGCCGATCATGCTGCTGGTCTTCGGTACCCAGCTGATCAACCCGAACCCCTTCGAAGGTGCCCAGTCCTCGCTCCCCCTGTACATCTGGGAGCAGTACAAGGTCGGCAGTGACGCCTCCTACGACCGGGCATGGGCCGCAGCGCTCGTCCTGATCGCCTTCGTCATGATCCTCAATCTGGTGGCCCGCGGCATCGCCCGCTGGAAGGCCCCCAAGACCGGTCGCTGACGCGACTATCTGAAAGCGAAGTGACCCCTCATGGCCAAGCGAATCGACGTCAGCGGACTGTCCGCCTTCTACGGCAGCCACAAGGCCATCGACGACATCTCGATGACCGTTGAGCCGCGCTCCGTGACCGCCTTCATCGGCCCGTCCGGCTGCGGCAAGTCCACCTTCCTGCGCACCCTGAACCGCATGCACGAGGTCACCCCCGGTGGCCGCGTCGAGGGCAAGGTGCTCCTGGACGACGAGAACCTGTACGGCGCCGGCGTCGACCCGGTCGCGGTCCGCCGCACGGTCGGCATGGTCTTCCAGCGTCCCAACCCCTTCCCCACCATGTCGATCTTCGACAACGTGGCGGCGGGCCTGCGCCTGAACGGCAGCTTCAAGAAGTCCGAGCTCGCGGAGATCGTGGAACGGTCCCTGAAGGGCGCGAACCTCTGGAACGAGGTCAAGGACCGCCTGAACAAGCCGGGCTCCGGCCTCTCCGGCGGCCAGCAGCAGCGTCTGTGCATCGCCCGCGCCATCGCGGTCGAGCCGGAGGTCCTGCTGATGGACGAGCCCTGCTCCGCCCTGGACCCGATCTCCACCCTCGCGATCGAGGACCTGATCGGCGAGCTCAAGGAGCGCTTCACGATCGTCATCGTGACGCACAACATGCAGCAGGCCGCCCGCGTCTCCGACCGCACCGCCTTCTTCAACCTCTCGGCGGTCGGCCAGCCCGGCAAGCTCGTCGAGATCGACGACACGGACCGGATCTTCTCGAACCCGTCCGTCCAGGCGACCGAGGACTACATCTCGGGCCGCTTCGGCTAGACCGAAGCCCTCGGATGTGAACAACGTCCTGCGGTGCTGCATGGCGGTGCCACCGCAAGGCGAAAGAAAAGGGCCGGCTCCCCCTGGGTGGGGGGAGCCGGCCCGCTTTCGTTCGTACGCCGGTCTTCGCCGGCTATCCGACGAAGGCCAGGTCCACGACCCAGAAGCTGAGCGCGGCGACCAGGGCCGCGGCCGGCATGGTGATGAACCAGCCCATCACGATGTTCTTGGCGACGCCCCAGCGGACCGCGTTGACCCGCTTGGTCGCCCCCACGCCCATGATCGCCGAGGTGATCACGTGGGTGGTGGAGATCGGCGCGTGGAACAGGAACGCCGAGCCGAACATGATCGAGGCACCGGTGGTCTCGGCGGCGAAGCCCTGCGGCGGGTCCAGCTCGATGATCTTGCGGCCGAGGGTCCGCATGATGCGCCAGCCGCCCGCGTACGTACCGAGCGACAGCATCACGGCGCACACGATCTTGACCCAGATCGGAATCGGCGCGTCGGCGGCCTGCACATCGGCGATGACCAGGGCCATCACGACGATGCCCATCGTCTTCTGCGCGTCCTGGAGGCCGTGACCGAGCGCCATGCCGGCCGCGGACACGGTCTGCGCGATGCGGAAGCCGTGCTTGGCCTTGTGCGGGTTGGACCGGCGGAACATCCACAGGATGGCCACCATCACCAGGTAACCGACGACCAGACCGACGACCGGCGAGACGAACATCGGGATGACGACCTTGTCGATCACCCCGCTCCAGATGACGCCGGTGCCACCGGCCAGCGCCGCGCCGACCATGCCGCCGAACAGCGCGTGCGAGGAAGAGGAAGGAAGGCCGAAGTACCAGGTGATCAGGTTCCAGACGATCGCGCCGACCAGCGCCGCGAAGAGGATCCACATGCCCCGGTTGCCCTGGGGCGTTTCGATCAGGCCCTCACTGACCGTCTTGGCGACCCCGCTGCCCAGGAAGGCACCGGCGAGGTTCATCACCGCGGCCATCGCGAGGGCGGCGCGCGGGGTCAGCGCGCGGGTCGAGACCGAGGTCGCGATCGCGTTCGCCGAGTCGTGGAACCCGTTGGTGTACGTGAAACCGAGCGCGACACCGATGGTCACGATCAGAGCGAAGGTGTCCACGAGGTTCAGGACTCCTTGACCGCGATGGTCTCCACCGTGTTCGCGACGTGCTCGAACGCGTCGGCCGCCTCTTCGAGCACGTCGACGATCTGCTTGAGCTTCAGCACCTCGATGGCGTCGTACTTGCCGTTGAAGAGCGTCGCGAGCAGCTTGCGGTGGATCTGGTCGGCCTGGTTCTCAAGGCGGTTGACCTCGATCCAGTACTCGGTCAGGTTGTCCATCGTCCGCAGGTGCGGCATGGCCTCGGCGGTCAGCTCGGCCGCCCGCGCCAGTACCTCGATCTGCTGCTCGACGCCCTTGGGGAGCTCTTCCACCTGGTACAGGACGACCAGGTCGACGGCCTCCTCCATGAAGTCCATGATGTCGTCGAGCGACGAGGCCAGGTTGTAGATGTCCTCGCGGTCGAACGGCGTGATGAAGGAGGAGTTCAGCTGGTGGAAGATCGCGTGGGTGGCGTCGTCCCCCGCGTGCTCGGCTGCCCGCATCCGCTCCGCGATCTCGGCCCGGGCGGAGGAGTCCGCTCCGAGCAGTTCCATCAGGAGCTTCGAGCCCGTGACGATGTTGTCCGCGGATGCGGCGAACATGTCGTAGAAGCTCGTCTCCCTGGGGGTCAGACGAAATCGCACGTGAGGTCCTCGGGGTGCATTGGATTCGGTCAGGCTGATGCTAGGCGCAACCCCCGGCCACGGCTAACCGGCGGTTCCGGGCGATTACCCAGTGTCCTCCATCAGGCAGAGTGGGGACCACGGGCCCCCGCCGCTCCGTCCGGGGCCCAGTACCCTATACCCATGAGGGGTATGCACCCCTCGATCCGGACCACGGGAGGACGCATGACTGCCATCGAGGCGGAGGGCTCCGGAGCCGACGTCGCCACCGGTACGGGAACCGCCACCGGCACCGGCGCGGTGCACGGCTACCACCACCAGAAGGACGAGCACCTCAAGCGGCTGCGCCGCATCGAGGGCCAGATCCGCGGCCTGCAGCGGCTCGTCGACGAGGACGTCTACTGCATCGACATACTCACCCAGGTCTCGGCGAGCACCAAGGCCCTCCAGTCCTTCGCGCTCCAGCTCCTCGAAGAGCACCTGCGGCACTGCGTCGCCGACGCGGCCGTCAAGGGCGGGGACGAGATCGACGCCAAGGTCGAGGAAGCGACGAAGGCGATCGCACGCCTGCTGCGCACCTGACCCGGTACGCGACCGCCGCGAGCACCGCAATGGCTGCGCCGGCTACAACCCGAGGCCCATCAGGACCTCGTCGATCCGGTCCTGACTGAGCCGCTCCTCGTCCGCCGCGGACGCCGCGATGATCAGCTCGCCGCACAGCTCGATCTCGGCGAGAGCCACGTGATCCTGCACCGTCGAACCGCCTGCGGGAGTCACGCGTGTCACCTCGATCTGCCGTCATCGGTCAGGGGCCGTCTCAGCGTAGGGAGGCCGGGGCGCTGTGCGCATGACACGGATGGACCATTTCCGGATACCGGGCCATGACCCGATGGCGCCGCCCCGGCACCGCCCGGCCGGCTATTGCGCGATCTTCCCGGCGTAAATGTCCCCGCTTGCGGGCAATACGACCTTCACCGGCGTCCCAAACCCGTAGAGCAGGGTGGTCGAGGAGACATCGATCACGCCATTGTTGACGTAGCTGAAGCGGTGCCGGACCTTCCGCAGCCGCCCCTGCTCGTCGAGGTAGACGTCGAACGGGACGACGTCCTTGCTGAACCCTTTCGCCGCCGCCTCCAGCGCCCCCTTCACCGCCGGCGAGGCGTGCTTCGCGGCCTGACCGATGTCGGTGGTCCCGCGGTAGTGCCGCACCTTCGTGCCCGCCACCTCGGTCTCACCCACGTACGTCGCCTCCCGAACGCCGCGCAACAGCTCGGCCGCGGCCAGCGGATCGGTGGCCCCGCCCGTGACGAGGTTCCCGTCGGCGAGGGTCGTGATGTCGACCCGTACCCACTTGTCGTCGGGCACGCCCGCGCCCCGGTTCTTCATGTACAGGGCCCCGGGGACGAGGAGCTCGGTGATGGGACGGTGCTCGTCCTTGCCGGCCGCGTCGGCCGGGAGCATCACCAGAAGCTGGCCCATCCGGTTCTTGAAGTCGACCCCGCCCTCGCCGCGGATCGTGACCCGGGTCCCGCCGGTGGCCATCTCCATCGCCGTACGGGCCTGCGCGCTGCCGGTCTCGGCCAGCCGGTCGGCGGCTTCCCGTACGGTCGCGGCCGGGTCGGCGGGGGGACGGGCGTCGGCCCGGTCCGCGCCCGCGCACCCGCTCATCGCGGCCAGGGTCGCGGCCATGCCCAGGGCGAGCACCGCCTCACCCGCACGCCCGCGCCGCCGCCTGTGCTGGTGCACCACCATCGCCTGCCAACCCCCAACGCATGACCGCTGCTTGCCCGAGGCCCCCACCCGCTCCGGTTAACGAGGTCCGGGGTTTCCCGTCACGGGCCGCCGCGGTCCCGGGCCGTTGCACGCTCCGGGTACCTTGGTGATGTGGATTCGCACAGCAAAGCGTCGCTTGTCCCTCCGCTTGACGTCGTGCCGCACGCCCGTCCCATGGAGCGGCCACCCACCGGACCCACCGGCCACACCACGAGCACCGCCGAACGCGGCGCCTTCTGCCTCGCCTCGTGCACCTGCGGCTGGAGAGGCCCGGCCCGCCGCTCCCGCGATCTGGCCCGCAGGGACGCGGACCGGCACACCTCGGCCTGAGTGCCGGGAGTCCGGGGCCCGGGAGTACGGGGCCCGGGAGTCCGGGAGTACGGGTGCCGGAAGTCCGGTGCCCCGGGAGTCCGGAAGCGAGGAAGCCGGGAGGCAGTGCGGCCGGGACGCACGGCGGATCGCCCGTTCGGACGGCCCGGCTGGCCGGGGCACCCGGGAGCGGATGCCCTGGATGCATGCCAGGACCCGCACCCCGCGTCGCCGCCCTCCTCTGGGCCCTGCTCCTCACGCTCACGCCCGCCGCCGCGGCCTCGGCCCGCCCGACGGGCTCGGCGGACGGTCCGGCCGACGTGGCCCTGGCCATCGGGGCCACCACCGTCGCGGCCGCGGCCACCGGTCTGTGGCTGCGCTCCCGCTACCGCCGCGAAGAGGACCCGCAGGGGCGGGGCACGGAGGGCGGCGACCCGTGACCCGCGATCCGTGCCCCGCTCCTCGGCCCTACGCCGCGAGGTCGCTCTCGTGCGGGCGGCAGCCCGGCGGCGGGGTCTGCGGCTGCGCGAGGTCCACCGGGCGGGGCAGGGCGCGCCGCTTGGCGCGGACCAGCCGGCCCGCGCGCGGGGAGCGGGCCACCGCCCGCACCACCGGGGTCAGCAGCGCCATCGCGAGCGGGGCGGCCAGCAGCACGACGGCGGTGCCGAGCGCGAAGCCGCCGATGACGTCGGTGGGGTAGTGGACGCCGAGGTACACCCGGCAGAGCCCCTCGACGAGGGCCAGTGCGATCCCGATGAGCCCGAGCTTCCGGTTCGCGATGAACAGGCCGACGCCCAGCGCCATCGCGAGGCCGGCGTGGCCGCTGACGAAGGAGAAGTCGCCGGAGCCGGAGTAGGGGGCGAGCACGTCCAGGCCGTGGTGCGCGGCGGACGGCCGCGGCCGGGCGACGAACGCCCGCAGCGGGACGTTCACGAGGAGGACGAGCGCGGCGGCGAGCGGGGCCCACACGAGCGCGGCGAACGACTCGGCGGCCGTGGCCTCGTCCTGCCGGCGCGTGCCGTGCCAGCACCACAGGAAGAGGAGCACCAGGGCCAGCGGGATCCCGTACGAGCTGACGAGGGCGACGGCCCGGTCGACCCCGGCCGGCGCGTGCCGCGCCAGTCCGTTGATGTCGTACAGCAGGCTTACGTCCACGTTCGGCCCACCGGTCGTGAGTCCAGCCATGGCGATGCGGCCCCTTAGCCCTTGCTCGGTTCCCCTCGGGCGCACGCCGGTGTGCGCCCCTGAACCCCCCCGGTGATCAAGCCTGCGCCCATGGAACGCCCGTTCTGAACACCACGTTCCACTCTCCACCGAATGATCACGGCAACGTTATCGAAGAGAGACTCGTCGTCGCAGCTCAGGGCCTGGGGTTGACGCAGCGTGGGCAAGGTCGCCGCGGTCACGAAGACTTGGCGTCGGCGCCCCGGTCCGGCAGGGCCGCGGCCCCGTCCTTGGTGACACGCGTCGCCCCGAAGTAGTCCGGGGTGTCGATCTTGTCGAAGCGGATCACGGCGCCGGTGTACGGGGCGTTGATCATGTATCCGCCGCCCACGTAGAGCCCGACGTGGTGGATCGCCCGGGAGTTCGTCAGATCATCGGAGAAGAACACCAGGTCCCCGGGGAGCAGTTCATCGCGCGAGGGGTGCGGACCGGCGTTGTACTGGTCGTTGGCCACGCGCGGCAGCTCGATCCCCACCGATTCGTACGCGGCCTTCGTCAGCCCCGAGCAGTCGAACCGCCCGTCCTGGTCCGGCGTTCCGTTCCCGCCCCACAGGTACGGGGTCCCCAACTGCTTCTGCGCGAAGTAGATCGCCCCGGCCGCCTGCTGCGAGGGCGCCACCCGCCCGACGGGCCGCTCGAAGCTCTTCGCGAGGGTCGTGATGGCCTTCACGTAACCCTGGGTCTCCTTGTACGGCGGCACCCCGCCGTACTTGATGACCGCGTACGCCCCCGCGTTGTACGCCGCGAGCATGTTGCCCGTCGCGTCCCCGGGCACACCCGCCACGTCCTTGGCCAGCTCGCAGTCGTACGAAGCCGCCGAGGGGATCGCATCGTTGGGATCCCAGATGTCCCGGTCGCCGTCACCGTCCCCGTCGATGCCGTGCCCGGCCCAGGTGCCCGGGATGAACTGCGCGATGCCGCGGGCGTCGGCAGGGCTGACGGCACTCGGATTCCAGCCGCTCTCCGAGTACAGCTGGGCGGCGAGCAGCGCCGGAGTCATGGCCGGGCACAGGGTGCCCCACTTCTGCACCAGGTTCTGGTACTTGGCGGGCACGGCCCCCTTGGCCAGCCCGAGCGCACGGCCCCCGGCCGCCCCGGCTCCGGCGAGGCCCGCCGCGGCCGAGTACGTACCGACCACGATCAGCACGAGGAAGCTCAGACAGACCCCGACCCCGATCCCGCCTGCCATCCAGAATCTGCGCACCCGTCAACACTCCCCCATCCCCGTCGCTTTCACGTGCGATTCGCTCGTGTCGCCCGCTCCACTACGCCACTTGGAAGCCAAGGGAAGCGCGTGCCCGCGTACGTCACAGGGCCATCCTCGGCGCGGCAGAAGACCGGCGTCCAGTCCTCCCGGCCGCCGGCCGGGGGCACACCGGGGCGCACCCCGCCACCGAAACCCTCCGGGCAGCCGGACGTCAGGAGCGCGGGGCGACGAACAGGCTCTGCGCGCTGCGCCCCATGGGCCCCTTCTCGTCGTGCAGCCGGGCGTCCGCCAGCCCGATCCCGGCCGCGTCCACGCTCGTACGGGCCTCCACGCAGGCCCACTCCCCCACCGGGTGGCGGTGCAGGTGCACGGTCAGGTCACTGTTGACGAACACGTACCGGCCGAAGTCCATCACCGAGCTGATCCCGTTGCCCGAATCGGCGGCGACCAGCACCCGGTCCAGGGGCCTGGTCTCCTCCCCGGCCACGAGCGCCACCTTCATGCGCATCCAGCACGTGCCCGGACCCAGCGCAACGAACGCGCCCTCGGTGAACCGGGTCTCCATCGCCGAGTGGTAGCCGGTCTCCCACGGCACCGGGAAGAACGGCGTCGGCCCCACCTCCCCGGGCGGCGGCAGCTGCGGCCCCGGCGCCACGCCCGGCACGGCCTCCCCCGCCACCCTGATCCGCAGCGCCCGCGCGAGCATCACCGGAGCGCCCCCGGCCGGCGCGAGGGCCGCCTCGACCACCTCGGTGCTGCGGCCGGCCCGGAGCACCGAGGTCGTGACCTCCAGCGGGCCGATCGGCACGGGCCGCAGGATCTCGTACGTGATCCTCGCGATCCGCATGTCGGCGCGGGCGCCCTCCCGCTCCTCCACGGCCCGCCCGAGCAGCGCGGCCGGCGGACCGGCGTGCTGAGATCCCGGGTCCCAGGGCCCGCGCGTGTACTCGGTGGCCAGGAACCGCCCGGCATCGACCCGCTCGTAGAACGCCTCGTGGAACGCCTCGGAGATCGCCATGGCCGGAACGCTACCCACAGGTAACCCGCCCCGCCAGACCCACGTCCCCGACCGGGGACAATGGAGGAGTGTCCGCCACCCCCGCCCTCCCCGCACTCCCCGTCCTGCAAGCAGACTGCGCGAACTGCTTCGCACTCTGCTGCGTCGCCCTGCCCTTCGCCAAGTCCAACGACTTCGCCGTGAACAAGGCCGCCGGAACCCCCTGCAAGAACCTTCAGGAAGACTTCCGCTGCGGCATCCACACCCGGCTGCGCGACAAGGGCTTCCAGGGCTGCACCGTCTTCGACTGCTTCGGCGCGGGCCAGCAGGTCTCCCAGACGACCTTCGGCGGCCGGGACTGGCGCACGCACCCGGGCACGGCCGCCGCGATGTACGAGGTCTTCCCGGTGATGCGGCAACTGCACGAGCTGCTCTTCTACATCACCGAGGCACTCACCCTCCCGGCCGCCGCCCCGCTCCACGCGGACCTGCGCCGCGCACAGGCCGATACCGCGCGGTGGACCGCGGCCGAAGCCGACGCCCTGACCGGCCTGGACGTCGGCGCCCTGCGCGGGAGCGTCAACACGCTCCTCCTGCGGGCGAGCGAACTGGCCCGCGCCAAGGCCCCGGCCCGCAAGAAGAACCACCGCGGCGCCGACCTCATGGGCGCCCGCCTCGCCGGCGCGGACCTGCGCGGCGCCAACCTCCGCGGCGCCTACCTCATCGCCGCCGACCTCGGCGGCGCCGACCTGCGCCTCGCGGACCTGATCGGCGCCGACTTCCGCGACGCCGACCTGCGCGGGGCGGACCTGCGCGGGGCCCTGTTCCTCACCCAGCCCCAGCTGAACGCGGCCCGGGGCGACGCGGCGACCAAGATCCCCCCGACCTTGGTCCGCCCCGCCCACTGGACCGCGTAGCCCGCACCGGGGCCGGTACCGGCCCCGGTCTCGGCCCCGACCCCGACCTTGGCCCCGACCTACGGCCTGATGATGGCCGTCCAGCCCGACGGGCAGGTCAGCGCCGCCGTCGGCGTGTACGTGCACTGGTTCTCGAACACGTCACCCGTGGTCGTCAGCACCTTCACGTAGACCGTGAAGCCCACCGCGGTGAGCGACACCCCGCACGCGTTCCGCGGGTGCCCCGGGTTCAGCTGCGTCGTGAGGTCCTTCCAGGTGTACGAGCCGATCGGCGCCGTCTCCCGCACGCCCAGCGTGGTCCTGCCCCGGTGCAGCACGACACTGAACTCCGTGTCGCTCAGCCCCAGCGCCGTGTCGACGTCCTCACAGGGCCCGTGCGGACCGTTCGGACCCCGGTCACCCTTCGGTCCGCGGTCACCCTTGGGCCCCTGCGGCCCGCGATCACCCTTCTGACCCCGGTCGCCCTTGGGCCCCTGCGGCCCGCGGTCACCCTTCTGACCGGCGCACGGGTTCGCGGGCTTGGCGGCCTTCTTGGCCTTGGCCGCCTTCGCCGCCTTGCCGGGAGCCTTGGCCGGCAGCGTCCTCGCATCCGGCTCCGGACACTTGGTGCTGCTCCAGCCCGCCTCGGCCGCCGCGCCCGCTCCCTGAGCGGCCATCGCCGGAACCGAGGCGCCCACCAGCGCGATCGCCAGCGGAACCGCGAACCCACCGGCGAGCCACGCCCGCCGACCGACCTTCACTGCGGAACCCATCCGTCACTCCTTGCATCGTCCGACCGAACGGCCTGGAGCATCTCCCGCAACCGGCCGGAAGAATGGAACGACTGACGGAATGTCGGACCAACGTCAGCGACTCGGCCCAACGACACGCCCGCACACTGCGCCGAACGGCGGCCACCCGAGCGGCCCCCCGCACGCCGAGAGGGCAATCATTGCCCGGGGTCACCCCCCGTGATACACAGAGTGACCATATGTTCTCCCGCACACCCGCCGCCCCCGCCCAGGTCAGAGCGCACAGACGGGTCAAAGGGCGGGAGATCGGGTAAAGAGAGCCGTCAAGTCGACGTACGACGGCGGTTTCATCAGCGAAGATAGTACGTGAGCCCTGCCGTCGGCACGGGCCAGCGGAACTACCCATACAGGGGCGGTGAGTTACATGATCCTGGCAGCCGAAAAGGGCGACATCACCACCATCATCGGCGGAATCGCCCCGAACTGGGGGCCGTTCGGCAGTCTCGGCAATGAAGCGAAGGTCATGATCGAGGTGGTCATGGCCGTCGCGATCCTCCTCTGCCTCGGCATCGCCATCTGGGGCGCGGCCAAGCAGCGCATCGGCGCGACCGCACTGCGGGACACCTTCAGCGCCGAACAGGGCAAGGGCCTGATCGTCGCCGGCCTGACCGGCGTGTTCATCATCGGCTCCCTCGGCACCCTCTTCACCATCGTCTACGGAATGGCCGTCTAGCCGGGCCGCCCACCGGCTGCCGGACCTGACGAGGAATCACCACACCACCGACGTACGACGCAGAGGGGGCGGACACGAGATGAGCAACGAGGACCAGTACGGCGGCGGCGCCGGCGGCGGCTACGGCGAGATCGGTGGCACGGGCCAGACCCGCACCCGGCTCCCCGACTCCCCGTCCGACCCGTACGGCACCCCCCGCCGCACCCCGCGCGCCTCGCGCAGCCTGGTGACGGTGGTCGGCGTGGTGGTCCTCCTGATCGCGGCGATCGCCTTCGCCAACCAGTCGGGAGACACCCCGACCCCCCCGTCGGCGGACACCCCACCCTCCCCCGCCTCCACGACAGCCACAGGCACCCGCCCGGTGGACGGCAAGAACGGCACCGTCCCTACCGGGTTCGCGCAGACCGAACAAGGAGCACAGTCGGCCGCCGCCAACTTCGCGGTCGCACTCGGCTCTGACGGCATGTTCGACAGCGTCCGCAGAAAGGCCATCGTCCAGGCCGTGTACGCGCCGGACGTGGCCGCCGCGCGCCAGAGCAACCTCGACAGCGTCTACACGGACGCGCAGTTCTTGGCTCGCATCGGCCTCGACTCCGCCGGCAAGGCCCCGAAGGGCCTCCAGTTCATCTCCCGTACGAACCCTGTCGGGACCAAGGTGGAGAAGTTCTCCACCGACGCCGCCACCGTCTCCGTCTGGCACTCGACCCTGTTCGGTCTCGCGGGCGAGGGGTCGAAGAACCCGGTCGCGGAGAGCTGGTACACCAACACCTTCGAGCTCCGCTGGACCAACGGCGACTGGCGCGTCGCCGACTTCACGCAGAAGGACGGCCCGGCCCCGGTCGGCCGGGACCAGAGAGCTGCCTCCGCCGAGGAGATGGCCGCCGCCGTATCGCAGTTCGGGGGGCTCACCTATGCACGCTAGCCGTCGCGGTATGTCCTTCGCAGCCGTCGTAGCCACCCTGCAGACCACTGCGGTCCTCCTTTCCGCCCGCGCGGTCGCCGCTCCCTCGCCCGACCCGAGCGCGCCCAGCCCGAAGCCGAGCAACGACCCCTGTGACCTGATCCGAGGCCCGGCCAAGGACTACTGCGAGCGGGGCGACGGCGCCACAGGCGCCCCCCGCACAGGCCTGGCGCCCAGCGACCCCGCCGACGCCCTCAACCCCCTCGCCTCCCTGGCCAAGGGCTGCGCCGACGCCGCGGCCTGGATCGTCACCGAGCTCAGCAAAGCGATCAAAGGCACGGCCAACGTCGACTTCACCAACGGCGCCTTCCTCAAGCAGTACGCCGTCGTCTTCGCCGCCTCCACCATCCTCACGCTGGTCCTCTGGCTCTTCGCCGTCGCCAAGCGCGCCATCCGCGGCGTCCCCCTCACCACCGCCATCTCCGAAGCCGTCGGCTTCCTCTGGCTCACCGTCCTCGCCTCCGCCTTCACCCCGCTGATCCTCTACACCGTCGTCTCCGCCACCGACGGCGTCACAGAAGTCATCGCATCGGCGAGCGGCGGCCAGACCGACGTCTTCTTCGGCTCCTTCATCGAGGCCCTCAAGAAGGGCGACTCCATCGGCGGCGGCCCGATCATGCTGATCGTCGTCTCCCTCGTCACCGTCCTCGCCGCCGGCGTCCTCTTCCTCGAACTCTTCATCCGGGCCGCCCTCCTCTACGTAGGCGCCCTCCTCGGCGTCGTCGTCTACGCCGGGCTCGTCGACCGCAACCTCTGGGGCCACGTCCGCCGCTGGGCCGGCATCATGATCGCCGTCATCCTCGTGAAGCCGGTCATCGTCATCGTCCTCGGCCTCGCCGGCGCCCTCGCCGGCGAAAAGGGCCCCAACGCCTTCTCCGCCGTCGTCTCCGGCCTCGCGATCATCCTCCTGGCGATCTTCGCCTCCGCGATGATCTACCGCTTCGTCCCCGGCTTCGGCGACGAGATCGCCTCCGCCCGATCGAACCGCAGCAAGGCCACCGACGGCGCCCAGGCCGCCGCCGTCATCAGCTCCCCGGCCTCCCTCGTATCCCAGGGCATCAAGACCCACAGCAGCCGCGGCGCCCACCGCGGCGGCGACGGCGGCGGCGGCTCCAGCGCCCCCCGCCCCGCCAACCCCCTCTCCGGAGGAGTGGCCGCCCACAGCAGCCGCCCCACCTCCGGCGGCGGAGGCGGCGGATCCGTCCCCTCCGCCGCACCCGCGCCCCGCTCCGGATCGAGTACGAGGAACACAGGAGGTGACGGGCGTTGACGACCCAGTCCCACCAGCTGCACCCGGTCGCACCCCGCCGCACGTATCTCATCGGCCGGGCCCGGCCGAACGCGATCGTCGGCAAGAACCGCGAGAGCGGCGAGATCGCCCTGATCATCGTCGGCGCGTTCTTCGGCATGATGAGCGGCCTGCTCGTCCCCGCCCTCACCCTGCGCATCGTCAGCCTCGCCGGGTTCCCGATGCTCGCGCTCGCCGCCGTGTACGTCCCGTACAAGGGCCGCACGTTCTACAAGTGGTTCGAGATCAACCGCAGCTACAAGCGCACCCTGCGCCGCGGCACGACGTACCGCTCCTCCGCCATGGAAGCCGGCGTCCGCGCCGCCGACGGCCGCGAGGTCGAGGTCGGCCCGCCCCCCGGCATCGGCCGGATCAACTGGCTCGCCGCCCCCTTCGGCCCCGACGAGATCGCCGTCCTCCTCCACGCCGACCGCAGGACCGTCACCGCCGCCATCGAGATCGAGGGCCCCGGCGTCGGCCTGCGCGACAGCGAGGACCAGGAAGCCCTCGTCGACCGCTTCGGCACCCTCCTCAAGCACGTGGCCAACGGCGACGGCTTCGTCACCCGCCTCCAGATGCTCGCCCGTACGCTCCCCGCCGACCCGGACGCACACGCCAAGGACGTCGCCCAGCGCGGCGACACCAACGCCCCCATCTGGCTGCGCGACTCGTACGACCAGCTCCAGTCGATGGTCTCCACCTCCTCCGAGCAGCACCGCGCGTACCTCGTCGCCTGCATGCACTACACGCGCGAACTCGCCGCCGAGGCCCACACCATCGCCCGCGCCGGCACCCCCCACAAGGGCCGCAAGCTCGACCGCGACGCCGGCCTCGCCATCGTCATGGCCCGCGAGCTCACCGACATCTGCGCCCGCCTCGCCGAAGCCGACATCCGCGTCCGCCAGCCCCTCGGCCAGGGCCGCCTCTCCTCCCTCGTGCACTCCATGTACGACCCGGACCACCCCATCGACCACATCCAGGCCATGACCAAGCGCAACGCCTGGCCCGCCGAACTCGACGCGGTCGAACCCACCTTCCTCCAGGCCAAGACCCGCGAGTCCTCCACCCGCGCCCCCTGGTGCCACGCCACGGCCTGGGTGAAGGAATGGCCGATGACCCCGGTCGGCGTCAACTTCCTCGCGCCCCTCCTCGTCCACACCCCCGACGTGATCCGCACCGTCGCCGTCACCATGGATCTGGAGCCCACCGAGGTGGCCATCGAGCGCATGCTCACCGAGAAGACCAACGACGAGGCCGACGCCAGCCGCGCCGCCAAGATGAACCGCACCGTCGACCCCCGCGACATCGCCGCCCACGGCCGGCTCGACCAAAGAGGTGAAGATCTCGCCAGCGGTGCGGCAGGAGTCAACCTGGTCGGGTACATCACGGTGTCCTCCCGATCCCCGGAGGCCCTCGCCCGCGACAAGCGCACCATCCGCGCCTCGGCGGGCAAGTCCTACCTGAAGCTGGAGTGGTGCGACCGCGAGCACCACCGCGCCTTCGTCAACACCCTGCCGTTCGCCACCGGCATCCGACGCTAGCTGGAGGGAAGTGCCGCCCATGCGAGATCCCATGTCCGCTCTGACGGACGCCTTCACCAGCTTCCTGTTCGGCAAGGTCGAGACCACGCGCCTGCCCGTACGCACCTCCACCGGGCAGGCGCAGGCCGTCTACCTGCCCACCGCCGCCCCCGGACTCGGCGACTCCGGTGTCATCATCGGCCGCGAGGTCTACAGCGGCAAGGGCTACATCTACGACCCCTTCCAGCTGTACGGCCAGCAGCTGCCGGCCCCGCACTGGCTGGTCCTCGGCGAGTCCGGCAACGGCAAGTCGGCACTCGAAAAGACCTACGTCCTGCGCCAGCTCCGCTTCCGCGACCGCCAGGTCGTCGTCCTCGACGCCCAGGGCGAAGACGGAGTCGGCGAGTGGAACCTCATCGCCCAGCAGCTGGGGATAACCCCCATCCGCCTGGACCCCATCGCCGCCAACGACGACGGGATCCGCCTCAACCCCCTCGACCCGGCGATCACCACGACCGGCCAGCTCGCGCTGCTCCGGACCATCATCGAAGTCGCCATGGGCCACGGCCTCGACGAACGCTCCGGCTTCGCCCTCAAGGTCGCGCACGCCTACGTCGTCGACACGATCCGCGACCGCCAGCCGGTCCTCACGGACATCGTGGAACAGCTCCGCCACCCGGAGGCCGAATCCGCGGAGGCCATGAACGTCGACATAGACGACGTACGGGCCTGGGGCCTCGACGTGGCCCTCGTCATCGACCGCCTGGTCGACGGCGACCTCCGCGGCATGTTCGACGGCCCCACGACGGTCGGCATCGACCTCGACGCCCCCCTCATCGTCTTCGACCTCTCGCACATCGACCGCAACTCGATCGCCATGCCGATCCTGATGGCGATCGTCGGCGTCTGGCTGGAGCACACCTGGATCCGCCCGGACCGCAAGAAGCGCATCTTCCTGGTCGAAGAGGCCTGGCACATCATCAACAGCCCCTTCGTCGCCCAGCTGTTCCAGCGCCTCCTGAAGTTCGGCCGGCGCCTCGGCCTGTCCTTCGTGGCCGTCGTCCACCACCTCTCCGACGTGGTCGACGGCGCGGCCGCCCGCGAGGCCGCGGCCATCCTCAAGATGGCCTCGACCCGCACGATCTACGCCCAGAAGGCGGACGAGGCCAGAGCGACGGGCCGGGTGCTCGGCCTGCCCCGCTGGGCGGTGGAGATCATCCCCACCCTCACCCCCGGCATCGCGGTCTGGGACGTCAACGGCAACGTCCAGGTGGTCAAACACCTGATCACGGAGGCGGAACGCCCGCTCGTCTACACGGACCGCGCCATGACGGAGTCCTCGTCCCCGTCCCAGCTCCCCGACGACCTGCTGGCGGCCGAGCTGGAGGCGGAGGAAAGAGCCCTCCTGATGGAACGCCACCGCAACGGCGGCCCGGGCTCGGCGACGACGGTGGCGTAAATGCGAGAACGCACGGGAAAGGAACAGGGCGGCATCCCGGACGCCCTCCTGATCGCCCTCCTCGCCTTCCTCCTGGGCCTGGCGGCCCTGGTCTGGACGTCGACGGGCCTGGCCGCGCTCTTCTCGAAGGGCGCCTGGCCGTCCACGGTGACCTTCTCCCACACCCCGGGCGCGGTCCGCGCCCTGATAACCCAACCCCACGACGTCCCGGGAGCCTGGCCGGACACCGACCCCCAGGCCCTCTCGGGCTGGGGGCTCTTCTGGGGCCTCTTCATCAGCCAGCTCCTGATCCTGTTCGTCCTGACGGTCTTCGTCATGGGCGTCATCGCCCGTACGAGGTCCCGCCGCAGGAAGCCGGCCGAGCCGTCCCACCCGTCTTCGCCCCCGCCCCGGCCCCCGTACCCGTACCCACCGGCGTCCGAGGCGCCGGGGGTCCCCCCTGCGCAGCGAGGCAGCGGGTACGAGGCCGGCGTCCCCGACCACTCCGGGGGCGGCTCCGGCCTGGTCCCGCCCCCGGCCGGTCCGCCGCGCCCCACCACGCCGCCGCCCATCCCGGCCCCGCTGCCCCATCCGGCGGCCGCACCGTCCGGCTCAGCCGCGCCGCCGTACGAGTCCGGGCACGGAACCCCCCACACCACCGGCGTCCCCCACACCACCGGCGTCCCCCACACCACCGGCGTCCACGACAACAGCGGGGCCCCCGGCCACATGGCCTACGGCAGCCCGGCCGAACGCCACTCCCTCGCCCTCCAGGCCCTGGCCGCGGCAGAAGGAGCGGCCCTCGTCGTCACCTCCTCCCCGGCCCTCTGGGCGGAGACGAAGGACGCCCGCGCCAAACTCGGCCCGGTCCTCCTCTACGACCCCTCGCACCTCTGCGACACCCCGGCCCGCATGCACTGGAACCCGGCCGACGCCTGCGCCGACCGCGAAGCCGCCGCGGCCCGCGCGATCGCGCTGCTGGCCCCCGTACGTCCCCAGGCCCGTATGGACGCGGCCATCGCCGACACGGCGGAAACGCTCCTGCGCAGCTGGCTCCAAGCCGCGGCCCTCGACGACCGCCCGTTCAAGCAGCTGCACCGCTGGGCCCAGGGCAACAGCGCGCAGGACCCGGTACGCATCCTCCGTACGCACCCCCAGGCCGCCCCCGGCGCCGCAGGCGAGCTGGAGAGCGCCCTCACCGCCCACCCCGAACGCCGCGAGCAGGCACAGCACCTGACGGCGCGTGCCCTCTCCTGCCTCACGTCGATCCACATCCGCGAGGCCTGCAATCCGAACCGAACAGATGCACTGACCTTGGCATCGTTCGTCGCCGAAGGGGGCACCCTTTACCTGGTGGGCGAATCGCTGGAAGATCCCCGTACCCACCCGGGTGCGATGCCGTTGCTCACCGCACTCGCCGCGAGCGTGGTCGAGCACGGCCGCCGCATGGCCGCACGGTCATCCCACGGCCGGCTCGACCCACCACTCACCCTGGTCCTTGAGGACGTCGCGGCCGTGGCCCCGATCCCCCAGCTCCCCGAGCTGCTCCAGGAGGAGTTGCTCCCCCTGCTAGCCCTGTGCCGCAGCCGCGAGCAGGCCCGCGCCCGCTGGCCGGAGGCGGCCGCACTCCAGCACTAGGGGGTGTCCCTAGGGCCTCGGCAGCACGTACTCGAACTCCTTGGCTCCCGGACTCGCCAGCAGCGGCACGACGTGCCCGCTCGCCCGGAACCCGAACCGCTGATAGAAGGCCGCGGCCCGCGCGTTGTCCTCGTGCACGAAGAGCCGTACGCGCTCCAGCGCCGGCCCCTCCAGCGACCAGGCCCACTCCAGCGCGGCGGTGAAAAGGCGCTCGGTCAGCCCGCTCCCCCGCTGCTCGGGGCGTACGAACACTCCCACCAGGTGGCCCTGGGTCTGCTCGACGACCTGCTCGAAGAAGTCGGCGATCCCGCCTTCCTCGACGAGCACGGTCACCGACCCCACCCATTTCCCGTCCGGAGCCTCGGCCACGAACTGCCGTGCGTTGCGCCCGTGCGAAGCCCCCTCCGCACGGCCCTGCCAGAACTCGTCCGTCCTGGACTCGGCCTCGTCCAGAGTCTCCAGGAAAGCCACCGGCGCAGCCGGGTCCTTGAGCGCGTCGATCCGCAGCTCCTTGACCTTCTCCCACTCGTCCGCCCGTACCGCACGCATCACATACTGATCATCCATAACCCGGATCAAACCACACGACCGCATGCGCGTAAACGCAAAAAGCCCCGTACCGGATACCCGGTGCGGGGCTTTTCACAATGATTGTTCGGCGGCGTCCTACTCTCCCACAGGGTCCCCCCTGCAGTACCATCGGCGCTGAAAGGCTTAGCTTCCGGGTTCGGAATGTAAACCGGGCGTTTCCCTAACGCTATGACCACCGAAACACTATGAAATTTGAACACTGGATGACGACACAGCTGTTCGTTATTTCAGAACTAACACAGTGGACGCGAGCAACTGAGGACAAGCCCTCGGCCTATTAGTACCAGTCAGCTCCACCCGTTACCGGGCTTCCACATCTGG